>JBHIBA010000466.1:0-2917 GCA_046758845.1 Nitrospinota bacterium
TTTTCAGGGGGTCCAGGGGGGCGGTTTTTCAAAAAAGCCCCCCTGGAAATCCGGCCGGTTTTCAAAACGGCACGATGAGTGCATCCGCCGCTTTCGCCCCTGTTCCTTCGGGCCCGACAATGAGTGGGTTGACGTCCACCTCCTTCACGAGATCACCATAGAGACGCCCAAACTCAGAGAGCGCCAGCAAGGCCTCGATGATTGCTTCCCGGTCCGAAGGTCCTCGGCCGCGAACCCCACCCAGCAGGTTTGAGCCCCGCAGCTCATCCAACATTTCCTCCGCGTCCCGACGCGAGATCGGAACCAGCCGCACGGATACGTCCTCCAGGGCTTCCGCCCAAACTCCGCCCAATCCCACCAAGACCGTCTTTCCGAATTGATCGTCGGTGGCCAGCCCGATGATGACTTCGACACCCGGGGGAATTTGTTCCTGCACCAAGACCCCGTTGACTTTCGCATCGGGTCGGTACCGGCGGACAGCATAAAGGATCTCCCCATAGGCGGACCGCACTCCATCGGGGGAGAAAATCCCAAGGCGAACGGCCCCGGCCTCGCTCTTGTGGGCAAGATCGGAAGAATCCACCTTGAACACCACGGGGAAGCCCAAGGATTCGGCGAGGCGGAGGGCTTCGGACTCGGATTCCGCGAGAGCTTCCCGGGCGACGGTAATGCCGCAGCGGCCCAGGATTTCCTTGCTCTCCCTCTCCGTCAGGGGTCCTTTCGCCGCTTTCAGTCTTAGAATCAAATCGTCGTCTCGGACGCTTTCAGGGCCCGCCTGTGCAGAGCGGCCGGCTCTCCTCTTCTCCGAGTGCGAGATCCAGTTTCGGATGGCCCGAAGAGCGGGACCCAGCCCCTGCAAAAGGGGGACGTTCCCTTCCCTCAAGGTCTTTGCCATCTCGGGGTCCATCGTGCCGCTGAATTGGGTGAAGACGGCCGTTGGCTTGTCGGTGGACCGGGCGGTTTGGACAACGGACTCGCATATCCCCTGGTAATGCCTTTGGGAATCCGCGCCGAGGCCGGCGGGGAGGTCTTGCAGGACGGCGATCAGGTGCAGGCGGGGGTCCTCGCTGAAAATGCGTAGAGACTCTCCATAGATATCTCGGCGGACAACTCCCGCGCCCGTGGTGTCCAACGGATTCGCGATGGTGGCAAAACCCGGCATGACGGTCCGCAGCCTCGTGGAGGTTTCGGGCGCAAGTTCGGGAAGGTCCAGGGGAATCTCTTCGGCCGCGTCGCAGAGGAGGGCGCACTGCCCGCCGGAGACGGTCACGATCCCGACGCCCGCTCCGGCGGGGCGCCGGCCCTGCGACAGGAGACTCAGGGTGGCGAGCTGTTCGTCCAAGTCGGAAACCTGGATGACGCCCTTCTGCGCAAACAGACCGCAGAACACCCTTTCCGACCCGGACAGCGAGCCGGTGTGGGCAAGCGTGGCGCGCCGCCCGCCGATGGATCGCCCCGCCTTGAGAACGACAACGGGCTTGGCGGCCCGCTCGGCGGCATCCAACGCCTCAAGAAAACCCTGCGGCGACCCGACGCCTTCCAGGAACAGGGCGATCAGTCCGGTCTGAGGGTCATCCGCAAGGAAGCGGATGCACTCATCGCATCTCACGTCCGCCTCATTTCCCGTGGAGATGATGTAGCTGAATCCAAGGTCGGCCCGGGCATGGATCAAGCCGATGCAAAGGGTCCCGCTCTGAGAAACGACCCCGATCCTCCCCGGCCGCGGGGGTTGCTTGAGGGAAGCACTGTACGCCGCCATCCCGTCCTGAACGTTGATGAGACCCAGGCAATTGGGGCCGCAGACCCTGGTCCCCGAGCTCTCGGCGGCGGAGATCAAGTCCCTCTCAAGCGCCTTGCCGGTCTCTCCCGATTCGCCGAACCCTGAGGAGAGGACGATGGCCGCTCCTACGGAGCCGCGGGACACCTTGCGGAGGGCAGGCGCCACGGCGGGGGCCGGGATGGCGAAAATGGCCAGGTCCACGGGATGGGGAAGCGCAGAGAGGTCGCCGATGCAAGGAAGACCGGCGGCCGAACTGTACTTTGGATTCACGGGAACGATCGGGCCGTCGAATCCGGCCAAGAGCAAATTGGCCATGACGTTCCGGCCTCGTCCCGGCTCCTCGCTGGCCCCCACCACCGCGACGGAACGAGGTTTTAGAAGCGCCCGGAGATCAGCCATCCTGGAATCGGCTCCCCGTCTCGATTGGAAATGGGCTACCGGAGTCTGGGAAGGATGGACTCGGCACAGGTTCGAATCAAGTCCACAGAGCTTGGCGTGGTTGGAAGCAGGAGCACCTCATCCACCCCCATGTCGGCAAACAGATGCAACCTCTCCAGACATTCTTCTGCGGTCCCCGCCAGGGCGAAACGATCGATCCACTCTTCCCGGACCAGGCGGGCGTGCGGCGCGTTCACTTGGAGGTGGCCTGAAAGAGAGTACGCCTTGCTGAATTCCTCTCTCTCCTCCTTCGAAAATCCGGTCAAGCCGGGGGGGAGCGGGGCAATCACCCGCCGGGCTACATAGGTTTTCGCGTTTTCCCTGGCCTGGGTCCTGTTCTCCGAGATGTCGCACCCGACGTGCAGCGCAACCCGGATCGCTTCCGGGGCGCGACCGGCGCTCTCGGCTCCCTCCCGCACCGAATCCAATACATATTGGACGAGTTCGGGGGCGACGCCCACTGAGGCCATGACACCGTCGGCGCACCTACCGGCCGCGCGCAACATCCGGGGACCGTTGGCCGCCAGATAAATGGGTATCCGTCTCCCTTCATGATAGGCGAGCTTTGGAATTTTCTGTCCCCGAAACGTGGCGTCTTCCCCAGCCAGGAGAGCCCGAAGGCAATGGACCGCATCCTCGCATTCTTGGGGGCGCAACGGATCGACTCCCAAGTGCTTCATGGAGGTGTCGCCCGCCCCT
>JBHIBA010000467.1:0-2899 GCA_046758845.1 Nitrospinota bacterium
GCTCCGGCGGGTGAATCTCTACGTCGCTTCGGACGCACACGAAGGACTCGTACGGAAAGATCCACCGGCCGCCGAATGACATCAGCCACCACCACCGGGTCCGAATCCCCCATACCCCCATCTGGCTCCGGTAGGTATAAAGCGCGCGGCGCTTGCGCCGGAGAACGCCCCGGACGTCAACCCGCGTGGTGATGGCTTCTTCCGGCGTGCCGACCTCCTCCGGGCGAAAGTCGGGGTCATCCAGGGGTGTTTTCCTCCTGAGAAGCTTCAGCGCCTTCCAAAGCCGAATGATGTCCCTCCGCGCCCAGGCGGTGTAATACACCTTCCTCACCCGCCAAGGCTCCAGGCCTCCGGCCTCAAAGGAGGGGTTCTCTGCGGCTTCCAGGGCCGCCATCGTCGCGCGGTGGGCCATGATGTGATCGGGGTGGCCGTAGCCTCCCTTCTCGTTGTACGTGACGACGGCCTCCGGCCGGTGTTCCCGGATGATCCGGACGAGTCTTCGGGCGACCTCGTTCAAGTCCGCGTTGGCGAAAACGCCGGGGTCTTTGTTCTGATCCCAGCCGGCCATGCCCGAGTCCCGGTATCCCAGGGTGTAGACGCGGGCGATGCCCAGGATTTTGACCGCAGCGGCCTGCTCTTGCGCCCTCAGCTCGATCAGGCGTCGGCGGTCCTCGGGGTCATCCCGGGGGTTCAGCGGAAACCGGGGGTCCTTGGCCTCGCCCATCTCCCCGTTGGTGCAGGTGACCAGGACGGTCTTGTGACCCGCCTGCGCCGCCCGGATGAATAGTCCACCCGTCCCGCTGCACTCGTCGTCCGCATGGGCGTGGACCGCCAACAGCGTGAATTTTATCCGGCGTTCAGCCGGTGTTTCTACTTGATTGTCGGTCTTTACCGCGGACATGGATTGGGGGTGATGAGTAGGGCTGACGCCGTCCGAAACCCGACGCCCGTGTTAGAAAAACCCGCTCGGGAGGACGCTGAGGCCCAGCCCCCACAGGTAGTACGAGAAATAGTACAGACGCCCGGAGAGGGTCAGACGGATCAGCCATCTCAATGCCAGATAGCCGGACAGGGCGGCGGTCACCGTTCCCAGGAGGACCGGCCCGAAGCCGATTCCGCCCGTTTGCTCGGGCAGTTCCAGCAGTTTCAGGATCAAGGCGCCCAGAATCGCGGGGATGGCCATCAAGAACGAAAACCGGACGGCCAGCTCCCGGTCGATCCCCCGGAGAAGACCGCCCGCGATGGTCGCCCCGCTGCGGGAGATCCCGGGGAGCAGGGCCACGGCCTGGTAACTTCCCACCCAAAGCGCGTCGCGGACACCCAGGGCGTCTTCCTTCCGATCTCCCTTCCGGCTCTTCACGGCGAACAGAAGGACTCCGGTGATCAGGAACATCCCGCCAACCAGCGGGAGGATATGAAACAACTTCTCAATCCATTTTTGGAGCAAGACGCCGGCCACGCCGACGGGAAGGGCGGCCAGGACGGCCAGCCAACCCGTCCGTGCGGCTGCGGGCGAGTCCCCCCCGCCCTTTGAGAACATACAGGTTGCCACCTCCCGGATGTCCCGGGAGAAAACCGCCAGGATGGCGATGAGGGTCCCCCCGTGAAGCATGACATCGAGAAAGAGAACGGGTCCCTGAACGTTCAAGACCTTTTGTAAAACGATCAGGTGCCCAGAGCTGCTGACGGGCAGAAATTCCGTCAGGCCCTGAAGGACGCCCAGGAGAAAAGCCTTCAGATAGTCCACCAATGCCTCGATGCGACCGGCGTCCCTCCGCCGAATGGAACGGTCATCCGACGCTTACAAATAGTTCTCCAGCTTTTTCCGCTTCAGCATCTCGACCACCCTCCGGACATCCTGTGCCTGATTTCGCGGGCAGACCAACGTCGCGTCCTCCGAATCCACGACGACCAGGTCTTTCACCCCGAGGGTGGCCACAAGTTTTCCCGGAGCATAGACGATCAGGTTGGAACTGTCCACGCCGACGTGATACCCGACGACACAGTTTCCCCCGGACTTGTCAGCCAGCAAGTCGCCAAGTGCGCCGAAATCCCCGACATCGCTCCACCCAGCCCGCAAGGGGAGGGAGGCCACGCCGCCCTCCGAGGCCGCGGCTTGCATGATCCCGAAGTCAATGGAAATGGAAGGAAGCCGTGGAAAAGCCCTTTCCAGCGATTTGCGTTCGGACCTTGTCCCGAGGGATTTTTCCATCCTGGCGAGTCCCCGATACAGGCCCGGAAGACGCCGCGCGGTCTCTTTGAGCCCCCGTTCGGCCGAGAGGATGAAAATCCCGCTGTTCCACGCGTAATCCCCGCTTTTCAGATATCTCCGGGCCCGCCTGAGGTCGGGCTTCTCGACGAACGCCGCCACGCGGTGGACGGGGTATCCGCCTGAGTTTCCCCTCTTCTCCCCCCGCCGGAGGTAGCCATATCCCGTCTCCGGCCGGTCGGGGGCCACACCCAGCGTTACGATGTCCTCCGTTTCCCAAGACCATGCCAGGGCGGCCTGGAGCAGCTTGCGGAATTTCCCCTCATCTCGGATGAAGTGGTCGGCGGGAAGCGCCGCCAGCAGGGCCCTTGGGTCGCGTCGGCGCGCGTGGATCGCCGCGTAGCCGATGCTGGCCGCCGTGTTCCGCCCCGTCGGTTCCAGCAAGAGGTTTTCTTTGGGCAGGCGGGGAAGCTCTTCCGCCACGGCCCGGCCCAGGCCGGCTCCCGTCACAACGAACGTCCGCGATGGGGGGATCACGCCGCGAAGCCGCCTGAAGGTGGCCTGCAGGAGCGAGGTCCCGTTTCTCAGCTTCAGGAAGGGCTTTGGGTTTCGCCCGCGGCTGATGGGCCAAAGGCGGGTTCCCGGGCCGCCCGCCAGGATCACCGCGAAGGCTGAAGGGTTCATTCGGCA
>JBHIBA010000468.1:0-2895 GCA_046758845.1 Nitrospinota bacterium
TTCGCCGAACCGCTCGAAAAGGCGCAAGGCCTCCTCAACGGACTCGGGCGAATGGCACTCAAACGGTCTCATGCGCGATGCTCAACCGAATGTAACGGTCGAAAACCCGGGGCAGGGGCCTTCACCGGGATCGCTGGGGCATCTCAAGCCGCGCCCGGAGCGCTTCCTCCAACCCCTTCCAAGAGTGAACGTCGCCCAGGTCCACCAGATCCACAAGCGGGTTCGACAGCCGTTTCGGGAGCTCATAAGGCAAATCAATCGGCTGGGTGGCGTCGATTCCCACCTTGGTCACCATCCCGTCACGCTGGTTCCTGACGGTGTTATACGTCATGGGGTCGAGACGGTTCCCCCTGGCGTAAGGCACGACAAAAATGTCCTTGTCCCCCTGAGTCCGGGTCGCAACGGCCCACAGGACCTGGCGCGGGTCGAAGACGTTGACGTCTTCGTCCACGGCAACCGCAAGGGTGAGGAAGTGGTTCATTCCGAGGGCGGTGAGGAGGACGTTTTTCGCGTCCCCTTCGTTGACCTTTTTCATGGAGACGAAGGCCAGGTAAAGGACGCCCGCGCTGGGGATGTGAACCTGGGAAACCGTCGGCGCAACCGTCCGCAACTGCCGCAGGAGCGACCCTTCGAGAGGGGCCGCGGCCAGCAGGACGTGCTCGCTGGCGCCCGTGGCGCAATCCTCGTAGATGGCATCCGCGCGGCGGGTGACGGCCGTCACCTCAACCTCCGGAACGTCCACCTCCTGGCCGTAGTACCCGCTATATTCCCCGAAGGGACCCTCCCGGCTGCGGACCTCTGGCAGCAGTCTTCCTTCGATGACGATCTCCGCCTGAGCCGGGACCTCCAGGTCAACCGTCTCGCACTTCACGAGCTCCAGAGGCTCGCCCAGGAGGCCCCCGACGAGTTCGCACTCATCTTCGTCCCAGGCGGCCGAGCGGATGGATTGGGAGCCCATGTACAGGGCCGGGTGCATCCCGATAACGATGGCCACATCCAGCGGCCGACCCTCTTCCTCCCGGGCCTTGTGGAAATACTGGATGTGCTTGCCCCAGCTGTAGTACAGGCCGATCCGGTTGCGCGCAATCAGTCGGTTGCGGTAAAGGCCGACGTTTCGCTTCCCCGTGACGGGGTTTTTCGTGATCGCCACGCCCATTGTGATATAGGGCGCGTCGTCCAGGGCGTTGTGGGTGATGACGGGCAGCGCGGTCACATCGACGTCCTCGCCCCTCTGGATGAACTCCTTGACCGGCCCCGTCTCAACCATCACGGGGGGGATGCGGGCCGTCTCCCTGCGGATGTATTCCTCCAGGAAGTCCTGCTCATCCACACCCAAGGCCGCGGCGAGGTAACGCCGCTGGGCGTGGACGTTCATGACGACGGGAAGCTCGGACCCGCGGACCTGCTCGAAGAAGACGACGGGAAAACGCCCCTGTCGCTCCAGGCGGACGATGAACGCCGGGGGCTCGAATCGCGGCTCGACCTCCCTTTCCACCCGGACAGTGTCCCCCGGAAAGTTCGCCTCGATATCTGAAAGAAAAGTGCGCAAGCCCTGGGCCATCTTTCTCACATCCCGCTTATAGAGATCGTTCTACGCCGTCACAGCTTCCACTGCCCGTTCTCCACGACGACGGTATCATCCACCATGAACGTGCAGCTCCGCACGGACCCGTCCAGATGGAGCTTGCAGTCGTTTTGTCCCCCCGGGTAGGCGTGAATGTTGTCTCCCAGGGCGAAGTGGGCCGTCCCCAGCTTGCCCTTTTCCGACGGTCCGCCGAAGGGGGGCTTATCGCTGATGCCTACGCCGACCTCCCCGATGATTTCCACGTTCTGGACGCCGGCGATGGTCTTCTTCAGGGCTTCCGCTTCGGCGCCTCCGTCGATTGCCACCGCCTTTCCCCCTTCGACAGTCCATTCGATCGGGTGGGGAAGGGTTCCGGGCATCCCGATCCCCAGTTGGATGCCGTCCACCACGATGCGTCCCTCGGTCTTGTCCTCCACGCAGGCCCAAGCCACTTCTGTCCACAGCGGGATGGGCGACATCATGATACCGTTCTGCTTGACCGGAGGAAGAACCAGCGCCGGCCTGCCCTCGATAATAACGCGCAGGTCCGTGCCCGCCGGGGAGGTGACCCGGATGGTCTTGGCCCCCTTGGCCAGCTCCCCCAGGTCGGCGCATCGCTTGGAGACGATGGAGATGTCCTCATCGGTGAGGACCCAGTGGTCCATTCCCTCCTCGATGGAGGCGATGCGGTGGTTGGCGTCCACGGTCTGCCGGACGCAGGGAATGTGGGCGAAGCGGTTGGCCCACTCCAGATTCGTGTAGATCAGTGTCACGTCAGCGTCCACGATGGCCCGGGCGATGTGCTCGGGGGGCGCCATGGGGTAGCGGGTGTCGGCCTGGCCCGCCGTGACGTAGGGCGTCATGTCGATCATGGCCGGGAAGGCGCCCCGGGCGAAGCAAAGGCCCGAGAGGACCTTGGCGTGGCGCTCGTGGTCTTCGTCGTAAAGGATGACGACCTTCTCGCCCGCCTCGACGTGCATGCAGGTCTCGACGATGAGCCTTCCGCCTTTGATGAGGGTGGTTTCTGAAATCATCGACTCCCTCCTACGGCTTCGAAGAATCGGTGAGTCCATACTTGTCCCACTGCTCCGCCGCGCGGTCCAGGTATTTCTGGGGCGGCAGGGATACGTCGGGAAAATCGGGCCAGGGCTTGGTGGCGTCGATGAGGATCTTGGAGCCCCGTTTCTCCCAAAGGCTCTGCCCGTGATGGCCCGCCGAAGGGTCCAGGAGAACGGGGGCGGCGTTGGAGAGGGTGAAGAAGTCCCGGTGGGGTTGAACCCGCCAGGCCAGCGCCCACTCCCGCTGGAAGGGATCGCGGATGTCCACGTCCT
>JBHIBA010000469.1:0-2890 GCA_046758845.1 Nitrospinota bacterium
GTCAACGGACATGTCACCTACCCGGCCGTGGCCGAGGCCCACGGAATGGAATCGGCCCCGGTGTCCAAATTTTTGGGGTAGTCCAAGTAGTCGTCCAGCCTCGCTACTCCCCATTGAAATAAGGTAATTAGACCCCGTTTGACGTAGCCAATCGGCACCCTCTTTTTCCGTCATTCTCCACCATTTACCAGGCAGAAATTTGGCAGAAACCGCCCACAAGCTCTTTGGACGAAGTAAGTCCACTGTCATGCATTCTCATCGAGAATAGGCATGGAGAACCGCCAGCGCAGAATCGCAGAGGTCCACAGCGAAGCCTGGAGAAGGGTGGCGATGGGCAAGGAGTAGTGGAATGCGCAAGGCAGGGAACAAGCCGAAAGCTTTGCACGGAACGTGGCAGCAGAGCCTAAGGCGATCGCAACTCAGGCAGGCCCGCAAGGAGGCGGAGAGACAGCGGAGGCGAGGAAGAGGGGGGTACGGTGGCTCATTGCTTCCAGCTCCTTCGCTTTGCCCCCGTGTCAACCACCCCTCGGGGATTCTGACTCCCTGCAGGAAAAGATAAAGTCAGGGTGGGAAAGGGGGGGATTTATCAACATGAAACCAGACGCCCCTCGGTGCAGCCGGGGGCACTTTTATGCGCGGCCCAACGGGGCCGAAGGCATCATGACGCTCTTGGGTGTGACGTCGGCGTCGGACACGGCGGGCTCGGTGACACCCGGGACGTCGGTTTCATCAGCGAGGCGTTTTAGCACGCGGATCTGTTCGGCCATCCACTCCAGGTCGTGTTGCAGAGCCGGGGGGGCCTTACCCCTTTGCAGGTCGTCTGTATACGGCTCGAGGCGCGTCCGGAGCTTGTCGAGTTCCTCGAGAAGGGCCTGGCGGCGGCGGTGCAGTGTGTCACCCAGGAGGGTTAGGCTCTCGGCCACCTCTTTCAAGGAGTCATGCTTTCGGAGCGTCATCGCTTGCTGGTAGTGCCCCGTGACCATCTGCTGGATGACCCTCACGAGACGGAACGATGGACCAGCAATCCGATGCGATAACAGAATCACGTGGGCCGCGACGACCAACGCCAAGGCCAGCATCAGTGGCCAAATGTAGTTGGGCAGGGACAGGATCTGTCTTTTGACCTCGGGCGTCAAACCATTGGGGTACAGGATTAACAATGCCAGTGCGGCGCTGTAGAGGACAAGGAAGAGTATCGCCTGGGCGGCCAGTGCGAGCTGAAAGCGCGGCTGGATAAGAAACTTCCGCCGCGTGAAAAAGTATTTCATGATCCCCTCTTCTCCCCGCTTTCGGTCACGGCCTTCCTCGGACCCTTTCCCAGAGACGGTGTGTTGGGTTCCTGCCCTGTGTTCGTCGTGCAATTGACATACCAGCGACGGTCGCAAGGTCTCGAGCCAGGATCGCGGCTTTATTTTGAGGACGTTATGTTATTCGGGGCAGGAGTGTAGACGCAAGAGAGATCCAAGGGCGGCATCCGAAGATCGGGCACAAGCCAACGCCGAGGGGGGGCGGGGATGACGGTTGGTGGGGTAAGCGGAGGGAGTGGACGATGAGTGAGCACCCCCGAGAGCAACGGCTAGGGCGTGTGGAACAGGAGAACCGCCGCTTGAAGATGAGGGGGCCGTGGTGCTGATCGGGATCGGCGCGGGAGGTGCGAGGGTGACACCTGTCTCGTCCCGATGGAGTCCTCACAGCTTCACTGCACATGCACCATGCCGGTGCTCGGTTCCACTCTAATGGTTACTTTATCAGTGCCCTCGGTGACAGAAATATTCTTTTTTGGGGGCGTAGTTAGCGGGTTGTCGGAGCCGTCGAGCGGCGTGCCGAGGCTATCGAATTTGAGGGTGTCACCAAAATTGGCGGACACCGTCACCCCCGAGAACGACCCGGAGAGGGTGACAACAAAGTCTGTCCCCGTCGCCGGAGAGAGGGCGGCGTTGTTGGTGTCGTTATTCTGGAAGACGCGATACGAGCTGCTGTCGATGAAGTAGACCCCGCACAACGTTTGCGTCCGGTTGGCCAGCTGTTTGGCATACCGAATATCCGAGACGAGTCGCGTCGCGACCGCTCCCACTTTGGGGATCGTGCGAAACCGGGGGATCGCCACCGCCGAGATAATCCCCACCAGCATTATGACGAGGATGACCTCGATGAGGGAGAACCCTCCTTCTCGACCTCGCTCGCTTCGATGCATCTGCTGCCGCCTTTTCGTACGTCACCGTGCCTCTCCCGCTCAGCATGTTCCGCGGGGACCACAATTGTGTTTTCGGCGCCTTAGGCACGATTTTACCAACTTCACTTTAAGGCATGGGTGCAATATCTGTGCCGCGTACGACAGCTTCTAAAGGGCCATCCGTGGCCTCTTTACAGGCATGAGGGGAGCAACGGCCCCCAATCGCGGCTGGCGAACGGGGATCGAGGAGTAGCCACTGCCTCTCGGTCGAACGGTGGAGGTTCTTTTCCCATGCCCAGTGGCACCGAAGGCTGATTCCCCCTCGCTCCCTACCGGCCCGAGGAGACCGTGCGGGTGGCCCACCCCTGCCTTGCTGACCCAAGGACAGCTTTTGTCCAGTGGGAGGCCTCTTCCAAGGGATGATTCCTCCCTCAGAGATGGCATCAACCGTTAACGAACTCCCCTTCGGAGAATCTTCTTTAGCGGGCTCATCAGGAATTCCGCGCGGGCGAGATGAGAATGATCAGCATGAGTTACGTCTCCGCGACTGGCTCCGGGCCAGGGCACGTGTAAGCTCCGGGCAAGTCCACGCCCGGGAATTGGCGAATTGTCCGAAAGTGGAGATCGAAAGGCTCCGCTGAGACAAAGCGCTTCAAGACGCAACGAAGAGTGGCTGGCGTTGTGGTCGGACTTCGAGGGGCAGCCGCCTCGGCGGTC
>JBHIBA010000470.1:0-2884 GCA_046758845.1 Nitrospinota bacterium
TTTCAAAAAGGCCCCCTAATCTGATCTCTATTATTTTTCCCTCAATACCCGGTTGTCGCCCACGCGCATCGTGAAGCGCGTGGAGTCCAGGTGCTCCAGGAGGGGGATGGTGTGCTTGCGGGTGATCCCCAGGAGGTCCCGGAAACCGGAGGCGGAGATCTCGCGGTTCTCGGCCAGATAACCAGCCAGGGTTTTTCTGACCTTTTCCAGATTTTCGCGGTGGTAGAGGAGGTCCTCCTTGATGCGGACGAGGACGCCTTCGCCCACCAGGACCTGAACCACCTCGCGGTCTTCCTTGCGGGACATGCCGACCTGCTCGCAGACCTCCTCGATCCGCGGCGGTTGAAAGCCCGCCTTCAGGTAGAACCTTTCGATCTTTTCCCGAAGCTCGCTTTGGGCCGCCCCCAAACTCACCTGATGGCTCTGGAGCCTGACAACGTCCCCTTCGATCATGATCTCTTTGCCGCCGAGTCGCCTCAGTGCGAGGCCGAACACCTTCTCCGGCGCGCCGGGGATGCGGCTCCGCAACTCCTCCTTGGGGATTCCGGGGCGAAGGGGGTTCCCCTGATGGAACCGCGTGAGGATCTCTACGACCTCGGCCTCCAGGCCCCCTAGAACCTCACGGTGAACGGCCCAGCCCGCCTGGCCATCGACCCATTCGGCCACACCCTCCTTGCGCAGATCCTCCAGGATGGCCACGATCCCCTTCCGGCTGGTGGACGTGCGCGGCAAAATCTCCGCCAGGGCGAGTCCCTTCCGGCCCGCTTCTTTGAGGATTAAGGCAGCCCTCGCCGTCTCGTCCGCCTCGGACAGCGCCTCAAAACGGTGAATCGTCTCCGGGCGCAGGCGGCGGTGCTTCGGCGGATTGCTGTCGAGGATCCTGCCCCCGCTGATGGTGGTGACGGGCGAGTACGCCCGGAGGACGTAGCGGTCGCCGGGACGGACGACCACGGGCCGCTCCAGGCGCAACTGGACGTAGCCCTTCTCTCCCGGCTCAAGGGCGTCGGCTCCGATGAGGCTCACGCGCCCGATGGCCTCGGCCGTTCCCTGGTGAAAGCGGATGCGGTCGCGGTTCTTCAGGGGCCGGGGGGCGTCGCGCAGGTGCTGGAGGGTGGCGTCCAGCATGTAGGAGGGTTGAAGGCTGTCGGGCGCGGCCAGGACGTCGCCCCGCTCGAGACCCCCCTTTTCCACCCCCTGAAGGTTGATGGCCGTCCGCTGCCCCGCAGTGGCCTCCTTGAAGTTTTCGCCGTGGACCTGGACGCCCCGAACCCGCGCCGTGATGCCCTTGGGCTGGAGGACCACCCGCTCTTCCAGGTGGACGCGTCCGCAGAAAAGCGTTCCCGTCACGACGACGCCGAACCCCCGCATCGTGAAGATCCGATCGATCGGCAGGCGGAGCGGCCCATCGGCGTTCTTGTTGGAGACGCTCGCAGCCCGCTCGGCCAGGGCGGCCCGGATCTCCTCCACCCCTTCTCCCGTCCGCGAAGAGACGGGAATGATCGGCTTTCCCTCGAGGAAGGTCCCTTTCAAAAAGTCCCTGACGTCCTCGGTCACCAGCTCCAGCCACTCGCCATCCACCAGGTCCTTTTTCGTGAGGGCCACGATCCCGTCCTGGATTTCCAGGAGCTGGCAGATGGCCAGGTGTTCGCGCGTCTGGGGCATGACGCCCTCATCGGCCGCCACGACGAGCATCACCAAGTCGATCCCCCCGACGCCGGCCAGCATGTTCCGCACGAACCGCTCGTGGCCCGGCACGTCGACAACTCCCATCCGGACGTCGCCGGGCAGCTCTGTGGAGGCGAAGCCCAGGTCGATGGTGATGCCGCGCTCTTTCTCTTCTTTCAGGCGGTCGGTGTCCACACCGGTGAGGGTCCTCACCAGGGCGGTTTTACCGTGGTCGATGTGTCCGGCGGTTCCAAGGACGACCTGTTTCAAGCGAGGCTCCGGTGAGCGGGCGGTGGGCCGATCAAAGGGCCGCGTCTTCGGCCAGGGTCTCCAGAGCGTTCACGACGAAGATTTCTTCTTCCGGGAACACTGTCCGAAGATCGAGAAGGAGGGCGTCGTCCTGGATCCGCGCGACGACGGGCGGTTCCATCGCGCGAAGGCGGCTCTCCATCTCGGCGAGACCCAGGCCCCGGAATGAACCGGGGCGGAGGGCGATCAGGGCGGTGGGAATATCCTCCGTAGGCAATGTCCCCCCGCCCGTGCGGGACGCCCCGGAGATCAACCCGGGGCAAAGGCGCTCTTTCGCCCGATCGGACAGACGCGAGAGAAGATTGACCGCCCGCTCGCGCACCTCTTCTTCCGTCGCCAGGAGGAGGCCGATGGCGGGGACTTTTCCCGGAAGGGTATCGGGGTCGAGGTAGGCCAGGAGGGTGCGCTCCAAGAGGGCTAAACTCAGCTTGTCGAGGCGCAGCGCCCGCATCAGCGGGTGGCGGCGCGCCCGGTCCACCAGCTCCCGTTTCCCGGCGAAGACCCCGGCCTGAGGGCCGCCCAGGAGCTTGTCTCCGCTGAAGGCCACCAGATCGGCGCCCTGCGTCAGGATGTCCGCCGGCGTCGGCTCGCCGCTCATTCGGTGAGGGCGCAGGTCGATGAGGCAGCCGCTTCCCAGGTCCACCATCACCGCGACGCCGCGCTCGCGGCCCAGGCGGACCAGGTCCGCCACCGTGACCTCCTCGGTGAATCCGACGATCCGGTAGTTGCTGGTGTGCACCTTGAGGAGCAGGGCGGTGTTCTCGCCGACGGCTTGGGCGTAATCGGAGAGGCGGGTTTTGTTCGTCGTCCCGACCTCGCGGAGGATGGCGCCGCTTTGCAGCATCACCTCCGGGATGCGGAACCCGCCCCCGATTTCCACCAGCTCCCCCCGGCAGACGACGACTTCCCG
>JBHIBA010000471.1:0-2869 GCA_046758845.1 Nitrospinota bacterium
GGAAGTTCCTGAAGCCAGGGGCGGTTCGCCATCCGCCCATCATAAAATGACGGGGAGGGATAGGGGATGAGCGTGAGCCCGTCAGTCTCTCCGACAAAGGTGGGGGACGTGAATCGGCGCCGGAGTACCTCCGAGTCCAACCGAACAGGCCGAGGGGGGGCGATTTGGAAGAGGCCGCCGTGCTGGAGCACCCCTGCCCAGAAGGTATCGAAATCCTCTGGTGGCTTGCGCGTTCGGTGGAGTTCCTTCCACTGGTCCTGCAGATACCCGAAAAAGTTTTCCCAGGGGAAGCGCTGTCCGGCCCCGATTTGTTTGGCTACAGATATGAGGACATCTCCGAAGGCTCGAGTCTCGTACAGAGGCCGCATGGCCGGCTGCTGTAGCCCGCGGACCCCTTCCCATGGCTCGTGGTCGCTCCAGCTCTCGAGGAAGGTGTGGTCCGGCAGGATCAGGTGCGCCGCGTTAGCTGTTTCGTCAAGAAAGCTCGAGAAGCTGACCACCATGGGAACCTTGTCGAGCGCTTTTCGGAAGCGCTCCCCCTCCGGCAGGGTGAAGACCGGATTGACACCGGCCAAGAGCAGAACGGAGACCTTCCCTGTCTCCATCTCTGCGAGGAGGTTACGCATCTCGCCGTATGTCGAGGCCTGCCCTGCCGCGGCTGTGGGGCCGAAATGGATTGTCTTCCCCACATTGCCGACAACATAATTGAGTAGATTGACCGCGAGACATGCCTCAATCCCGTTGGGGGTCTTGCCGTCTGCCAGGGCCAGGCTGGTGTGGGCCATGGAAAAGGCGTGGGCCAGCGCACGGATCTTGTCTACGGACACCCCGGCTTGCTCTGCCACGGCCGCAGGCGTAAAAGTCGTCACGAGCTCATGGAGCGCCGCCTCTTCGCGGGCTGGCAAGGACGTCCCCAGGCCCTCTGCAATGATGGTCTGAATCATGCCGAGGGCCAGGAGTCCTTCAGTGCCCGGTCGAACGGCGATCCACTCGTCGGCATTGGCCCCGGTCGACGAGAGGCGAGGGCCAATGTAAGCGAAGCGCCCCATGCGCCCCTGCCGGTAGGTTCGCATGGCGGCAAATTGGCGCGCGTACTCCACGGGCGACAGCCACGTCTCGAGGAAATCTGCCCCAAAGGACAAGATCAGTTCCGCCTGCTCAAGGTTGTAAAACGGGATGGCTGAAATACCGAAGGTGGCCCGATTTGCCTCCAGGAGCGACTCATAGCTTACCGCCTCGTACCGGATGCGTCGGCCCCCTCCCAACGCCTGAAGCCACGCCTCGACGAACTCGTCCAAACTACCTGTAACGAGTGGGGTCACACAGGCGATCTGATTACCCTTTCCCTTGAGCTCTGCCAACCGGCCAGCGAGCAGTCCTTCACCTTCCTCCCACGAGATCGGACGCCATGTGTCGTCCCTCCCCTTCCTCAAGGGCTGACGGATCCGGTCCGGGTTATAAAGCCCCTGGAGGCTGGCTTGTCCGCGGGCGCAGAGGCGTCCACGGTTCACCGGATGGTCGGGGTTTCCCTCCACCTTGATGGCCCGACCTCCCATGGTCTTGACCCACATGCCGCAGCCGGCGGGACATTCCCGGCAAACCGTGGCGTACCAGGTGGCCTCGCCCGGAATGATCTCTTCCGGCGGAACGACATACGGGATGAGCGTCTCGGGTGGTTGGGCCGAGCAGCCCACCATGGCGGCCGTGCCCCCCCCGATCCCCATGATCTTGAAGAAATCTCGCCGATTCACTTCCATGTTAGGCGTCCAAACTCCAACATCCAACTCGGGTCATGCTTCACAGTTCATGGCAAGAAGGTCGTCCTTGGTCCTTTAGCTCTGAACCACCAACCCTGAACTCTGAGCCCTCAACGCTGAACCTCCTTCTAGCGGTGGCACGTCGCGCAGTCGATGCTCGCCTCTCGCTCCCGATGGCAGTCCACGCAAAATTTCATGGTGAGCGCCTTGACCTGCTCCATCTCATCCATGGTCTCGACACGCCCATGACACGTCTGGCACTTGAGGTCCGCACGGATGTGGGGCCAGTGGTCAAAGAACACAAAGTCGGGCATCCAGGTCACCTTTGCCCAGCGAATCGCCTCTTCCCGGTCCCAGTATTCCTTGAGCTTTTCGGTGTCGGGCTTGTCGCTCGGGAGATTCTCGTGGCAACCGACGCAGCGCTGAACGGAAGGAATGCCGGCAACAATGGACCGGCGGGCGTTGACGTGACAGTACAGACACGGGATCTGGTTATCGCCCGTGTGGATCTTGTGGCTGAAGGCCATGGGTTGCTCCGGGGATTTCGGTCGGCCGGAGACGGTGGTGAGAAACACCCCTGCGAGGACGGCAATAAGTGCTGCCATCCCCAGGATCCAGAGGCCTCTCATAACCGCGGGGCCGCAAGGGACATCGCTCACTTCCCCCCATCGGCCAGGGTCTTAATGTAGGCGATCACGTCATCGACATCTTTGTCCTTCAGCTTTTTCCTGAAGGAGGGCATCGGCTTCTTCCCCTCGACCACTACCTTCTTCAGTTCGGCATCGGGATGCTCGTCGAAAAACCCTGGCTTCGTGTAGTCGGCAGGCTTTTTCTTCAGACTCTTGCCCTTGGGGCCGTCCCCCTTCCCCTTGTTGCCATGGCACTTCCGGCACATCAATTTATAAATTTTTTTCCCCCTGCCGAGATCGGCAGCATCGCCAGGTGGGACGAAGGCGATCCACGATAGGCTCAGGGCAAAGAAGCTACCCACGATCGCTGCCCTCCACTGATTTCCGCTCAATACGCCACCTCCTCTCCATTGTATGAACGAGCCTCATTCCGCCGCGGTGCCACGTTACTCGCCGCCGCGCGCGCGGGAGACCCCCTGAATA
>JBHIBA010000472.1:0-2844 GCA_046758845.1 Nitrospinota bacterium
CCCATCATCCCGTGGCCCATGCCCATCATGCCGGGACCCATCCCCATCATCCCCCGACCGAACCCCATCATCCCGTGGCCCATGCCCATCATCCCAGGACCCCTACCCATAAACCCGGGCCCAGCGCTTCCACGGTCATGGGCCAACGTATAGCGAGGGCCCCCTAAAGCCAGAGCCGCCAGTACCAGCGCTACACAGATCCTTTTCATGACCTAGCCTCCTCGTGGCCACGCTTTGCCTCGGCCACTGTTACTAAAGGGGAGCACTAAATAATTGACAGCCATGTCACCCTGAGCGAGAGTCACTGACTCGCACGAAGGGTCTCGCAATTTAGACGATCTACGGCGAGATTCTTCGTGCGGGCCAACGACCCGCACTCAGAATGACGTGTCAACGATTAGGCGCTCCTGTTAATAACGCCTGATAAAGGGCAGACGTACTCTAACTTAGGGTCCCTAAGAGGGCGAAAACATGATGACGGTCAGGTTCTCAAGGAAAGCTGAAAAATTCTTCCACGGCCCCCCGGCGCAATGGCTGGGGAGAACAAGAGTCGCCCTCCTCCCCAGCGAGAGGGGGCGTCTCAGCAATGCGTGAAACGGTTTTCCGCTGTCCCCTGCCAAAGGGTCGAGGGGTAGTTGGATGTCCGGCTTATGTGAGGTCGCGTTTCAGTTGTTCGAACTCCTCCTTGTTGATCTCTCCACTGGCGTAACGCCTTTTCGCAACGTCCAGGGGGGATTCTTTTCCAATGCCCAGGGAAGGCCCGCCTTTCCCCTGGGACCAGAGCCAGCGGACGAGCGCGACAATCCCGATAATGACCGCCGCCCAAAAGATCAGCATCATGATACCCATTCCGAAACCCCACATACCCCACATTGGATGCCACTCCCAGAAATCGCCCGGACCCGTCCTCGGTTGGGCGAAAGACTCCGCACCGGAAAGCAAGAGAACAGAAACGGCTGCAAATCCAAGTTTAAGCGGCTGTAAAAGTTTGGCTCTCAGCATGGCGCGATCCTTCTCGTTCGGGCTTTTGGCTTTGGTCCCACCGGTTGGAGCCTCATGGCTTCTTAGGGGGAGAAGCTCGCCGGTCCGCTCCCTGGCTTTAGATAAACTCCTTTATCAATCTGTCAAAGAGGCGCTTCCGCTCGACGAAAACGCCGTGCCCGGCGCCCTCGATGAGGCAAAGCCGCGCATCCGGGATGCGACGGGCGGTTTCGCGGATGAGCGATTGGGGGAAGAACCCGTCCTGCGCGCCCGCGATGACCAGTGTCGGGGCCTGAATGGCGGCCAGGCGGCCCGAGGCGTCGTGGTTGAGACAAGCCTCAACGGAAACGACGAAGTCCTGCGGGTTGGGCGGGTTCCCCCGGCGGATCTTTGCAAGGAAAGGAAGGAGAAGCATGTAGAGGGGCCGCCGCAAGCCCTGAAACGTGAGGGCCGCGAGGTCACGGCAAATCATCGGCCACCTTTTCTCCCGCGCCCAGGCCGTCCAACGCGGGCCCAACTCCGGTCCGTTTGGACCCGGCCGTTGGGCCGAAGCGGCGAGGATCAGCCGCCGGATGGACCGCGGGAAATCGATCGCCAAGTCCTGGGCGATGTAGCCTCCCATGGAGATCCCCATCACGTCGGCGCATCCGATGCAACCCTCCAGCACGCGGGCATAATCGCCCGCCATGTCCCGAATCGAGTAACGGGCGGGCAATCCCCGCCTCCGGCTGATGAGATAGACGCTGTGTTCCCTGGCCAAGTTTCGATAGAACCAGGCGCTCCTCCACGCGCCCGTCCGCACGTCCTGAAGGGCGTCCCCCAGCCCCGGCAGGATGACGAGTTTCCCCGGCCCCTCACCGATCCGGACGAAGGGGAATTCATTCAAAAGGAGACCCGATTCATACTTGGGCATGGGTGACATCAAAGACCGGAAACGAGATCAGGAGGGCGAGGCCGGAGATGAGCTTTGGGTGATCGAGGGAAAACCCGGCGATCGCGAGGGCTTCTCGCACAAAGGAACCGCCCGTCATCGTGCCACCTGTTTTCTTGTCACGAAGGTCGGCCTACGTTCTTGCTCTCTCAATATACTGCGTCCACATCCGGGCAAACCATGACGGGCGTCAGCCTGCCCTGAACTTGGCCCTTGGGCGTCCGAGAGAATTTTCTTAAGATCCCATCCCTTTCCCGCGCAAGCGAAGCGATCCCGGTTTATCATGGCCATGCGCCTGTCCATCTCGGCCGACCTGAAGAGCAAGGGGAGTCAGCAAGCCCGATGAGCCGAAGGAAAGATATTGCCAAGGAAGCCGTCGAGGCCCAGATGAAGAGCCTCATCGCCCTGCTTCGACTCTATAAAGAGGAGTTCTCTAAAACGCCGGAAGACCGGGAAAAACTCCAAAGCCTGGTAGAGCAAGCCGAAGCCCTGGAGGCGAGGTACGACGAACTCACCGCTCCGCCATCGGCCATCCGGTAACAGATATGCAGGGGGGCCTTTTTGGGCGCTTGCGTACCGCTTTTTTGTGGGGGGCGCTTTTTGGGCACTAGCGTGCCGGCCGGACTGCGGTTGGAGCCCTGTCTGCTCAAGGCGAGCGTCTTTGGCGCACACCTTTCGAGAGGTGATTAAACGGCACGCCAGTGCGGAAACCTGGCGCGGCGCGTCCGCCCCCCCACACCCCCCCGCAAAACTTTCGCCTAAAAACTGGCTTGTTGGCCGGATGCTGCGGCTGGCGAAGCCAGACGGGCATCCGGCCAAAAACACCAGCCATCGAAGGTGCACAGCAACCGACCTACCCAAACCCACGGCCAACCCAAAAGCAGGCCCGGCCATGCAATGCCGGGCCGTCAAGAGTTTTTCAGGGGGTCCAG
>JBHIBA010000473.1:0-2828 GCA_046758845.1 Nitrospinota bacterium
CTCCCCTCGATGGCGTGATTCCTTGGCCGAATGCGCGCCTTGCTGCACAAGGCTCCCGCATTCGGCCAATGGGCCAGTTTTAGGCGAAAGAGTGCGGCCCTGCAGGACCGCACTCTTTCGCGAAAAGAAAGTTTTCCGGGGGGTCCAGGGGGGGCAGGCCCGGCCTGCTGCGTTTTCGCCGGGCTTCCAGCCCGGCTGCGGTGCCGACGGGTCATTGACCCGAGGCACCGCGAATACGCGGGGGCACGTTGCCCCCAAAAAGGCCCCCCTGGGATTTTCCCTTATTCCGGAGGGAACGTCCCATATGCTTCTGAACCTGTTCACTTCATCATTGCCAAAGGACATCCCTGCCGATGCCTCCCCCTTCTCGTTGAATTCGGCGGCTTCCGGTGATATGGTGATTTGAAATATTTCCTTTGCCAGTACTGTTAAATTGGTTGCCCTGCGAGGGCTGGCCTACTTGCAGAAGCAGCTCGACCGTTTCCCAGTGGTATGAGAAGAAGGAGGGGCTCATGAAAAAGTGGGGTTGGATAGGGTTCCTGGTCGCGTTGGGCGTCCTGCTCGGCGCGACCTCGTCCTGGGCCATTACGCCCAAGAAGAAAATCAAGGCGGCCTTCGTCTTCGTCGGTCCGATCGGTGACGCCGGCTGGACCTACGCCCACAACCAGGGGCGACTCTTTCTCGAGAAGGCTCTGCCCTACGTCGAGACCGCTTATACCGAGTCGGTCCCCGAGGGCGGGGAGGCCGAGCGTGTGATCACCCAGTACGCCCGCAGGGGCTACAACCTCATCTTCACCACCAGCTTCGGCTACATGGACTCCACCATCAAGGTGGCCAAACAGTTCCCCGATACGGTCTTCATGCACTGCTCGGGCTTCAAGGTGGGTCCCAACGTGGGCACGTACTTCGGGCGGATGTATCAGGCCAAGTACCTGGCCGGGCTCATCGCCGGCAAGATGGCCACCAATGACACCCTGGGCTATGTGGCCCCTCACCCCATCCCCGAGGTCATCCGCCACGTCAACGCCTACACGCTGGGCGTGCGGGCGATCCGGCCGAAGGCGAAGGTCCACGTCGTCTGGACCAACTCCTGGTACGACCCGGCCAAGGAGCGGGAGGCCGCCGAGAGCCTGCTGGACATCGGTTCGAGCATCATGTCCCATGGCCAGGACTCGCCCGCCACGATCCAGGCGGCGGCGAAGCGGGGCAAGTTCGTCTTCGGCTATGACTCGGACATGACCAAGTTCTCTCCCGAGTACCACCTGACCGCTCCCATGTGGAACTGGGGGGTCCTGTACGTCCAGATCGCCAAGGCCGTCCACGATGGGACCTGGAAAAACGACCAGCTCTGGCCGGGGATGGAGAGCGGCGTCGTGAAGCTCGCGCCTTTCAACAAGGCCGTTCCCGCCGACGCCCTGGCGCTGGTCAAGGAGAAAATGGACGCCATCAAGTCCGGTCGCCTGAAGGTCTTTCAGGGTCCCATCAAGGATCAGACCGGCAAAGCCCGAATCCCCGCCGGAAAGGCCGCCACGGACGGTGAAATGCTGAGCATGAATTACTTCATCGAGGGAGTCGTCGGGCAAGTCCCGGGGAAAACCAAATAAGCGGGAAGCCTCCAGGGAGCCATCGCCCGGAGAACGACCATGGGACAGCAGTACACCCGTGTGGGTCTGTATCTTCAAGACGCCCATCCGCCCCGGGAAGGCATGAAGATCGTCCAATACGCCGAAGAGCGGGGCTTTGAGGCGGTCTGGCAGGCGGAATCCCGCCTGGTGCGCGAGTGCACCATCCCCCTGGCCGCTTTCGCCGCCGCGACGGAGCGCATCAAGGTCGGCTCCGGCGTGATCAGCATGTGGACGCGGAACCCGGCTTTCATCGCCCAGACCTTCTACACGCTGGACGACCTGGCCCCCAACCGGGTGATGCTGGGTATCGGGGCCTGGTGGGAGCCCCTGGCATCCAAGGTGGGCGTGAACCGGAAGAAGCCCCTCCAGGCGATGCGAGAGATCGTCGAAGTCGTCCGTCGGCTGCTGCGGATGGAAAACGTGACGTTCCAGGGGGAATACGTCAACGTGCGTGACATCCAGATCGACCCCATCTACGGAGCCGACCAACCCCGGAACATCCCCATCTACATCGGCGCGACGGGGATGAAGATGATGGAGGTGGCCGGGGAGACCGGCGACGGCGTCCTGCTGAACTACCTGGTCTCGGAAGACTACAACGCCCAAGCCATGGAGGCCCTGGCCAAGGGCGCCGCCAGGGCGGGCAGAAAGGTGGAAGACCTCGACCGCCCCCAGCTTGTCGTCTGCTCCCTAGACGAGAACCGGGAAGAGGCGCTGGACGGCGCGCGCAAGATGGTCACACTGTATCTGGGCCAACAGCCCCACATCATGAAGGCAAGCGGCGTTTCTCAGGACCTCATTGACGAGGTGAACAAAATCGTCGGATGGCCCGCCGACGAAAAGAAGCTTCTGGACGCCAAGCACCTGGTGACGGACGACATCGTCCAGAAGGTCGCAGCGGCGGGAACGGCCGAGGACTGCCGGGCCAAGGTGCGCCAGTACTGCGAGTCCGGCTGCACGTGCCCCGTTCTCTACCCGCTCGGCGACGACCCCTTCGCGATGATCGACGCCTTCGCGGAGGGGTTCTGAGCTGGGCGCGCGCTTTTGGAGTTCTCCGGGTAAGAGGGCCAGTTGACAAGAAAGCCTCGCATTTAGTAATTCCTGCATTGGCAATGGCCTATCGGCGGCAACGGCCGGGTACGGGAGTCACCGACTCTCGCCCCGCGCCTACACACGATCCGCCCATTGATATGAAGAAGGGGC
>JBHIBA010000474.1:0-2828 GCA_046758845.1 Nitrospinota bacterium
CTGAGCGACGGGCCATCATTCACCGGAAAGGAAGGCTGGAAGACGCAACGAAGCGTAGGGTCTCGCCATAGCCCTTGCCGTAAGGTCATCCGACATTCGGTACAACGAATTGCGAGATTCTTCGCGCGGGTCGATGACCCACGCTCAGAATGACATGTCCCCTATAAATTACTCCCCTTAGAAACCTTTCCGAGGGTTCTCTCTCCGCTTGGCCTCACCGGCGCGGAGGCGGAAGGCCAGTCGGAAAGTCGTCGCGGGTCCACTCCTGAAAGCGGACTTGAAGACCATCCAGCGAACGGACGTCCCTCCCCTTTCGATCCCAATCCGCAATGGCATAGGCACCGGCTGAGAGGGAAGCGATGCCCAGATAGGCCCGGACGTGAAACCGACTGACATCGGGGTTGGACTTTGCGTAGCGGCGCGTCACCTCCTTGACGTACTTCACCACCGCTTCTTGGCTGAGCGCCGGGTCCACGGAAAGGTCGATGAGGAAGCGTCCCCCTTCCTCATCTTTCTCCCGGCGGGCCCGCGCGATCATGTAAGGTTTCGATTTCGCCTTGGGCAACTGGGCGCGGTCGAGCGCCTCGACGGTTTGCCGGTCGATGACGCCGGTGACGGAAAGACCCTGGCTCATCTGAAACCGTTCGAGACCTTCCATCGTCCTCGGCCCGACGACGCCGTCCACGCTTCCCACGTGAAAGCCCAATCGGTTCAGCTGGTATTGCACCAATTTCACGAGGTTTTCATCGCTGTGAAGATAAGAGGAATCACCGCCCGGCCCCGCGTCGGAGGGCGACAATTTGGCCGAGGACGGTCCCGAAATGAGCGGACCGAAAAAGTTGAGGCGCGGCTCCACTATCGAAATCAATAACCAGCCCAAGAACAAAGCCACCAACCCGCCCGATAGGAGAGCCGTTTTCCAACGCTCCCGTTCAGCCAGCGCGCTTTCTCTCTCCTCGGCCATCGCCGGGAGGATCTCCTCGGCCCTCAGGTCCGACTGGCGCTCCAGCTGTTCCTCGACCGAAATCTCAAAGGTCAATGAATTCTCCCCCTTCCCCTCAGGGCTTACGTTGCCCTTATCCGCGGGAACCGATTCTTATTTCAGTTTTGCGGTCCGCGGCTTGACCGCTGCGCGGATGAATTCTGCGATCTCCTCTGTGCCCGTCCCCGGCCCGAACAGGGCCTGCATGCCCTTCGCTCTAAGCTCCTCGACGTCCTCGGGCGGGATCACCCCGCCGCCGAAGACCACGACCTCAGCCATTCCCTTGTCCCGCAGACAGCCGATGACGCGCGGGAACAGCGTGGCGTGAGCGCCCGACAGCGAACTTAAGCCCACAGCGTCCACGTCCTCCTCGAGGGCGGCCTGGGCGATCTGCTCGGGCGTCTGGCGGATCCCCGTGTAGATGACTTCCATCCCCGCGTCGCGCAGGGCGTGGGCCACAACCTTTGCGCCCCGGTCGTGCCCGTCAAGGCCGGGCTTGGCAATGAGCACACGGATTTTTGTCTCCTTCATGTCACCACCGCCCCTGCTGAACTTCCATTCCCCACATAGATCATGATAGTGAAATCGCTACAGTTGCGCCACTGCCATCTAGAACTTCCCCGCCAAGTCCTCTAACAAGAACCTTCGCGTCCGGGGCGCCACTGACTCAAAATTCCGCGAGAGCCATGAGTGCAACACCATCAGGTCCTCGGGGGTATCCAGGTCGCGCTCCCGGGCGATCTCGGCCGTCCGGAGACCGAGGGCGGCTGCACGCTCCAAGGTTGTTTGGAAGACGCGGGGCGAGCTCCATTGAATTCCCCGGAACAGCTCCGGCGCTGCGGCGCGGCTGCCGATAAAGTAATATCCTCCGTCCTCCGTCGGCCCCAGAACCAGGTCGGCCGAGCTCTCCCTCAGCAAACGAAATCCTCGAACGAGCTCGCCGGCTCGAGCGTGCGGGATGTCCGTGCCATGGAGCGCGACGCAGGAGAACCCCTCGGCGAAGGCCGATCGGAAACAATTCAGCATTTTCTCCCCCAGGTCGCGGCCCTCCTGCGGGAAGCGGAGAAAATCCCCGGGCCAGAGATCTCGAAACTCGCCCTCCGCGTCGGCCGGCGCGTAAGCCAAGGCCAGGCCGATCCCCGTCAACCGCGATGCCTTCTCCAGCGTATCCAGCAGGCAGCACCGGTGAAGCTCGGCGGCGCTTTCCGGGGAGAGCCAGGGAATGAGTCGGGTTTTCACCTCCCCCGGGCGGGGAGCCTTGGCCGTCACGACCAGGATACATTCGGTCAATCCTTGCATACTTCTACCGCTAATTCAAGTGGTTATATAGTATAGATTAAAGTCATTTCTCGAAGTTTTCCGCTTTTTGTCCGGTGTGGTGATAAGGAGTCCGGCAGTTCCTGTTGGATCCAGGGTGCAGGAAGGTTCGAAGCGAAACTTAAGCGGCTTTGGCCTGTGGGAGCCTTTCCGTCAGGCCCAATCCAGCAAGGTTCCCTTCCCCAGCCGCTCGGCTTCCCTCAGGATGTGGAACCCCGTCAAAACGTCCTGAATGGCGATCCCCAGGCTCTTGAACAGCGTGATCTCCTCCGAATTCTGACGGCGGGGGCGCTCGCCCAGGACAACCTGCCCGATCTCATCCTGTACGTGTTCTTCGGGGACGATTCCCTCCTCGATGGGAAGATAGATATCCCGGGCGAAGGCGAGGCATCCCTCCCGGCTGTCCATCAGGACGCGGGCCCGCCGAATCGTTTCGCTATCCAGCTCTCGCCCGTTGACGTTGCCGACGGAAAGGACATGGGTTCCGGGGCGGAGGTCGTGACCATCAACGACCGGCTCCTGGGCATTG
>JBHIBA010000475.1:0-2818 GCA_046758845.1 Nitrospinota bacterium
GAGCCGCTGTCGGTGAGCTCGGCCTGGCGCGCGGTGCGCAAGTACGCCCGCCAATGCGGCCTGGCCGACGTCAAGCCTCACGACTTCCGGCGCTTCGTGGGCACGGAGCTGGCCCGGCGCGACATCCGCCAGGCCCAGAGGGCCCTGGGGCACAAGCGGCTGGAGACGACGGCGGCCCATTACGTCCTCGACGAGCTCCAGCCGGGGCTGACCGAGGGGCTGTTCTGAGGGGAGCGGGTGGGGTCTGAGCGCCGCTTCCCTACAGATATCAAGCCGCACGGCTTCCGGCGCTTCGCGGGCGCCGAGCCGGCCCGGCGGGACATCCGCCAGGCCCAGAGGGTCCTGGGGCACAAGTGGCTGCTTCGGTCCCGCAGGCCGATTCGGGAGATGGGGGGACGGGGGGGCGGAAGACCACGGAACAGAAGCGAACAAACGCGCCCTTGAAGGGGAAAAATGCGAGATGCATTCTCGAGGTTTATCACGCGCGTGATACGTGTCGCATCGGGCCTCTCTCGGGAGGACTCCAGATCTTGGGCCGAGAAACCCTCGTTTCCTACCCGATGTTGATTTTCCCCCACCCCTGTGAAAAGCTTGTGAGCGACTTCTCCTAAAGCCTTGAGGGAAAAAAGGAAACTCCGGTTTGCCCAAACCCGGGGCAGGGGCCAGGAGCCCCGTCAGAGCTTGACGGGGCTGCACAAGGAGGGCTGCGATGAGACCCGATCAGGAAGTCACAGGAAGGTGCAGCCTGGACCTTCGGGTTGATCAGCGGAGGGGATCCCTCGGGGCGTCGCTCCCCGGCGTTCGTTCCGGCTTCATCGCTGCTCAGGGCCCAATCTGGAGGATCGCAGATGTCGATCAAAGAACAGGTCGCTCAGGAACTGGAGAGTTTGAGCGAAGCCGAACTCAGCCGGGTTGCCGAATATGTGGCGTTTTTGAAACTTCGATCTCGGCTCAAACCGCCTCTCTCCATCGATGAGACCCGTCTGACCGCCCTCTATGCCGAGTTTGCCGATGAAGACCGCGAGCTTGCCGATGAAGGCATGGCCGATTACGCCGAAGGGTTGATGAAAGAAGATCTCCGACCGTCCTCGCGCCACTCGAAGCACACCCGACAGTAACTTTCCCTTTAAAGCCCGTAGGCTACCCTTGAGTTTCTAAAGTTTCTATGGACAGAAATATAGGGTACATTATAAAGTAATGTACAGGAGGTGAGCTCAATGTTGACGGAAAAGAAGATCCAGATCTATCTTCCCCTGGAGCTCTATCACAGGAGCAAGGAATATGCGGAGATGAGAGGGTCTTCCGTCGCGTCCATCGTGAGGGAGTCTCTCGAAGAATACCTCGCCGCGAGGACCAAGGAGATCCGCTGGGAAGATGATCCAATAACCAAGGCCATAGGATTCATCGATGGATCCGGCCCTTCGGATCTGTCTTCCAACCATGATCGCTATTTGTATGAAGAGGATTAAAACTTGCGGGTCTTTGTGGATACATCCGCTTGGGTAGCTCTTTACTACAAGAGGGATCAGTATCACGAGGAGGCTGCAAACATCTGGAAAGGGATGATCAGGAAAAACCCACAGCTTTATACGACCGACTATGTGTTTGACGAAACAGTTACCTTGCTGAGAAAAAGGGCCGGCTACTACCCATCGAAGGTGGCAGGGGACAGCATCCTGAAAAGCCCCCATGTGGAAATCATATTTATCGGCAAGGACATGATGCTCAAGGCATGGGAGGTGTATGAGAAGTACAAGGACCATGATCTAAGCTTTACCGATTGTACTTCCATCGCGGTGATGAATGTTCGAGGGATAAAGAACGTATTTGGATTTGATTCTCATTTTGGGAAAGTGGGATTCACGGAATTAGGAAAAGAGGATAAGCGCTATCGATGAATGATCGGTTTCAAGGGGGTTTCATGCCATGACCTACAGAGGCGTAGCGAAGGGGAAAACGATCGAGCTGGAAGAACCTCTCCCTTATTCTGAAGGGCAGCCGGTCGGTGTCTCAGTTGAACCCTTGGCGGGACAACCCCGGCCGGACTCCCCGGCGGCGATCCAACAGGGGATGCATGAGCCGCCCCATCTCAGATGGGAGGATGTAGACGAGTTGGAGCGAACGATCGAAGAGGCCAAGCTCCCGGTGCATCAAGGAAGCGTGTTTGATGAGGGAAGATATCCGGACGAACTGACGGTCAACGACCGGACGGCATCATGGTGACCCTTCGACCGTATCAAACCGATTGCCTCCAAGCCATCACTGGGGCCTGGCGAGACGGCGTCAACCGGCTCCTGGTCTCCCTGCCGACCGGCACCGGCAAAACCGTGGTCTTCGCCCATCTTCCCCAGGCCCTGGGATTGAACCGGAAGATGCTGGTGCTGGCTCACCGGGAGGAGCTCCTGGAGCAGGCCCGGGAGAAGATCGTCGCGGCCAACCCGGAGGCCCGGGTGGAGATCGAGCAGGCGGAGCGCAAGGCCGATCCCGGAGCCGATATCATCATCGCCTCGGTCCCCTCCATCGGAAGGAACCGCAGCAAGCGGATCGAGAAGTTCGATCCGGCAGACTTCGGCCTCCTGATCTGCGACGAGGCCCATCACGCCGTGGCTCCGACCTACCGCAACGTCTTCGACCACTTCGGCCTCTCGAACGGCCGTGAGAGACCTCGCAACCAGGACCTCCTCCTGGTGGGGTTCACGGCCACGCCCCGGCGGGGAGACCACGTTGGCCTGGAGGAGGTCTTCGACGAGATCGTCTACCACCGGAGCATTAAAGAGATGATCCGGCAGGGGTATCTGGCCCCGATCACCGGCTACCG
>JBHIBA010000476.1:0-2812 GCA_046758845.1 Nitrospinota bacterium
GGAGCCTTGCGCAGCAAGGCGCGCATTCGGGCAAAGACAGGAGCCATCGCAAGGCTCCAGACAAGCAACCCAGCCAAACCCGCGCCCAACCCAAAGCAGGCCCGGCCATGAGGGTCGTCGACCCGAATGCCGGGCCGTCAAAAGTTTTCCGGGGGGTCCAGGGGGGCCGGTTTTCAAAAAGGCCCCCCTGGAAAAGTCCCAGCGCCTTTCAAAAAGCGCCCCCCGCAAAATCCCGGCGGCTCTCAAATGGCGTCCACCGCGTCCAGGAGGTGAACGCCCCTCTCCCCCAACGCTCGGCGCGGGGCTTCAGTTGCTGCCGATACGGGCCCACAGACCCAGACCGATGTCCTGGGCCTCTCGTTCCCAGAGCCTGAATTCGTCCTGGAACTTAAAGGGGATCTCTCGGCTCAAGCGGCCGTACCCCTTTTGGATCAGTGTCGCATTGAGCATGGAGTTATCTTCCAGGAACAAGTAAATGAGGGTGACCCTATTGCGCCCCTCGACGACCTTGTCCCGCATGAGGCGGACGCGTTTGCCTTCGACGAGATCGCGGACCGCCGGAGTGGTCACCCGCTTGAAGAACTTCCGGTAGCTCATTTGCGTGGATTGGGAGGGGGATGCGACACCGATCAGCCGGACTACCTGGTGGTTGTCCAGGGAGAAGGTAACACCATCTATCACTCGAAGCACCCGGACCCAGAATTCCTGGCGCTTCTCGCCTTTTTTTCCGCTTGGCCCCGGTGGTTTATCCCGCCTGAGAAGGGGCGGCTCCTTCGGCCCCTGCTTTTGGTCCGTGACGGCTTGTTCCTGTCCGGGGTCCGGTGATTTGGGGGCCGTGGACGAGGTGGGCTCCGGCGGATAAACGCGCGCGCACCCCATGGCCAGCGGGAAGACCATCACCGCGACGGTCAGAAAGAGTCCCCTCGCGGGGAGAAACCATCTCCGTTTTTTTTCCGGGCCTGGACCCATCGTTGTCCCCCGGTCCTCGCGAAATGCTCTTTGCGGGGAGGTAGGGGGCTCACGCGCACTCCCCCCGGCCGTTTTTGCAAAGGTCATTCCGTGCAATGGAAGAAAAACTTCGCCGCCACATTCACATCATCATCATATCACCGGCAGCGGGGATCTTTTCAAGTGCGCCGGCACGATTCTTCCCGGCGGCTTCTTCTCTCCTTTAAGATGGAGTGGGATGGAGCGGATTTCCCCGTATTTCCGCGCAAAACCCCTTTCGGAGAAACTGAAATGCTCATCGCCAATGGCCCACTGCTCACGTTTGAC
This sequence comes from Nitrospinota bacterium, assembly GCA_046758845.1. Taxonomy (GTDB): domain Bacteria; phylum UBA8248; class UBA8248; order JACPRG01; genus JBHIBA01. The sequence goes on from JBHIBA010000476.1 coordinate 1,276, forward strand.
CCGGAAAGACCGTTTTTTCATCCAGGCGCTGTCCGGATTCAGGACGGTGTGATCCACGAGGTCGGCGACCTGGGCTCTTTGGGGCAGAGGTCCGGAGAGGAGGTTTTGGACGCTGGAGGCCGCCTGATCCTGCCCGGTCTGATCGATGCTCACACCCACCTATATAGCGCCCTGGCCCGAGGGATCGCCCTCAAAGATGAGCCGCCGGAAAATTTCGTGCAAATCCTGCAGCGGCTCTGGTGGCGGCTCGACCGGGCCCTCGATCTGGAAGACGTCCGCCTGAGCGCCCTGGTGGGGATTGTCGGTTACATCCGAAACGGAACCACGACTGTCATTGATCATCACGCCAGCCCCTCGGCTATCGAAGGCAGCCTGGACGTCATGGCCGATTCTTTCCGGAAGGCGGGTCTTCGGGGCGTTCTCTGCTACGAGGTGACCGACCGAAACGGCGAGGCCGGGATGAAGGCGGGAATCGGAGAAAACGTCCGGTTCCTCAAGAAGGTCCAAGGGGAGGGAGACGGCCGCATGGGGGCGCTTTTCGGCCTGCACGCCCCGCTCACACTCTCCGACGAGTCTTTGCTTCGGTGTCTGGAAGCGGGACGGGCTTTGGGCCCGGAGGTCGGGTTCCACGTCCACGTCTCCGAACACGAGGCCGAGGTCGAAGACAGTCTCAAGCGTTACTCGAAGCGGCCCCTCCAGCGCCTGAGAGATGCGGGCGTTTTGGGAAAGAACTCCATCGCGGCCCATTGCATCCATGTGGATGAGGGGGACTTGGCCGCCCTGCGCGAAACGGAGACGATGGCCTTGCATAACCCCCAGTCCAACATGAACAACGCCGTGGGTTGCGCGCCTATCCGGAAGTGGACGGGGGTCCTCGCGGGCCTGGGAACGGACGGGATGACAGCCGACCTGTTTTCGGCGGCCAGGGAGGCTTACCTCTTACAAAAGCACCAAGCCGCAGACCCGCGAGTGGCCTGGGAGGAGGTGAAAGAACTCTTGACCGTCGGGAACCCGGCCATCGCTTCGCGATTCTTGAAAAAGCCTGTCGGCATGCTGAGGCCCGGCGCCCTCGGCGATGTGCTCATCTCTGATTATCTGGCCCCGACGCCGCTGTCCGGGGAGAATTTCTGGGGCCATTTGCTCTACGGCGCTTCGGGGCTTCAGGCCCGGACCGTGGTCGTGGGGGGTCAGGTCGTGATGCGGGACCGCGTGCTCCAGACGCTGGACGAGGAGGAAATCTTCGCCCAAGCCCGGGAGCGCGCCGTGAAGGTGTGGGAGCGATTTTAAAGAAGGAATCTTTTGCGGGGGGCGCTTTTTGTAAGGCGCCCCCCCGCACCCCCCAGCAAAACTTTCGTTTCGCGGAAGAGGGTTGCGCCTGGCGGCGCTACCCTCTCCCGCATTTGGGCAAAGACAGGAGCCATCGCAAGGCCCCAGACGTCCAGCCCAGCCAAACGCGCTGCCACCCCCAGGCAGGCCCGGCCACGCAGTGCCGGGCCGTCAAAAGTTTTCCGGGGGGTTCCAGGGGGGCCGGACGCAC
>JBHIBA010000477.1:0-2786 GCA_046758845.1 Nitrospinota bacterium
CCGGCCATGAAATGCCGGGCCGTCAAAAGTTTTCCGGGGGGTCCAGGGGGGCCGGTTTTCAAAAAGGCCCCCCTGGGAAATTCTGGGCGCCTTTCAAAGAGCGGCCCCCGCAATCGCCTCTACCCCTCTTACGGGACCCAATCGGCGATGAAGATGTTCGTCTCTCCCCTGTAGCGGTTATTGCGGTTGCTGGCGAAGACCAGCTTCTTGCCGTCGTGGCTGAACATGGGAAAGCCGTCAAAGGTGGGATTGAAGGTGATGCGCTCCAGGCCGGTCCCATCCACGTTGATCAGATACAGGTCGAAGTTCCGCCCCCGCGGGTCGTGGAGGTTTGACGAAAAGATGATCCGTTTGCCGTCGGGATGGAAATAGGGCGCGAAATTGGCCGCACCGTTTCGGGTCACTTGACGCTTTCCCGTGCCGTCCGCATTCATGACGAAGATGTCCAGCCGGCCCGGCCGGACCAGCCCCTTCTTGAGCAAGGCGCGAAAATCGGCCAGCTCCTTTGGGTCTTTCGGATGCTGGGCCCGGTAGACGATCCGGGTTCCGTCCAGGGAGAAGAAGGCCCCGCCGTCGTAGCCCGGTTCATGGGTCAGGCGTTTGACGTTTGACCCATCCGACGCCATCACGTAGATTTCCAGGTCTCCGTCCCGAACGGACGTGAAAACGATCCGGCCGGTTCGCTGATCGATGGTCGCCTCGGCGTCGTAGCCCGGCGTAGAGGTCAGGCGGCGCAGGCCGCTCCCGTCCGGATTGGTCGTGAAGATGTCGTAATCCTTGTAAAGGGGCCAGACATATCCCTGGGAGAAACTGGGCCGGGGAGGGCACGCCAGCCCCCCAAGGTGAGTCGAGGAATAGAGGATGAGGGGCTGATTCGGGAAGAAATAGGAACAGGTCGTCCGCCCCAGGCCGGTGCTCGCCATGCGGACGTTGCCCCCGTCAACGTCCATGATGTAAATCTGATCACACCCCCGCTCATCGCGGGTGGACTGAAAAATGAGTTGTTTGCCGTCGGAAGAGAAGTAAGCTTCCGCGTTCTCCCCGCCAAAGGTGAGTTGGCGGACGTTCCGGAGGTGGCGCTCTGCCGGGAAGACCAGGGGCCCGGAGGCGGCCGGGGCCGGGATCGCCGCCAGGAGAAAGGTCATCAGCCAGAACAGCGCTGGGGCAAGTCTCGTCATGACGCGCTCTCGAACAGGGTGGTTCCCCGGGAGAATCCGCCGAAAAACTAACTTCCGCGTCGGGCTCTGTCAAGTCCGTCTTCGGACTGCCCGCGTCTTCGCGATCACCACATTCTCCCTGCTCCTCTTCGTCTTCAACGCATGGGCCGATATGCAAAGCGGCCCCCGGTTCCCCCTGGCGCTCTCGTCCGAGAACCTTCTCGCTGACGTCAGGGCCCTGGCAGCCGAGGAAATGGAGGGAAGAGGAGTCGGCACATCCGGCATCCACCGGGCTGCGCGGTACATCGCCGACGCCTTCCGGGGTGCGGGGCTAGGCCCCGGCGGGGAAAGCGACCATTACCTCCAGCCCTTCAGCGTCGTCACAGGCGTCCGCGCGGGGGAGGGAAATCGCCTGAGCGTCGCGTCCGCTGGGCGAGAGAACCCCTTTCGATTGGGCGAAGACTTCTCGCCCTTCGGCTCCTCCGACAACGGAGAGGTGCCGGGGGCTCAGGTCGTCTTCGCCGGCTACGGCATCACCGCGCCCGAGCTCGGATATGACGACTACGCCAGACTCGACGTCCGGGGGAAGGCCGTCCTCGTCATGACGCACGAACCCAGAGAGCGGGACGAGAAGAGTCCTTTCCGCTCCCCGGAGGCCTATCGGTACACGGAGGTCCCTTACAAGATCATCAACGCGCGGCAGCACGGCGCGCGGGCCATTCTCCTCGTGGAGGACCCCTTGGCCCACGCTGACGGGCCCGAAAGGCTCTTCGGCACCAAGGGCCGGGCCTTCGGCAAACACAAAGGCATCCTGGCCGTCAACGTCCTCCGCCCCGTCGCCGCGGCTCTCCTCCACAATGCCGGGACGAGCCTCGCCCGCCTCCAAGGGGAGATCGACGCCGACCTCAAGCCGAAGTCCTTCCTATTGAAGAATGTGCGCGTGAGCCTCACCGTGAAGCTGGTCCGTGAGCGGGGCCGAACGGCCAACGTCGTCGGAATCCTTCCGGGGCAAGACCCGGACCTCCGTCGAGAGAGCATTGTCATCGGAGCCCATTACGACCACTTGGGGTTCGGCGGAGAGACCTCCCTTGCGCCCTCTCAGGTCGGGAAAGTCCATCCGGGGGCCGACGACAACGCCTCGGGGACAGCCGTGGTCATGGGGTTGGCCCGGGCCTTCGCGGAGGCGGGCGGGGGAAGGCGCACTCTGGTCTTCGCCGCCTTCTCCGGGGAGGAGATCGGCCTGCTGGGCTCTACGCACTTTGTCCGGAATCCTCCGGTTGCCCTCCAGAAAGTCGCCGCCATGGTCAACCTGGACATGGTGGGCCGGATGAAAGACCGCAAGGTCATCGTCCACGGCGTGGACACGGCCAAGGAGTTCCGGGGGCTCCTCCGGCCGGTTGGGACTTCCCTGGGCCTCACGCTCAGCTTCGGCGGGGACGGCTATGGCCCCTCTGACCACACGCCGTTCTATGCGGCGGGCCGCCCGGTCCTGTTCTTCTTCACCGGGCCCCATTTGGACTACCACCGCCCCTCGGACAAGGCCGAAAAGGTCCGGCCGGAGGGCCTATCACTGATCGCGCGGCTCGTGTACCGGGTGGTGCGGGAGATAGACGGCCGGGATGAGCCCCT
>JBHIBA010000478.1:0-2785 GCA_046758845.1 Nitrospinota bacterium
CGAGCCGGGAGCAACGGGCCGGGACGCTTCGGCTTCGCTCAGCGCAGGCTCCGACTGACCCCTACAGTGGAGGGCCGTTGTTGGGGGCGTAGGGGAGGGTCTCCGTACCCTCCCGAAGTTCTTCCAAGAAGCACTTCAGTCAACCCATCTTGGCACCAACTGGGTACCGCCCCCGTGGAGTGTCCCTGAAATGAGTTGACACCGCCCGGATCGGGCCGTAACCCCCCCGGGGTGCGATGCCCGCCTCAGGCGGGCGAGACGACCGCCCTACCAGAGGGGGAAAACCCTGCCTCCACCCACCGGTAGGCCGGGCATCTTGCCCGGCTCAAGGGGATAATTCCGAAAGCCTTTTGAGAGACACTACACCAGGACCTTCCGGTTGGGCGAAAGCCATTTCCGGCCTGCATTGGACGCGGATTTGAGGTAAAGTCGTTTTACCGATCGGGCCATACGGGACATGTCGGCTGAGGGTCCTGCCGCCCGAAAAGCCATTAAGGGGGGGCGAAGCCATGACGCAAAGTCTGATGTCCATCAAGGTTGTGCCGCACTTCATGAGGCTTCACGAGTGGATGGCGCTCGAGAACGGCTATTACCAGGACGAGGGCCTGGCGCCCGATCACCTGGAAGATGTCACGCACGGCTTGCTCAGCCACGACGGCAAGGCGTACTACGAGAGGCCGCAGGACCGCCCTTTCATGGAGGGGATCACGATGGCCCACGCAGCCTGCCACTGGGGCGCCACGTCCAACGCCGGCGCGGGGATGGGGAAATTCGTCACCGACCTGTACGGCGTGGCCAACTATTCCTTCTTCGTCCGGCCGGATTCACCTTACCGCTCCCTCTTGGACCTGGGGAACGTCCCCATCGGTATCGGAATTCGCGCGGGGACCCACTACACGACGTTGAAGGCGATGGAGATGATCCATCCTCGGGAGAAGATCATCCTCAACAACCTGGGCGGACCGGTGAAGCGGCTTCATTCTCTGGAGTCGGGCGAGATCGAGGCCGTCAACCTCGTGGACCCCGCGATCGACATGGCCGAGCAGCGGGGGATGCGCCGGCTGGCGATGGGTCAGTTCCGGATCCTCTTCTGGGTGAGCGAGAACCTGGACCGGAAGGTCCTGAACGCCTACTTCAGAGTCCTGAGACGGGCGGACGAGGAGCTGCGCGCCAACCCCAAGCCCTACCTCCCGCTCTGGGAGAAAAACATCCCGCCCGATATGCGCGGCGATTACGATTATTCCAAGTTTTCGTTGGGCGAACTGATGGTCTTCGAGCCGTACGACAAAGGCTTCTTTGAAGAGACCCACGCCTGGCTGGAGAGCTGGGGACTTCGGGATGAGATGAAAGAGAAGGACTACGAAAAGCTCAGCATCCACGTATCTGCCTGAGGCCGCTCAGCCGGATGCGAGTTTACATCTCCTGCGAGCCGGGCCGCTCTTCTGCCGGGGGAATTCCCTTATCGGCCCCACAAGGACATGCCCTGCGAACGATTGGGGGAGACGGAGCCAGACGTCCACCCGGTCAGTGCGCCACGACGTCGCCTTCGATGGGGTCGACGCGGATGCCGCGGGTCTCGAAGGCCTCGACGGCTTTCTCCAAGTTCTCCGCCTCGCCGGTCAATTCAAGGTGGACCCAACCGGAATCGGCCGTGACGTTGGCCTTGCGCACGCTCCAAATGATGTCGTACGCCTTGCCCACCTCGTAGATGTGGGGGCGCTTCACTTTGTCCTGCGGAAACGTGAGACGTACGCGAAGGCTGGCCATTTTCTCTGTCCTTTGAATGCCGTTCAAACTGCGGTTGCAGGCGCGTCTGCTTAAGCCGGACGTCTTTGGCGCACGCCTGCCGAGAGGTGATTCACCAAGCGCGCCAGTGCCCAAAAAGCGCCCCCTGGGAAATGCGGCCGGCTTTCAAAGCTTGTCCTGAGCGAAGCCGAAGGAAGGCCCCCTGGGAATCCGCGCTTTCATCCCTATTTACTCTTCCATCAAGGAGGCAGGTCTTCTTCCTTCGTAGGTTCGGGGCGAACGCCCCGGTCCTTGAGATACTCCATCGCCTCCTGAAGCGCGGACTCCGACCCCTCCAGCTCCAAGACTATCCACCCCTCATCCGCCGTGACGTTGGCGCGAAAGATGCTCGGAACCACGTCGCACGCGCGCCCAAGCTCGCAGATGATAGGCTCCTTGACGAGCTCGCCCTGAAAATAAGCCGTAACGAACCGCTTGGGCATGAAAAATCTCCTCAACCTGTAACCAATTCGTGCTCTTCTAGGGCCTCTTCCATGGACCAGGCGGTCACGCGGTACTTCTTGGTTTTTCCCCGTCCTTCGGGTCGATGACCCTTGGGTCGATGACCCTTTCCGTCCACGCCGACGATGACGTAGATGTACCCCGGCCATCCGCCGAAGAACTCCAGATCGGTGACCGAAGGTCTCGACGGGTGATCCGGGTGAGAATGATAAAAGCCCAGAATTTCGCGCCCCGTGCCCGTGAGCGAGTCTTCCAGGCGCTTGTACGCCAGCGGGTGAATCTCGTAGCGGTCGTGGGCCCGCTCCCGGTTCATGTTCTCGGTGGGCAGGGCCTCTTCGATGACGACCTTCCGGTCTCCCCGGACGGATGCCCCTGCCTGCTCCGCCCGGCCCACCAGAAACCCGCAGCACTCATAGGGATAATCCCGCCCCGCGTGCCGCTTCATCGCACGAAGGGAGCGCGGCGTCATCTCGATCTTCACGGCGCGGGCACTTGCATACCGGCTTAGTCGTGGGGGGCGCTTTTTGTAAGGCGCCCC
>JBHIBA010000479.1:0-2767 GCA_046758845.1 Nitrospinota bacterium
GGCGGCAGAGGGGAAGCTGCGCCCGGAGGGGGGCATCTGAGCCGCCACTTGCGGGCGGGCCAGGGCGCCCCCCATCGGGCAGGGGGTGTGCTTGTGGAGGTCGTCCAATAACTCACCGCGAAGGCTCCCCACCGGAAGGTGTGGGACTTTCTCTGGAACGTCCACCGATCTCGAACCTCTCGCCACGCTCGACTCTGCCGATGATGTCCAACTTCGTGCTGGGGGCCGCGGGCACATTGCCGCGCCGCCCGAACTGCCGCGCCCTCAAGGCCTTACCGGAGCAAAAGAAAAGGGAGGAAGCGGGGGTCTCGACAGAGGCGTTTGTGGTAGATTACGAGGAGCGCTGGAGGCTGTTCAAGTAAATCCAGAGGGCGAGTGTCCAAGAAGTGGTTGGTGTTGCGAGCCGGTCGGGGTAGTCCTGCGACTAGTCAGGCATCACCGAATTCCAAAGAGATGGCCGGAGGTCAGAATTTTGGACGACGGCGGGGTTGGGGCGCCGCGCTTGTGTTTTCGCCCACACCGGGCGGGGAGACTTGCGTTGTCGCAACCGAAAGAGCCCGCGCTGTTGGCGGCGGAAAATCTCGGTGAGGATGAATCAAGGTTCCGAGGAGAAGACCATGAAGGTTTGGCCCGGCCGGCCGTATCCGCTGGGGGCAACCTGGGATGGAGCCGGGGTGAATTTTGCGCTCTTCTCCGAGAACGCCACTGGAGTGGAGCTCTGTCCTTTCGACCGGCAGGATGCCGACAAGGAATTCGCGCGCATTCCGATGAGGGAGCAGACCAATTTCGTGTGGCACGTCTATTTGCCCGAAGCCCGTCCGGGGCTGCTCTACGGGTACCGGGTGCACGGGCCGTACGCGCCCGGCGAGGGGCACCGGTTCAACCCCGCCAAGCTCCTCCTGGATCCCTACGCCAAGGCGATTGCGGGAGACGTCCGGTGGAGCGACGTCCTGTTCGGCTACAGGGTCGGCGATCCGGATGCCGACCTCTCCCGGGACGACCGCGACAGCGCCGGCGCCATGCCGAAATGCGTGGTGATCGACCCGGCCTTCAGTTGGGGGGGTGACTCGCCTCCTCGGACGCCCTGGCACAAAACCATCATCTACGAGATGCATGTGAAGGGATTTACGGCAAGGCACCCCGACGTGCCGGATGAATTGCGCGGGACCTACGCGGCCCTGACCTGCTCCGCCGTCATCGACTATTTGCACTCGTTGGGAATCACGGCGGTCGAGCTGATGCCGGTCCACCAGTTCGTTTCGGAGCGCCGCTTGGTGGAGCGGGGACTGACCAACTATTGGGGGTACAACTCCATCGGATTCTTCGCCCCGGACGGGCGCTACTCCAGCACCGGCGCGCTGGGCCAGCAGGTGGCGGAGTTCAAGACCATGGTCAAAACCCTCCACCGGGAAGGAATCGAGGTGATCCTGGACGTGGTCTACAACCACACCGGGGAGGGGAACCGCCTCGGCCCCACCCTGTGCTTCCGGGGAATTGACAACTCCTCCTACTACCGCACCGTCCCCGACGATCGCCGCCGCTACGTGGATTACACGGGCTGCGGCAATACCCTGAACATGACCCATCCGCGCACCCTCCAGCTCATCATGGACAGCCTTCGCTATTGGGTCCTGGACGTGCATGTGGACGGGTTCCGGTTCGACCTGGCCGCGGCGCTCGCCCGCGAGCTCCATGAGGTGGACCGACTGGCCGCCTTCTTCGACATCATCCAGCAGGATCCGGTGATATCCCAGGTGAAGCTCATCGCCGAGCCTTGGGACCTGGGGGAGGGAGGCTACCAAGTTGGAAATTTCCCGGTTCTCTGGGGCGAATGGAACGGGGAATATCGGGACACAGTGCGGCGCTTCTGGAGAGGAGACGAAGGCCAAGCGGGCGCCTTGGCGTATCGGCTGACGGGGAGCAGCGACCTGTACGAGATGAGCGGGCGTCGGCCCCACGCCAGCATCAACTTCGTGACCTGCCACGACGGGTTCACCCTTCGCGACCTGGTCAGCTACAACGAAAAGCACAACGAGGCCAACAGAGAAGAGAGCGGGGACGGCACCGACGAGAACCTGAGCTGGAACTGCGGGGTCGAAGGGCCGACGGACGACCCAGAGGTTCGTGCGCTGCGCGCGCGCCAGCAGCGAAACCTCCTCGCCACGCTGTTTTTGTCCCAAGGCGTGAAGATGGTTCTCGCCGGGGACGAGATCGGACGTACCCAGCGAGGGAACAACAACGCCTATTGTCAAGACAACGAGATTTCCTGGGTTGACTGGAAGCTGGATGAACCCAAGCGAGAATTGCTGGAGTTCACCCGGTCCCTGATCCGGCTCTTCCACCAGCACCCGGTCCTGAGGAGGAGGAGGTTCTTCCAGGGAAGACGGATCCGCGGCTCCGAGGTGCGGGATTTGGTTTGGTTCCGGCCCGACGGCGCGGAGATGACGGAGGGGGACTGGATCAACCCCATCGCGCGCTGCCTGGGACTCCGCCTGGCGGGCGACGCCATCGAGGAGGTTGACGAACGAGGCAGCCAGATCGTGGACGACACCCTGCTCATCCTCCTGAACGCCCACCACGAACCCGTCCCCTTCGTCCTGCCGGCCCGCCGCTCCCGGGGGCGGCGCCGCTCCCGGGGGCAGTGGGAGCTGGTTCTGGACACCCGGGTGGCGACGGGCAGGCGCAAACAGCGACAGCTGCGCGGAGGTGAGTCATACACGTTGGAGAGCCGTTCGCTGGCCCTGTTCTGTCTTCGCAAAGGAGCCGG
>JBHIBA010000480.1:0-2758 GCA_046758845.1 Nitrospinota bacterium
ATCGGCCTTTACTCAGCACGGCTCCTGCGGTCGCTGAGGCCGGAACCTAACGCCTCTTGATCCGAAGGGCTTCCCTCAGGTGGTGGGCGGCCCCGTCCAGATCCCCCTCTGCCATCAGGAGTTTTCCCAACCTCTTGTGAATCCAAAAGGCGTCGTCGTTCTCGCCCTCCCCTTTCAAAAGCTCTCGATAGGCCTCGATCGTTAAGCGGCGGTCGACGCCCTCCTCCCTGCCATCGACTTCCTGGAAGTTCCTGAGCCGGTGGGCCATCACGATCTTCTCGTTGTACCGATCGAATCGGGCCGTCGCCGGAGGATCCCCTCCCATCACAGACTCGATCCGATAGACGTGCTTGGCCCCGAACAGGTGGCCGAGTTCGTGCGCGAGAGTCATCGTCTCTGATGTGCTGGGGAAAGCACCGAAGTCGGCCCGCACGAGGATGTACCCTTTGTGGAAGTTCGCAGCGCCAGGGCCCGCGTTTCGTTCGGGGGGAAGCTTTGGCCAGGGAACGAAGGCGATGACGATCTCGTTAGCCCCGGCCGAGACTTCACCTCGAAGCTGATCCAAGAGGTCGTGGGGCCTTTCGCTCAGCGAAACCTCTCTGTCCCAGATCTGGGAGGTCCCCACAACGAAGCGGAGCCGAAACTGGTCCTCGAAGAGGCGGGAGGCAGAGGCGACCCGCTCTCGGGCCTGCGACTGCCAGGCCTTCGGCTGCTGATCGACGAGCCCTTTGTGCACCACCGCCAAGGCCGTGATCGTACGTGCCTCAAGATTGGGAGGGACAGCGCGCGGCTTCGCCTTGGCACACCCCAGGGCGGAGGCGACAAGCATTAAGGCGACAAAGGGAGCAAGCGCTGCCCTGCGCCTGAGCCCGATTTCCATTCGTCCTCCCGGTCCTCCATCGTGTGTCAGGCAGGGGCCCCGTAGGGGGGCCCCTGCCTTGAGCCCGGACGAGGTCTAGAAGTTAAGCCAGGTGATCGCCTCGATCTTTTGGTTTTGGCCCCGCCGGCCCCCCTCCGTGAGGTCTACAGACTGGTAGAGCGTATTGGTGTAGTTCCAGGCAATGCCGAAAGTCCAGGGGCCCGGGGTCCACCAGAGGCTCAGCTCGGACTGGTAGTTTTGGTCCCTCACAAAGCCGGAGGTAGGGTTGCCAGCCACGACCACCTTGCCGGCATGACCGGCATCGAGGGCAAACATGGCCCCGCCGGCCCACCGGACGCTCAGTTTGTCCGTGATGAAATACATGGGGTTGATGAACCCGCCGACGGACCCGGCCTGGTCAAGGGTGGTGCCCTGGATGAAGAGTCGGGAGTCAAACGAGGAAGAGAGGAACTGGGCGTCACCGCTGAAGTAAACGGCGTTGCCCTTTAGCCTGAAGGTGCCGGCCCGGCCCTTCTTCGCCGTGCCGAGCCCGGTGATGTCAATGCCTCCCTGGGCAGCCCAGTTGCTGAAGGTCTTATCGGGGTCGCCACAGGTGAGGCCGTTGGCGGCCGCCACCGCAGGAGACAAGAGGGCGAACGCTCCGGTATCCGACGCGACCCCCGGAGACCCCGCGGGACACCCCGTGATGCCGAAGCGTTCCTCAAACTGCCCCCAACTCCCCCGCACATAGAACTTCGCCCGCTGCCAGCCGAAGCTGCTGCTGACTCGGACGTCTCGGGTCTCGATCCCCGTCCCCAAGCTCACGACGGGGACGCCGCCCAATTCCCCAGCCCCCACGTTACTCTTGTTCAAGGTTTCGGTGGAAATGAAGGGCCGCTCGACGCCGAGGGAGAGAAGTCCTTTCACGGTCTGCTCCTCATCGAGGGGGATCCGCCACACCGCCTCCGCGCGGGGGTTGCGCTTGCCGGTTGCGCCCAGGCCTCCCTTCATGGTGTTGGCGTCAATGGTATTGGCCGAAATGGCGGCAAAATTCGTCGTTTGCCCCAAGGTGAACGTGAGGCTGTCATCGGCCGTCAGCGCGTCATCAAAGATCCAGCGAGCAAAGGCGTGCCTCAAGTGGGCATTGGGGTTGGTGCCGTCGCCCTGATCGAAGTCGAACTCGAAGAAGCCCGCAGTCTTCCCGCCCAGGGCCTCAGGACCGACCATGGCGAGGTTGAACCGGCTTCGGCGGGCGCTGATCCGGAAGTTATCCCGGAGCGCGCTTCCTTCGCCAGGCCCCGGGGGAAGAGGGGCCGCCTTGATTTGATCGCCGCTCAGGGTATCCTGCCAGATATAATGGGTCCGGAGGGAGCCGCCCAGCCTGACCTTGAACTTGTCACTGCTGTACACGTTCCCCTGGATGTCCTTGCCCAAAGGCGCCTGGCCCTCATTCTCTGCCTCGGCCCCGAGCTCATTATCGAAGAAGTAGCTCCACACGCCCTTCAGGCCTTTGGTGCCGCCCTGGGCGGCGGTCACCTTCTGTTCCTCCCGCAGCTTTTCCTTGAAGGCTTTCATCTCTTGTTCCTGCTTGGCCCGTCGCTCCGCATCCTTTTGTTGGATGACCTCTTCCAGGGCCTTGATCTGCTGGTTCATGGTCTGCTCCAGCTGAATCAGCCGCTGCTTCAGCTCTTCTACTGTCTCCGCCCACACCACAGGCGGGAGCACGAGGAGCGCGGAAACGAGGACCGCGACCACCATCGCGAATCGCTTTCCGAAATGAGCCATCGCCTTTCCCTCCTGGAACGGGTTCGCAACCCACAACCGTCTTCACGGTCTTCTTTTTAATCTCTTTTTCTCTATCACCTCCCTCCACGGAAGCAGTCTCAAGACCATGTTCAG
>JBHIBA010000481.1:0-2746 GCA_046758845.1 Nitrospinota bacterium
TCCACATCGTGGGGGCGGAAGGGCGCGGATCATTCGAGGGATCACAATTTGGCAAGGGACACGGGCCGTTGGACCTTCGTTAGCGGGTTCGTTACCGGGTTGACGATCAACGAGAAAATCCGGCGGTCCCATATTGATGTGTTGCTATGACTTCCGACCGAAGGGCAGCTTTTCAAACCTCATCACTTTGGGTCGGCGAGGACTTGCGGTCTCCGCCTTTAATCTGTGGGTTGGGGCGAGCAACCTCAAATTCACCCAGAACACCGGACGCGAAGAGGGCGAAGATCTCAACAACACTCATGGGCCTCGACCTCTTGGCCCTTTGTAGGGCGAGCGAGAGTGCGATACAAGTCCATGAAGAAACCCATTCCCGAACCTGTCATTTCTGTTCTCAAGGCCATGATGAAGGTAGGGGGGGAGGACGAGGAGGAGATCAGGCAGGAACAGGCTCACAGGCCCGTCACCGTCATCTTTCAGCGCACCGATCCGAGGATAGGCCCGGTAATCTCTCCTCATATCCATGCCGCCTCCCGCCTAAGCTACGACAATCTATCCGTGGCTTCAGATAGGCAATAACGCCGCGCACACATATTCGAACGCTGGCCCCTCGCCTGCCGCGAATATTCCATTCTGGACCTCGAACGCAGGTGGAGGTATCAGCTTTGTAGAAGCCGTCGCGCGGTGGACCAGGCGGCACCCGGGCGTCCGGCTGACCCCCCACAAGCTCCGCCACGCCTACGGCAAGCACTGCGTGGACCGGGGCGCGGACATCCGCATCAGCCGACGTATTTTCGGATCGGCGTCAGTTCCTACTCAGGGGGCACTGGGGCAAGAAGAAATGCCCCGGAAGACTCAAGGCCGCTCACGACGTTGCCTTCCGTCAGCCTTTCGAGACTAGGGTTAGTAGCCTCGATCGACCGTTGGTCGGCTCTCGGCAACTCCGACCCTTCCAGGGCAACGCGAGGGTACTTCCGCCGTGACTTCCTTGTCAAGAGGAATTTTCAGAGAAGGGGGAAACACGCCGAGCCTCGGACTGCGGCATACTCGCCTTGACAGGAGGGAGGGCTCTGCTTAGAATCGGGCCGCTCCTTTGGCGCCCTCGAATTGGAACCAACTGAATTGAGGTGAAGCTATGAGCGGACCAGTCTTACTCCCATTAGGGATTGTTCCGGCGATGGAAAGTCTCCGAAGTACATAGAGGAGCCCAAGAGTAAGGGACTGTCCGCGGAGGTGGGGCTAGCCGCAGCGCTACCCCCACCTTATAGGGGGGGCCACCCGTCACTGGCCGAGAATGGGGACGCACATGGACGCTCCTCCCAAGGCGCTGATCACCACCGTTCGGCTCATCGACTCCACGATCGGTGAGTGGTCCGGCCAAATTTTCTGCTGGCTCATCATCCCCATGGTGGGCGGCTTGACCTACGAGGTCATTGTCCGCTACGCGTTCAACGCCCCGACGATCTGGGCCTACGACATCACGTACATGCTGTACGGGTCCCACTTCATGCTGGGCGCAGCCTACACCCTCTACAAGGGCGGGCATATCCGCACCGACATCTTTTACGGCAAGTGGTCTCCCCGCACGCAGGGGCTGGTTGACGCGACCCTGTACCTCCTGTTCTTCTTCCCGGGAATGTTCTTCTTCTTACGATCAGGCTGGATCGAGGCTTCCTATTCCGTGTCAATCCTGGAAACATCCGATGCGAGTCCATGGCGACCGCCCTTGTACCCACTTAAACTGGTGATCCCGTTCACCGCCCTCCTACTCCTGATTCAGGGCATCTCTGAGTTCTTGAAAAGCCTCTACGCGGCCCGCCGAGGCAAGTGGCTATGAGCCCCGAGCTCCTCGGTGTGATCCTGCTGGTGTGCCTCCTGAGCGGAATCTTCATCGGGTTTCCCATCGCGTTTACCCTCATCATCCTCGGCGTCGTCTTCGGCTATATCGGGTTCGGCCCGACAGTCTTCTACCTGATGGTCTTTCAGGCCTTTGGGTTCATGAAGGAAGAGACCCTCGCGGCGGTGCCGCTCTTCATCTTTATGGGCCATATCCTAGAACGGGCGGGACTGATGGAGCGGCTCTTCAGGTCGTTCCAGTTCATCCTGGGCGGGGTGAGGGGATCATTGTATCTTGGGGTTCTCGTGACGGCCACGATTTTCGCGACGGCCACGGGCATTATCGGCGCCTCCGTGACCGTGATAGGAATGATGGCCGCTCCAGAGATGACGAAGAGCCGCTACGATCCCAGCCTCTCAGCCGGTGTCATTACCGCGGGGGGGTGCCTGGGCATCCTCATCCCGCCGAGCGTGATGCTGGTCGTCATGGGGCCGGTGCTCGGCGTGTCTGTGATCCACCTCTTTGCCGCGGCGATCATCCCGGGCCTGATCCTCTCAGGCCTCTATATCGCCTACACCATGATCAGGTGTTACGTGAACCCCGAGCTCGGGCCAGTGCTGCCAAAGGAGGAGCGTCTAGCCTCCCCGCTCGCGATCGCCCT
The DNA here is from genome assembly GCA_046758845.1 of Nitrospinota bacterium. Taxonomy (GTDB): domain Bacteria; phylum UBA8248; class UBA8248; order JACPRG01; genus JBHIBA01. Next base: position 2,496 of record JBHIBA010000481.1, read on the forward strand.
CGAGTTTCTCTCCGGCATCGTCCCGCTCGCGTTCGTGGTCTTTGCCGCCTTGGGAAGCATCATCGCCGGGCTGGCCACTCCGACCGAGGCTGCCGCGATGGCGGCCACGGGAGCCGTGCTGCTCACCCTGGTCTATGGACGCCTGAATTGGCAGACGGTAAAAGATGCCGCACTCAAGACCCTTCAGACTTCCAGTTTCATCCTCTTCCTGGCGGTCGCCTCCAACATCTACGGAGCGGTCTTCACTCGAC
>JBHIBA010000482.1:0-2741 GCA_046758845.1 Nitrospinota bacterium
CACTGGCGTGCCTGCTCAACCACCTCTCGGAAGGTGTGCGGCAAAGACGCTCGGCAACCGCAGTTCGGCCGGCACGCGAGTGCCCAAAAAGCCCCCCTGGAAATTTCGCCTTTTCCAAATCCCCTTCCAATCAAGCCGGAATTAGCGAGATCCACTTCTTTCGGGTCCGGATGGGGGCGTCTGTTTCGGCGGATTCCCAGTAGCGCTGGCTTTCGCGGACCATGAAGTCTTTGGGGAGGTTCTGATTGATGATGTCCCAGGGGAGGGGCTCATCGTAGCCCCACTTTCGGGTCACATAGAAGTCGGGGTTCAGGGAGGATTGGCGGAACGCCCCCTGCCAGTCCCCCTTCAGCCGGTGAACCGTCTCCAGAAGCCATCCCACACGCCTATCCCCTCGGGAGAGCAGGGCTTGAATGTAGGACCACTTGGGGAACTCGTGATTCACCCGGACGTTGGGCACGGACCGCAGGAGGCCCGAGAGAAGTTTCAGCTTGCGCTTCACTTCCTTGAGAGGGGCCATCCCTTCCCACTGCATGGGCGTATGGGGTTTGGGAATGAAGGGGTTGACGCTGAGCGTCAGCGTTCCCAGCCGCTTCTTGTCGCGGCCGATCTTGAGCATGATGTGTTTCACCTGCTTGGCCATGTCGGCGATGGCGGCGACGTCGGCGTCCGTCTCTCCGGGAAGACCGACCAGGAAGTAAAGTTTCAGGTTGACGATGCCGCGACGGAAGACCCGTTCCATCTGGTGGTAGATGAGTGGGTCGGACATCTCTTTGCGGACGGCAGCGCGCATCCGTTCAGTCCCGGCCTCGGGGGCCAGGGTGATGGAGCGTTCCCCGCTTCCCACCAGGACGTCCAACAGATCGTCGGTCAGGGCGTCGATCCGGAGCGAGGACGGGGAGACCCGGCCGCCCATTCCCACGATGTCCCGGCAGATGTCGGCAAGCTGCGGGTGGTTGGACACCATCGTTCCCACCAGCCCGATTTGCTTTCGATGCTGAATTCCGACGCGGATGTCCTCGCGTAAGCTGTCCCGCGAGCGGTTACGGAGGGGCCGGAACGTGAAATCGGCCGCGCAGAACCGGCATCCCCAGCCGCAGCTCCGGCCGATTTCGACCAGAAAAAGATTCCCGAACTCGGTGTCCTGCGTCAGGATCCAGGAGAGCGCGGGCGCCTTTTCCAGGTCGTGGACCCTCCGCTTCTGAATCCTCTCCGGAAACCCCGCCAGCGGCCGAACGGCGCCGAGACCCCCGTCCGGCGGAGCCTCCACCACATAGCCACCGGGGACGTAGATCCCCGGAATCTGCGCCAGGTCCGCCAGGACCTTCTCCCGCTTGCGCCCCTTACCCTCAACCAGAACGGCCATGAGTTCCTCGAGGACGTCCTCGGCCTCCCCCATGAACGCCAGATCGACGAACTCCGATAAGGGCTCGGGGTTATAGGACGGGCAGATGCCCCCGATGAGGATGAGCGGTTGCTTTTCGGTCCGCTCCGTCCGGCGGATGGGGATTCCGCTCTCGTCCAGGACTTCCAGGAGGTTGGGATAGTCCGTTTCATACGGGAGAGAGAAGGCCACGAGGTCGAAGCTGCCGAGCGGGGAGTCGGTCTCCAGCGTCCGGACGCCCTTGCCCCGGCCATCGGGCGCGAAGGCCCGCTCGCACGCGACCCCGTCCATGGCGTTCAGCAGGCGGTAGACCTGCTGAAAGCCCAGGTTGGACATCGCCACGTGGTAGGAATTGGGATAAACGACGGCGACGCGGTAGCCCGCGCGCGAAGGGTTGAACAGGGACCCGAAGGGATACACCTCTCGGGCAAGGATTTCTCGTGAGGAGAGAGGCTTGGTGGAAACTCTGGGCATCAAATTCCTTGAAGCAGGAAACGGCTTGAAAACCCTGCGGGTTCGGCCTCAAAAAGCGTGTAATTTCTATGAGTTATTATAATCCGAGGGGATCGCCGCGGCAACGCCCGGCGCCACGCCGCAACAATGAAGGCTCGGCTCCTTCTCCAGCAGTGCTACTTGCCCAGAATGTGACGCAGCGCGCCTTCCAACTCCGGGTGGCGGAAAGAATAACCCGAAGCGAGCAAGCGTGCGGGCTCTACCCGGGCGCTGGCCAGTAGCGCCGCGTCCGCCATCTCGCCGAAGGCGAGCCGTAGGGTAAACGCAGGCACCTGGAAAACCGTCGGGCGCGAGAGGACCCTTCCTAATGTTTGCGTGAATTCGGCGTTCGTGACGGGATTCGGCGCGACAGCATTGACCGGACCGCTCAGGGATTCCCGCTCGAGGGCGTGGCGGATCACACCCACCATGTCGTCCAGGGAAATCCAACTGACATACTGGCGGCCGCTTCCCAGCTTGCCCCCGAGTCCCAACTTGAACGGGGGAAGCATCTTCGCCAGCGCCCCGCCCTTAGGGCTGAGGACGATGCCGTTTCGCAGATGGACGACGCGAATTCCCTTCTGAACCGCCGGCTCCGCCGCGCTTTCCCATTCTAAGCTAAGGTCGGGAAGGAAACCCGAACCCAGAGGGCTTTCCTCCCGAAGAACTTCCTCGCCGCGGTCTCCGTAATAACCGACGGCGGAAGCGCAGACGAAGACCCTCGGCGGCTGTTCGAGCCGTGCCAAGGTTTCCGCCAAAAGACGTGTGCTCTTGACCCGGCTGTCGCGGATGGCGGCCTTCTTCGCGGCCGTCCACCTGCCCTCCCCGATGTTCTCGCCGGAAAGATGGACCGCCGCATCCATCC
>JBHIBA010000483.1:0-2730 GCA_046758845.1 Nitrospinota bacterium
AGAAGCCACCAATAGGCGACAGACCACCGGCCCTGCCAACCCCACACACATCCCAAAGCAGGCCCGGCCACGCAGTGCCGGGCCGTCAAAAGTTTTCGGAGGGGGTCTGGGGGGGCAGTTTTCAAAATGTCCCCCCAGGGTCTTTGCCCTTACTTCCCCGCCATGGCTGCCAGGACGCGCTCGGGCGTGATGGGCAGGGCGCGCACCCGCGCGCCGACGGCGTTGTAGACGGCGTTGGCCACCGCGGCGGCGGTGGGGTTGATGGCCGTCTCCGCCACGCCCTTACCGCCGAAAGGCCCGTAGGGATCGATGGTCTCCACGAAGATCGGTTCGCACTCCGGCGCGTCCATGGACGTCAGGATCAGATAGCCCTCGAAGTTGGGGTTCACGACTACACCGTTTTCTTTTCGGATCTCCTCCATCAGACCGAACCCGATGGATTGGGCCGCGCCCCCTTCGATCTGCCCCTCCGCCCCCAGCGGGTTGATGGCCCGGCCCAGGTCGTGGGCGCATGCGACCCGCTCCACCGTGACCTCGCCCGTCTCCCGGTCCACCACCACCTCCGCAGCGTGGGCGGCGAAGGAGTAGGTCGAGGCGGTGTGTCCGTACTTGGTGACGGGGTCGGGCACATCTCCCGCAGCAACATAAAGGCTCTGGGTCTCGACGGGATCGCCGCCCGTCTCCTCGATCACCTCTCCGAAGCTCAGCGAGCGGGCGGGGGCGCCCTTGACGAACACCCTTCCGTCCTCGGCGGTCAGCTCCGAGGTGTCGGCCTCCAGGACTTTGGAGGCGCGTTGCAGGAGCTGCTGCTTGGCGGATTTGGCGGCCAGAAGCGTCGCGTGGCCGCCCATGAACGTGGCCCGGCTGGCGTACGTCCCGAGGCCGTAAGGGTGCCGGGCGGTGTCCACATGCGGGACCTCAATCCCCCGGTAATCCACACCCAGTTCCTCGGCCGCGACCAGCGCCATCACCGTTGCAGCCCCTTCGCCCAATTCGGCCTCACCCGAGAGGACGCGCACGCGGCCGTCAGCCCCGATTTGGACCTCGCCCTCGGCCTCATCCTTGCCTTTTCGGAAATGGACGGCGTGGGAGCTGTTGCTGGTGACGTGGACGGTGCAGGCCAGGCCGACGCCCCGGAGGTTTGCGGAGGCGTTCCGGGACCTGCTTTTGCGTCGTTTTTGCTTCCAGCCGATGGACCGGGTCGCTTTCTCGACGCATTCCCGGATTCCGCAACTCGAGATCCTCCAGCCGTGGACAGTCGTCTCGCCCGGTTCGGTGAAGTTGCGCAGGCGCAGCTCCGCCGGGTCCATCCCCAGGCCCTCGGCCGCGGTGTCCAGGTGGGATTCCCAGCAGAAGCTCGCCTGCAGGTTGCCGAATCCCCGGAACTGCCCGGAAGGCTCTGTCGTCGTGTAGGCCAGCCGGCCGTCCACCCGCACGTTCGGCGTCTTGTAAAGAGAGTCGGTGCGAACTGCCATGGAGGAGACGATGGCCGGCGAGAAAGAGGAGTAGGCCCCGTTGTCAGCCGTCACGTCCACTTTCTTGCCCAGGAGCTTTCCGTCCTTGGCGAAGGCCGACTGGATGTGGAACCGGGCGGGCATTCGCGGACGCATGGTCGCAAGGTCTTCTTCCGGCGTCAAAACGATCTGCACCGGCCTGCGGGCCTCTCTGGAGAGAAACGCCGCGATGAGCAGGAGTTTGACGTCGAGCTTACCGCCAAAGGCGCCGCCCGAACGCGTCTGGACGACCTGGATCTTTTCCTCCACCAACTGGAGGCCGGGGGACAGCATGTATTCCCGGACGGTGAAGGGAGACTGTAAAGGCCCCCAAACTGTCACCGTCCCGTCTTCGTTCCAGCGTCCCATGACGCCGGTGGGCTCGATGTAGGCCTGGTGCGCCATGTGGGTATCGTAGGTCTCGTCGAAAACGGCGTTGGCGCTTTTGAAGGCGGCGTCCACGTCCCCCCTTTCCACGTTGAACTCCGAGGCCAGGTTGCGCTTTCCTTCCTCATGGATGGCCGGGGCCCCGTCCTCCATCGCTTCTTCCGGAGTCAAAAGGGCCGGCAGGGGTTCGTACTCCACACTGACGAGGGACAGGGCCTCCTGGGCCGCTTCAGCAGACTCGGCCACTACCGCCGCCACCTCGTCCCCCACAAAACGCACCTTCTCTTGGCAGAACGTCTGCTCGTCCTTGAGAAAGATGCCCCACTTGACGGAGGGCGTGTTCTCCCGAGATACCACCCCCAGAACGCCCGGGAGATCTCTGGCCTTAGATACGTCGATGGAACGGATCCGGGCGTGGGCGTGCGGGCTCCGCAGAACCTTTCCATACGCCATCCCCGAAAGGGAAATGTCCGCAAGGTACTCCGCCCCGCCGGTGGCTTTGACAGGGCTGTCGATGGCGGGAAGGCGCTGGCCTACATAGCGTTCACCAGGCATAGGAAAATACTCCGTCAAGAGGATGTCATCGGATTTGGATAAACTTTATTATATCGGATAAGCTGGGTAAGATACTTCCTATAAAGGATTTGACTTGAACCAGGGGGGCTTTTTTGGGCACTGGCGTGCCGGCCGGACTGCGGTTGGAGGTATGTACACGTAAGCCGCGCGTCTTTGGCGCACACCTTCCGAAGAGCGATCAAGCAGGCTCGCCAGTGCAAAAACCTGACGCTGTGCGTCCCGGCCCCCCTGGACCCCCTGGAAAACTTTTGACGGCCCGGCACTGCGTGGCCGG
>JBHIBA010000484.1:0-2721 GCA_046758845.1 Nitrospinota bacterium
CGTTGTACCGAATGTCGGATGACCATACGGCAAGGGCGACGGCGAGACCCTTCGCAAGAGTCGGTGACTCTCGCTCAGGGTGACTTGACTGTCAATTATTTTGATGCCCCCCCTTAGTAAAGTGGGAATCTTCTCTGCGGCGCTCGCGCTCTAGCGACTCTGCTTCTCTTCTCGGAGGGCTTGTAGCAACAGTTCCGGCCGAATGGGGACGGGAGTGAGCCGCTCGCCGGATGATCGCCGGCCAAAGACGCTCTACTTTGGATCGAACCTATCCCGCAGGGGAATGCCCGAAGGAAGGTTCTGACGCTCCGGGGACACCCCTGCGAAGCAAACGGGACGGTTGAAAAAGCCCTTGCCCTTTCTGAGGGCAAGGGCCCCGCCGCGCGACTTCCCGTTCGCCGATCGCACAGTGAGGCCCCGGAGAAATAAGGGCCGCGGGTCGCCTCACGACCTCAAGCGTACCGGAAGAAGCCTGATGAACGGCCCGAAAGAGAAGAGGCTTTTCAGCCCGTTTTCCACCTCTCAAATCGCAAGCGCCAGATGTCTCTCGCCGGAGCCTACATCTTTCCGGGAAGGAACTTGTTGGTGAACACCTCGCCCACGTCGATCTTCTTCTTGATCAGCCCGAGGGAAAGGAGGGTGCTCTGCATCGCCTCCCAGCCCCCTCGGGTGGACCAGCCCAGTTCGTGCTTATCGGTGTCTGGACTGTCTATGAGCTCCAGGACCTTCGGGAAGCTGTTCTTGGCATACGCCACGTACGAGGCTTCGGCCTTCGGCTTTCGCTTCAACGTATGTTGGAGAACCCTAGCCGGATCCTTCTTGGCGTCATAGTATCCCTTGAGGACGGCCCGTACGACACCGCGAACCAGCTTGGGATTGCGGGCTAGGGTGTCATCATGGGTGATGATTCCCATGCTGTAGATCCGAAGCCCCCAGTCGGCGAAGGTCACGTTGTGGATCTTGTAGCCTTTGGCCCGCAGGAGGACGGGCTGGATGTAGTTATAGCTCACGGCCGCATTCACCCTTTTGCCGACCAGGGCCTGCATGAGGGCCTTGCCCACCGGAATTTCTTCGTAGCCCGAGCGGTCAAATTTGTTGAGCCGCAGGGTGGCGATGAGCTGCTGCATGGCCGTGCTTTTCGGGTCCACGCCAATCTTCTTTCCCTTGAGGTCCCCGGGCTTTTTGACGGGGTTTTGCTCACTGGACATGATCCCGGCTGGAGACCTCTGGTAAATCTGGGAGACGGCTTTGACCTTCAAGCCTTTCGTCCGCCCGATGAGGGTGACGTCCGAGCTGCAGAAGCCGAAAGGGTTGGTCTTGTTTCCGACGAGTTTGACTGAGACGTTGGAGCCTTCCCCCTTGATCACTTCGACGTCAATCCCTTGCGCCTTGAAATAGCCCTGATCCACCGCCCGGTAGAGAGGGCTGTGCTCAGGCCCCGGGATCCAGTCCAGGCGGAAGGTGATCTTCTCGGCTGCAAAGATGCCCGTGGGCCACAGGACGGCGCCGGCCGCGAGCCCCGCCGCCATCCATAGCCAAGCCGACCTATTCATCCCTCTAGATCGTTTCATCTCAGTTCTCCTTTCTCTACCCTGCGTGCTTTCTAAGCCCCGGCGGCCTCCGTCTGGGCCCCTCCTTCCAGGGCTCCTCGAGATCTCAGGACCGCTTTCTCGATGATGGCGATCAAAAGAAAGAAAAGGACGCCGATGACGCACACCATCGTGATGGCCGCGAAAACGAGACCCATCCGGCCGTATTCCGATCCCTGAACAATGTAAAATCCCAGCCCCACGTCTGAGCCCACGAATTCGCCCACGTTGGCCCCGATGACCGCCAACGTAGAGGAGATCTTCAGCGCTGCGAAGAGATAGGGCATCGACCAGGGGAGGCTGATCTTCCAGAAGATCTCCCACGAAGAGGCTCCGAGGGAGCGCATGTACTGAAGGAGTTCTTGTTCCACCGAGCCGAGGCCCTTGGCCGTATTGATGACCACGGGGAAAAAGCAGATGAGGGCGGTGATCACGATTTTCGGAAGATAGCCGTATCCAAACCAGATGATGAAAAGCGGGGCCAGGGCGATCTTCGGGACCACCTGCGAGGTGACGAGGAACGGATAGACGATTCTCCGAAACCAGACCAGGTAGGTAATCCCGATGGCCAGGAGAAAGCCTGCGGTCCCCCCGATGAGGAAGCCCGTGACAACGGAGTAGATTGTCGAGAGGGACTCTCGCAGAAGCAGATCCCAGTTTACGACCAGGAAGCTTACGATCCGGCTGGGAGCAGGAAGGATGATTTCCGGGATGGAGAAGACGCGGGTGCCCGCCTCCCACAAGACGAGAATAAGGACCCCCACCGAAACTGCACCCGGGATGCCGCGCGTCAACCCGGAGAGAACTTTTCGCTGGCCAGTCGGAGACGGTTCCCCGGCGCGGAGGGCCTCACTCATGTGGGAGCCTCATGTCGATTCTCTCTCCGATTAGCAAGAACGAGTCTGAATACCATTATTATCGCGCACTGTCAACGCAATGCACGGGTCGGCAGTGGGTCAGTTTGCTGAATAACCCCTGCCTTCCTCCGTTGTAGCCGCGATTTGAGCACATTCGCCTTGCTCAGTGCAGGCTCCGCGGAAATCGCGGCCGGGCGCGCCCCGATCTCCGCTCGGACCTAGGTCCTCGCTCAGATCGGGGCTACACCAAATCATGACAGAGCCGTGGGCAAAGC
>JBHIBA010000485.1:0-2713 GCA_046758845.1 Nitrospinota bacterium
AGGCCCCGGACAACCGGCCCGCCCAACCAACGCCCACCCCAAGCAGGCCCGGCCACGCAGTGCCGGGCCGTCAAAAGTTTTCCGGGGGGTCCCCAGGGGGGCCGGTTTTCAAAAAGGCCCCCCTGAGAATCCGGCCTTTCATCCCAATCTACTTGAACCCGGGTCCCTCCGTGGCGAACTCAATGAGCAGCCCTTCGGGCCCTTGGAAGTAAAGGGCCTTCCAATAATTCCGATCAATGACGCCCGAGTGGCTGATTCCCTTCTCCTCGAGGCGCTTGATTTGAGCCCGCAGGTCGTCCTCACCTTGCACAGTGAACGCGACGTGATGCATGCCGCCCGCACCGAGGCGGTTGTCGTCGAGATCCGGAATCTCGAAGAACGTGACCAGCGTGCCGGGCCGGCCTCCCTCGTCCCCCCAAAAGCAGTGCTTCTGACCAGGCACATCGAGATTGACGTCGCTCTTGATGAGCGGAATTCCCACGACGTCCGTGAGGAAACGCATCATGACCTCCATGTCGCGGGTGACGAGGGTGATGTGATGAAGCCCCTTGAGACGGACGGAACTTGTCATCTGGTCCTTCTCCCCCCTTCAGAAAATGGGCGGCCAAATGGCGGTGGCTGTCCGCAGCCAATGTCCGAAGCAGGGCCGATGCGCGAAAGATGGCGAGGAGAAACCGTCCGAAAGTCGTCCTCTCGGCCCCGTCAAATCTCCGCCTGGATGCCCTCCTCGCCCAGCCGCTTGCCTGTCTCGTAGTAGCGCCCATCCACGGCCCGGCGGGCGTCCTCCTCGGAATCCTCCGGCCAGTCCCCCAAGGGGTACCCGAACCAGGGAACCCGCGGGGTCAACGGCGGCAGGCCGCATCGTTCCCAAATCTCCTTGGCCCGCTCCATGTACTCCTTTTTAGGCAAAGAGACCGGGGGATAGGCGTGCTTGCGGGTGGCGTCGATGAGGACCGCGGACAGGCCGGTCGGACCGGGAAAGTATTTCTCCTCCGCCGTCGCGCCGGGCGGGGCGCTGGCGGGGTCCAGGTTGCTCCCCTTGCCGGTGACGAACCGGATGTCCCGCTCCGGGTTCAACGCGAAGCTCATGGCCCAGAAGATGGATTCTGCGTCCGTGGGGTCGATGTCCTCGTCCACGGCGATGATGATCTTTCCGTAGGTGGGCGAGAAAGACGCGGCGGCGTAAAGCGCCTGCCAGGCCTGGGCCGGGTCCTCCTTCGCCACCCGGATGGCGATGACCTCGTGGGAGCCTCCCATTTCGTGAAAGGAGACCTGTTTCACGCCGACGTTGTGGCAGTCGTACCGGAGGAACTTGTAGTAGTTGGACTCGTAGGCAATCTGGCGCAGCTTGCTGGACTCGCTGGGGGGCATCTGGCTGATGAAGACCTGGGTGATGGGGTCCTTGCGGTGCGTGATGGCCTTGACGCGGACGACGAACGCCATCCCCCGAAGCCCCAGGTATCCTGTGTACTCGCCGAAGGGGGCCTCGGGCTCCAGGTAGTCGATGGGGATCTCCCCCTCGATGACAATCTCCGCCGTGGCGGGAACCTCCAGGTCAACCGTCTTGCACTTCACCAGCGGGAGCGGCTCTCTGGAAAGGCCCCCCGCGACGGCCAACTCGTCCACCTCCAGGGGCAACTTAGCGGCGCTGGCCATGCAGACGTTGGGGGCGCAGCCCAAAACGCCGGCGATGGGGAGGGCCTTCACGCCCGCCCTCCTGGCCCGCCGGATGAGGATGATCAGGTCCGTCTGGGCATAGGCCAGGAGGCCCGTCTTGTCCGGCGCCTTGATCTGGGCCCGGTAGGTGCCCAAGTTCCGGATTCCCGTTTCCGGGTCTTTGGAGACCCAGCAGGCCGCCGTCAGGAAGGGAGCCGGGTCGAAACCGGGCGTGGAGATCGGGATGGGGAACTCATCGAGGCCTCCGTGTTCGCGCTCGAAGTCCGCCGTCAGATGGACCTCTTCATGCACGGGCCCATTGGGGATGACCTCTGGGGGAATCGGCTTGTTCCGCGCCTCCACCCACCGGTCCGCCGTCTCGGTCTCTTCGCACCCCATCCCCAGGGCGTACATCTTCCGGGAGATCGCCGTTACGGCGACAGCCACGGGGGTCTGATATTGGCGGCCGCGGGAGTCGGTCACCTTCTCGAAGAGAAACGCCTTTCGCTGGCTTTCCGGCAGCCCCCGAAACTGCCAGCGCACCAGCGGCATGAGCTCCGTGTCCTTGTTGACGGGTTCAGAGATGCGGTACAGGAGGTCGTTTTCTTCCAGCGTGGAGATATATTCCCGAAGGTCCTGGAAATAGGTCTTGGACTTGACCGCTTGGCTCATCCCGCTCTCCCCGTGCACGCCCCTGATGGCGATTCTTGGGAAAGCCAAATCATAGCACGATGTGAAAGGTCTCGTTGGGATTCCAGGGAATGAAACGCTTGTGTGGCGCCTCTGCGGGGGACGATTTTTGGGCGCTGGCGTGCCGGCTTTTTTGTGGGGGCCTTTTTGAAAGCCGGCCCCCACGCCCCCGGAAAACTTTTGTTTCGCGAGAGAGGGCGGCCCTGCAGGGCCGCCCTCTCTCGCAAAAGCTGGCTCGTTGGCCGGATGCTGCGGCTGGCGGAGCCAGACGGGCATCCGGCCAAAGAAAGAAGCCACCAATAGGCGACAGATCACCGGCCCTGCAAACCCCACACACATCCCAAAGCAGGCCCGGCCACGCAGTGCC
>JBHIBA010000486.1:0-2705 GCA_046758845.1 Nitrospinota bacterium
CACCTTCGACGCGGGAGTCCGAAACGGTTGAATACGACCCGTTAGGGGACGAGGACATCTCCGAGGCCCGACTCATCGAAACCGACGTCCCACCTTCGAGCGAGGACGGGGAGACGACTTCCGACGAGCCCTTCGCCGAACCTCTCGCCGAACCGTCCGAACCTCCGGGGACGGAAACGGAACCGGCAGAAGAAGACTCGCTGAAGCCCGATACCCGGGCCGAAAAGGAGGACGGAGTCCAGGCCTTGCTGAGCCGGCCGAGGGAGCTGGTGATGGAGTACGGACTTCCGGATCCGCCGTTGCTGGACGTGTGGCGTCCGCTGGGGTCATCCGCCGCAGAGAACGGAGGGGAAGCGGACGGGACTTCTCCCGGTGTGCAACTGCCGGAGTCCTTCGGGGCCGTTTTGAACGGTGTCATCCGGGCCTTTGAACAGGTGGAACGCAAAGGAGAGTTCATTCCGCCGGAGACCTATTACTATCTGGCGCTCTTGTCCTTTTTCGCCGGGGAGTTCGAGTCGGCGGTCGCCTACCTCCAGCTGGCCCTGGATGCGGGCTTCGACCCGGCCAGGGCCTTCAACTTGCTCGGCTTGACTTACCACCTGCAGGGGTTCGAGGCCGAGGCGGAAACGAGGCTCCAGGAAGCGGCGGAGACAGAAGGGGTTTCACCCGCGGAGCAGGCGAACATCCTGACGAACCTGGCACTGGCCTCCACCTACCGGCGCGCGCCGGACGACGCGGTGGCCTACTACAGCCAGGCGCTGGAGATCCACCGGCAGCTGGGAGATCGACAGGCGCAGGCCGAAACCCTCAGCCGGATGGGCCGGCTCTGCCGCGCAAAACACTCTCTGCTCGATGCCTCCAGCTATCACGAAGAAGCCCTGGAGAAGTGGCGCCAGTTGGGGGACGGCCCCAAAGTGGCGTTTGAGCTTCGGCTCCTGGCCGCGGTGTTTCGGGCAAAGGGGGATTACGCGGAAGCCCTGGACCTCAGCCAGCGCGCATTGGCGATGAACCGGGAGCTGGGCGACCATCGCGAGGAGGCCATCAACCTCGGCAACATCGGGCTGATTTACAGCCTGGAGAAGGACCTGTCAAAGGCCCTGCAATTTTTCCAAGCCGCCCGCTCCCTCCACCGGAAAGTAGGGAACTTCAAGGGGGAGGCAAGCAACCTCGGCAACATCGGAAACGTCCTCTTTCTTCAGGGAAAAACGGAAGAGGCGCTTGAATCCTATCTGAGTGCTCTGAAGATCAACCGGCAGATCGGCTACCGCTGGGGTGAGGCCGTTGACCTGAGCAACATCGGAAAGATCCAGATGCTCGAGAACGACCTGGCCGCCGCCGCAACGAGCTTAAGGGGGGCCCACCGGATCCTCGTGGAACTGAACGCGACCGCCCAGGCGGAGGCCATTGAGGATTCTCTCAAGCAGATCGGCGCTCACCTCCACGTGGAATCCTGAGCCATGGGCGCCCCCTGGAGCGCGGCCTGGATTGTCCCCCTGGCGGTCGGTCTCATCGTCCCGTCCGCCTGGGCGGACGTAACCCTCCACCAGCGCGTCACCCTTCAATTCGCGGGCGATCGGACCGAGACCCAACGAAAGGTGATCTTTTACGCCAAGGGCCGGCGAGCCCGATTCGAAGGCGACGCCTGGAGGAGAAAACCGACCATCATTCAATTCGACAGGGGTCTCATCCTCCGGCTCGATCCGCGAAAGAAGACCTTTACGAAAGTCGCGCTCAAGGATTTGGGAAACGTCCTGAAGGACGCGGACAATATCATCCGAGGCGTCGACGAACTGATGAGCCGGAAAAAAGCCCACACGAGGCGCCGATACCGACTCAAGCCGGTAGACGTTCGAGTACGCGTGAACGGGTTCCTCTCTCGGGTGTACGTCGCGCGCCGGGACAACCACGACAAGGTCCGCGCGAAAGTCTGGGTCACGCAGGAGTCAGACGCGGGGAAAGAGGTCTATGCGATCCAGCGGGAAATTGCAAACGTCGCCGCGAATCTGCTGCTCCCCATGGACCCAAGGCTTCTTGATGAACTGCAGCGCGTAGGCGGAACGGCGGTGAGAATCCTCCTGCTGGGAAAAACGGGAGCCTTCGGGCCCACTCAAACGGATATTGTCGTCGAGAAGATCGACCGCCGGCCTCTGGACGAATCCTTCTTCGATGTCCCCGACGGATACAGCGAGGATCTGGACCTGAGAGATCCGATGCCGGACGGGATGAGAAGGAATCCGTCAGCTTTGGAACTGCGTCTGCGAGCCCTTCAAAAACTCTTCCAGTAAAGCGGGCCTTATAGAGGCGGCTGAAAAAGGGTCACTCTGCATGATGCGTCTTTCCGCCATTTTCCTTTTGACGCTCTTTGCGCTGTTGTTGATCTCCCGCGCGCTCCAGGCGCAGTCGGCCTTCCGGCTTCCCGCCGTCCTCATGATCAACTTTCTCAACCGCACCCAGCAGATTGCTTACGCGATCGGGATGAGCAACTGGGAAATGATGAAGGCCGAGGCCCGGGGATTGGCCGAGGAAGCGGCTGCGTATGGGAAAATCGTCCCACCCGGAATCCCGATGGGAAAAAGTCTCAAGGAATTTCGGGAGGACGTGGCCGCTCTCCTCCGAGCCGCTGACAGCCGGGATAGAGAGGGCGTGGGCCGGTCGTTCGGACGAATCGAGGCGGGTTGCATGACGTGCCACAAACGATACCGGGA
>JBHIBA010000487.1:0-2692 GCA_046758845.1 Nitrospinota bacterium
GAGGGGCCGTCCGTCGTCATCATGATGCGCGAGGTGGAAAGCGTCCGGTCCTTGAAGATCTTCGCCAGGGATCTCAGATCGGGCCGCAGCGAGCTGTGGCGCAGCATCACGTAGAGGCCCATGCGCAGACGCATCAGGGTTTCCTCGGCGGTGATGGCTTCGTGGCAGGAGCTGAGCCCGGCCGCCGTCATGGCGTTGATGCGGTCGAAGGACGCGCCGGCGGTGTGTCCGTCGACGGGTTTTCCCAGCCGCCGCGCGCTCGCCATCCCCCGCTGGACGTTGGGCCTGCCTTCCCACACGTCGAGCCAGCGGGTGACCTCCGCCTGGGAGAGGAAGGAGGGGTTCCTGAGCAGCTGGTCGATGCGGCGCGCCGTGAACCGGCCTAGCTCGCGGGGGTCGGTGGATTGGGAAATGAGGCGAACCGTCCAGAAAATGGACATCGGCGATGCGGCCAGGTCGTCCACCATCCGGTCGAAGCCGGCCGGGGGGCAGAGCTGAAAGAAGAAGAGGTTGTCGTAAATGAGGGTGGTCGTGCCCCGGCGGAGGACCTCCTGCGCGAACGTGACGGGGTTGTAAACCACCCAGGGGTGGGCGTGAGGTTCGACGTAGCCGGGGACGAGGACCTTGCCCCGGGCCTTGACGATGCGGGTCTTCTTCCCGGCGGAGTCCTCGCGAGGTCCGACGTAGGCGATTCGCCCTCCGGAGACGGCTACGTTTGCGGCGTAGGTTTCCCCGGAATAGACGTTGGCCACCCGCCCGCCCACGAAGAAGAGGTCCGCCGGACGATCTCCCTTGGCCGCAGCCAGAAGGCGGGAGGCCTCCCGGGGGTCCGTGGCAAAATGGGCCACACTTCAGCTCTTCCGCGACGTCTTCGTGGTGAAGGACGAAATGACGCGGGAAATCTTTCGGCCCTTGCACTTGGGACAGGTGGGCCGCCTCTTCTCGTATTCGCTGACCGAAAGGTTTAGAGAGAATTTCTTCTTGCAGCGATCGCAACGGAATTCGTAAAGGGGCATGGGCGCGGACTCTCCTCCTGTCGCAAAGGTCTTTCCTACGAGCAATCCGGGAAATTTCAACCCAATTCTAATCTACGTCTCAGGGGACCGCAAATTTTTGTCGGCCGGGAGGTCCGTGAGCGTTTGGAGTCCGGCGGCTTAGGTTGAGCGGGGGCCGCGCAGCCGGGTACGGCTCGTCGCGAATCGAGCGCCCGATCTCCATTCCCCAGGTCCGTCACGACGGGTTATCGAACTGCCGCACCGCCCGTCGGAGTTCGGCCTCTACGAGTTCGTCTTCCTCCTGGGCCGCCGGGAGGGCATCGCCGAGGCCCGGCGCCACGCCGGACACTGCCGCAGGAGGTCTCTCCACCCATTCGACGGGACGGTAACGCTCGGCCCCTACGATCTGAAGGCGCGCCACGTCCCACCGGGCGTAGTGCCCCACGCTGTCGCTCACGGCCTTGGCCTCGATGATCTTCTCGAAGTCGAGCTCGGCGTAGACGATCTCATCCCCCCCGTAGACCGGCCCCGCCAGGTAGTTCCCGTCCGGTCCGATGATGCCGCTCCCCCCGGCGGCGTTCCACCGGGTGTGGCCCTTCAGGGGGAAGGAATCGGGGACCTGGTCCTCCGTGATGACGCCGCAGGAGACGATGACGAAGACCTGCCCCATCAGCGCATAACCCCGGTTGATGCCGTCCATGTAGTTGCACATCTGCTCCAGGGCCGGCCAAACCGATGCGTGGACCTCCTCCCCCTGGGCGAGAAGGGCATATTGCCACAGGGCGTTCTTGTTATTCCCGCAGACGAGACCGCCGACGCGGCCGGCGCCCGAGTGGAAGACCCGGAGGTCGCTGGCGTCTCCCTGGCCCCAGACGCACCGCTCCTCGAACGTGGGGACCAGCTTGCGGTGCACGCCCAGGATCTCCCCCGTGCGGTCGATATACAGCAGGGTGTTGAACATCGTCGCCCCGAAGCCCTTTTCCCGCTCGTTGAGGCCCATGACCACCACCGTGTCCGCCTCGCGGGCGGCGCGGCAGAGCTTGTCGGTCGAGGGGCTGGGGATCTCGACGGCGTTCTTGTATAGCTCCACGTAAGCGCGGATGCTGAGGTGGCGGTGGGGATGGGGCATGGCCCTCGGCCAGTAGGGAAAGGTGGGGATGTAGGCCTCGGGGAAGACCGCCAGACGGGCCCCGGCCCGCCCGGCCTCCCGGATGAGCCGACAGGCTTTCTCAACCGTGGCCTCCCGGTCCAGGAAAACCGGCGAGGCCTGCACCGCCGCCGCCACAAACTTGGGAAGCACATCGCCCATGGGGGGTTCCTCCATAGCTGCGCTTCAGCGAAACATCGGGATGTAACACCTTGGATCTGCGATTATACGTTGGCCGGGGGGCGGGTTCCAGCGCCTCTCAGGGCGACTGGACACGGGTTGCGAGCAAGGCCTCTCCTATCTGGGGTCTCGTTTGACACCCCGGCGGCGGCGTTGTAGATCGATATGGGCGAGGCACAATTGTCAGGCTGCCGAGGCTCGCGACCCGGAGGACCAGACAATGGTGGGGTTCGAAAAGCCCGAAACGGATTTGTACCGGCGGATAGCTCCGCAGACTGGGCCGCCGCGCAGCACTGACCGTACCGGATAACCGGCCTAGGACGTTCTTGGATATGAGGGGCCGAAGCGGATGGCCAACGGGGAACACCTT
>JBHIBA010000488.1:0-2671 GCA_046758845.1 Nitrospinota bacterium
CGGTAGCGGAGGTTGCGCCGAAGGACGCGCGATCCCGCCAGGGCCTCACGAGGGAGAGCCTGGAAATTCTCGCGGCTCATCAAGACGTAAACGGGCTCCTGGTGGTCGCGGAAAAAGTACGGGAAAGAATCCCAGCCGTACACGTAAAAAACCTCTCCCATCTCCGGCGGCGCATAAAACGCCAAAGACGCCCTGGAGTACCTGTACGAAACCAGGTGATGCCCGCCGACGAGGCCGGCGACCTCCCGGGCGTAGGGCCGCGGCGACTTCCTCCTTTCCAGATGAGGCGCGGCGATGGGCTGGACGATCAGGTGGATGAACAAAAATCCTACAGGGATCACCCAGATGACCCGGCGCGATGAGAGCCGAAACGTCTCCCGCAGCATCCAGGCCCCGAACGCAGCTACCAAGACCCCGCCGGCCACCGCCGGAACCAGGTACGGGCGGAATCGGAACGCCGCCAGGACGCTCCCGCCCACACCCAGCCCCATCGCCGCGAAGGCCACGGCGCGATACGTCCACAGGCCGGCCATCCGCCAGCGGGCCGGGGCCTCCCCGCCGGGCGAAAACGCCGCCGCCAGGAAAGCGGCGGTCATCAGCGCGGCGGCCGGATACAGAGGAAGAATATACTGACTCCTTTTGGAAGCCGAGAAGCTGAAGAACACGAAGATCAACGCCATCCACAGGAGGACCGCGCCGTAACCGCCCGCATTGGACTTCCGGTTCGCCCAGGCCCAACCCAGCGAAAGAAGGAAAACAGGCGTCCAGGGCATGAACTCGGCCGCAAACGTGTGAACGAAGTAGTAAACGGGCCGCCTGTGGTCGAACCCGCTGAGGTAGCGAAAGAAATTCTCGCGGATGACCGATTGGCGGGCGGCTTCGCCCCCCACAGACTCCTGATACAGGACGTACCAAGCCCCCGCGACGGCCACCGCCACGGCAAGGCCCGCGAGGTGCGGCAGGAAGGGGAACTTTTTCCATCCCCCCCGGGCGACCAAGACGCTCAGCACAATGAAGCCCGGCAGCAGCAAGCCCACCGGACCCTTGGTCAGAACGGCGAGGCCCGCCGCCGCGTACGCGCACGGCACGAGGATATAACACAGCGCCCCGCGCCGGGCGTGCCCCTCCAGCGCCAGCGTCGCCGCCAGAAGGACGAAGAATACGAGGAGCATATCCGTCTGGGCGGTGCGGGCGCTTTCATAGAAGGCCAGGTTCGCGCCGACCACCAGGCCCGCGAGGAAGGGTACGGGGCGGGGAAAGAGTCTCCTTCCGAGGAAATACGTGAGCAGGACCACGCCGACCCCCGCCAACGCCGAAGGGAGCCTGGCGGACCAGGACGTCACCCGGCCCGAGACGGCCGAAAACCCGGCGATGGCCCACATGAAGAATGGGGGTTTGGTCCCCTGGGGCCGGTGAGACCAGCGGGGGACGACCCAATCCCCGGTCTGCATCATGGTGCGGGCGATCAGGCCAAAGCGCGTCTCGTCGTTGTCCTGAAGGCTCGTCGCCCCGAGGCCGTACAGGAAGAGGAGCGCGGCGAACAAAGCGAGGACCAGGACCTCGCGCCGGGGTCTGCCAAGAAAAAAAGGTTTTTCGTGTCGGCTGTCGGCCGAATTTCCGCCGCCGAAGACGTCCATAGAAGGAAGATAGCAGAATTGGCGCGGAGACTAAAATCCAGGGGGCGCAAAATGCGGGGGGCCTTTTTGAAAGGCGCCCCCCCGCACCCCCCAGCAAAACTTTTGTCTTGCGAAGGAGGGCAGCCCTGCAGGGCCGCCCTCCTTCGCAAGAAATTTAACTCACCGGCCAAATGCCCGCCCTCTGCTTGCTGTCATTCTGAGCGAAGCGAAGAATGTCAATTCGCCGGGCGCCACCGGCTGCTTCCAGCTAGTGCTTCATAGACGCAACAAGAGAAGCGATCCTGCAACATCGCATTTATGGGAGAAACACGGGCGGGAATGACACCACTGGCGTCCGCGCGACAGCGGGTGTCTTGATCGGTGATCCCTTACTTTGCTAAGAGTTTCAACAGGTCCGAAACTGTGACCTGGATTCCTGTGACCTGGATTCCAAGGTACCCTAGCGACAATAATATCCCGACAACCAGGATAACTTTGATGACTTGCGAGATGATGTTCTCCTCAACAGTAGCTGGCAGCCCTGCGGTGCGCAAAATGAGGAAAGGGATGCGCACGAGAACCGCGGGTATGTCGATGACCCAGTACCATGGCATAAGCAGTCGCTTCAGTCCCCTACGTTTTGCTAGTTCACCCGTGCCAATGCAACGATCAATAACATCCAAGATCCTTTGCTCCGAAATGCGACCATGTCCCATGTTTTGGTCAATGACCGAGAGTAGAAGATTCACCGGAATAACTGGCCCTCCCACGGCAGGAGGAGGAAAAGATTGCCACATCATTGCAACGCCGAGGCGGGCTGCAAGGCTGTTGACCTCAGGGAAGCGAAGATTAATTTGTTCACGTAGCCGAATCGAGTCAAGGGACTCTGGTGTTTCAGCACCTCGCCGAACGTCGAAGCGATCTCTTCTGTCAGGCGGCAATGCGTTCCAATAAATCAAGGCCAACTTCTTATATTCCTTAAAGAGGTTCGCTGCTCGTCTGGCTTCAAAATAGTTCATTCAAGCACGATTGGGCGGGTACGGAGCCCCGCCCCT
>JBHIBA010000489.1:0-2666 GCA_046758845.1 Nitrospinota bacterium
CTTGCGGATTTTCTCGCCTAGCGATGGCATTCCGCGCACGCCCTCCGGGCCGGGATGAGGAGTTTGCGGGCCGGGCTCGCCCCGTGGGGGCCCGCTCCTTCGACTCTGCTCAGGACAGGCATCACCAAGAACTCGGGGAGCGCGGCCATCCCCGCCGCCACCACGACGCACCTGGCGCACTCCGCCCTCGGCGGTCTGTCGGCGCAGAGCTCGGGCGGGAAATCCCGCGAGCAATACCAACTCTCATTCCCCCACACGACCTTCCCTGCTGGCACCTCGAACTCGGTGCCATCCACCTCCACGCGGATGCGCTCCCGCCCGAACTTCCTCACCGAAGTTTCCGCTCTGCGGCAATCCTGGAGACCGCAACATCGCTCGGGAATTCCCAGTATCTCCTGGGCGGAGGCAGGACCGAGCATGAGGGCGACCATCAAGCCAGCCGACCGCAGAAGATGTCTAAAAGCTATAGTCACTCAGTCGCTCGTTCGGGCGGGGTCCTCCTCAACGAATCTCCGGCGCAAGCGTTCTCGGCGCTCTCGATTCACCCGTTCCTCTTCCCGCTCGGCCTCGCTGGCCTGGCGATCTTGATTCATGCAGTCCTCGCAAATCGCCCATTTGAGGCCCCCCTCCGACCAAGCCCCGTTCGTCGGCTGACCGCAGCGCGGACACGGATGCATCTCTCAGCCCATCTTCCCTTTTTCAGCCGCCAGGACCCGCATCGCAGGGTCTTTCCTGTTCATAAAAAATATGAACCTGATCAGCATCCGCCTCCTCCCACCCGTCCACCCAGGCCGCGCCCTTGCCATAGGTGGGGGAAGCGTAGGGGTTGCTCGATAGGGGCAAGCCAGCCACCCGCGCCGCATAGCCCTCCCAGTGGGCCCCCGTCCTGCGTTTGCGGCCCTGTTTTCGTTGAACACGCGTGCTCATGTCCGCGCATTCCTGGCGTTCACGTTCTCGATAACATCGTTACCTGCCAGCCAACTTATGATTGTTTCGAAATCTTCTTGCGCGATTTCGTCCGCATTCACGTTCCGGGGGTAGCCGAGCCTGCCGGACAGGAAAACCCTCAGTTCGGTCAGGTTGCGCGCTCCATCTATCGTGAGAGCCGTACGGATCTCTTCGGCATCCTCTTTTGAGACCATCGGACCGCGGGGCGGCCGGACCGGCGGGGCTGTGCTGTCATCTTCCTCTGGGGGAACTCTTCGCTTGGGTTGGCCTACGGGCGGGGACCTTCGCCCGTGGGCAGTTTCTTCCATTTCCTCTGCTGGCGTGGGCTTGAATCCAGCCAATACCATCACCCAGGAAAATGCGAGGCGGCACACCTTGGAGGCGGCGCGGGTCTGGGCCATGGATTCGATGGCGGAGGGGATCTTCTGGGCCCAGTTGGGCTCTTCCCGGGTGCAGATAGCCTCGGCGCCGCAGAGGACGGACAAGGAGGGAATGTGACGGACGGCCGCCCGGGCGTGGTAGCCGATGAACTTACCCTCGCCGTCTCGGATCTCCTTCGTCCACTCCACAGTGGGGATGCACTCGTAGAACCGCGCCACGGTGCTCCAGCCTTCATATTCCACGTGTTCCCCGCCCCCGATCTTCCGGGCCAGTTTGCAGCGGTCGATGATCTCGCGCACGGCCTCGGCCTTGTCCTTGGCGTCGGCGATGACCTCCCTGGGCCGCCGGGACCTGTCCATCGCCGTTTCCGGCTTGACCAACTCCGTCGCTCCTGGCATTTTCGGCCTCCTATCTCAGCCGCCCGCATACCCAGCAGACGAACCGCCTCCAGCGGGTGCCCCAGTGATTTTCTGATGATCGGATTTCCCGGCAACACCGGTGGCACCGGAAGATCCCTTCTCCGTCCACGAAAAATTCCCCGCTCCACAGGCCTCCCCACTTGTCCACCCGGCAGACGGGCGTGATGCAGTCCGGGACGAAGCTCTCCAGGTTCGGCCCGACGACTTTGATGGTTCCTGTTCTTCCTTCTTCATGGTAGTTCATCGCATGATCCCTCTGGCCAATACGAAAGCCTCCGCCGCCTTGAGGCCGCATTGGCCGCCCCGCCAGCGCGCCAGCGCCGAAACATCTTCCCGGCTCCTGGGGTGGGGGAATTCCCGTACTTCGCTATGATAGGCTTCGAGGGCGAGGCATTTCGCCTCCAACTGTTCCGCCACAGCGACGAAGAAGTTTGGCAAGAAGGAATCCCCAAAGTTGAAAGACCACTCCGTCGAGCTAGGCGTCTCGAAGAAAAGGAGGTTCGAGACGGGCCAACGGCCGCCCGGTCGGGTGGCCACCAGGGCCGCTTCGGCCAGCCTCCGGTGGTCCACATTGAGGTCGCCCGGGTGGTGGGTGAGGAGGATGAGGAAACCTCGGTTCCCGTTTCGGCCCGCCAAGCGGTCCAGGAGCGATTCGACGGCGCGCGCCACCTCCAGCCGCGGTAAGGCGTCCAGCCTGTTGTCTTCTGCGCCCGGAACGAAGCTGAAATGGAGCGACGCGCCGCCCAAGAAGTCCGCCGCCCTCTTGGCCATGTGGCGTCTCGTGTTGACCTTTTTGGGCGCCCCCTTCCCCGGCCCGACGCCCGACGTGGCGAAGGCGACGTCCACGGCGTGCCCTTCCGCCCTGAGACGGGCGATATAACCGCCACAACCCAGGACCTCATCGTCGGGATGGGCAGC
>JBHIBA010000490.1:0-2657 GCA_046758845.1 Nitrospinota bacterium
CAGCTCGCCGAAGGTCTCCCGGATCAGCCGGAGAGAGGTTTCGCGCGACGGACTGATCCGGGTCCGGACGAAGTTCCTGCGGTGGTCCGCCAGCAGGAGGCCCAGGGCGGAAAAGTTGCCCGGGGCAGGGGGGATCAGGATGCGCCCGATGGCCGACTCCTCTGCGATGAACGCGGCGTGCATCGGGCCGGCCCCACCATAGGCCAGGAGGGTAAACTCCCGAGGGTCATGACCCTTCCCCACGGTGATGGCCTTGACCGCGCTGACCATGCGTGCGACCGCGATGCGGACGATCCCCTCTGCGGTGCGCGCCTCATCGAGGGTGGGAAAATGGCGGGCGATCCGGCGGACGGCCTTGCGCGCCAGGTCCGGGCGAAGGTCCACCCCGCCCGCCCGAAGGGAGTCCGGACTGAGCCGGTTCAGCAGGAGGTTCGCGTCCGTCACCGTGGGCTCAAGCCCCCCGCGCACGTAGCAAGCCGGTCCGGGGTCGGCCCCGGCGCTCTTGGGTCCCACGGCCAGGACCCCGCCCCGGTCCATCCAGGCGATGCTCCCTCCTCCGGCGCCGATGGACTCGATCTCCACCTGGAGGGTTTTGTTGGGATACCCGAAGATCTCCCCCTCCGTCGTCATGGCCGGCGTACCGTCCCGGATGAGGCAGACGTCGGTGCTGGTCCCGCCCATGTCATAGGCGATGAGCCTGGGCTCCCCGAGGAGGCGAGACAGATGGGCGGCGGCGATCACCCCTCCCGCCGGACCTGAATAAAGAAGATTCACGGGAAGGCGGGCCGCCTCCTCGGGGGACATCACACCCCCGCTTGAGGTCATCACCTGGAGCGGACCTTGGAAACCGCCGTCCTGGAGTCTCCCCCGCAGGCCCCTCAGGTACCGGCTGATGGCAGGGGCGACATAGGCATTGAGAACCGTCGTTGAGAAGCGCTCGTATTCGCGGAATTCCGGCACAACCTCGGCCGAAGTCGTGACGAAGACCCCCGGAAGCCGGGATTCAAGCATGGCCCTGGCCCGGTCTTCGTTTCTCCGGTTGGAGTAAGCGTGAAGAAAACAGACCGCCACCGCCTCGACCCCCTCCTCGGCGAGGCGCCGGTAGATGGGCATTATCTTCATCCGGCTGACCCCCTTGAGGACTCGTCCGCCGGCCAGCGTACGCTCGTCCACTTCCAGGCGGAGGGGCCGACAGGCAAGAGGAGCCGGTTTCCGGTAATCGAGCTTGTACAGGACCATCCGGTTGCCGAGGCCGAGCTCCAATGCGTCCCGGAAGCCCTGAGTCGTAACG
Organism: Nitrospinota bacterium; assembly: GCA_046758845.1. Lineage (GTDB taxonomy): Bacteria > UBA8248 > UBA8248 > JACPRG01 > JBHIBA01. The sequence goes on from JBHIBA010000490.1 coordinate 1,292, forward strand.
AGGGCCGTTCGCGCCCCCTTTCCCTCCAGGATCGTGTTGGTTGCGAGGGTCGTGCCGTGGACGAACCGGGAGACGGAAGGGAGCGTGACACCCGCCTTTTCCAGGCCGTCCTGGACGCTCCGGGTGAGGTCTGTCTGGACGGACGGGGTTTTCACAGTCCGCAGGCGGCGGGTTGCCTCGTCGTAAACGACGACGTCCGTGAACGTCCCGCCTATGTCCACGCCGACCCAAGACAACTCGATTTCCCTCCATAGGTCCGACTGGGAGATCCCTCTGTATCTCAAACGTATCCGAAACCCGTTCGCCGCTCAAGCGCGAATCCTCGGGATCACCTCCTCCGCCATGACGCGAATCAGCTCCCGGGGAAGTTGGTACGTAGAATAATCCCGGAGCAAGAACTGGCGGATGGGAAACCTGCCCGCCACCTCCTTGAGTTGATCGGCCGCCTCCGCGGGCGTCCCTGTGAGGGCCAATTTCTCTGCCGCCCCGTCGGAGACGTAGCTGTCGGCTTCGTGGACGGCGTCCTCGAGGTCATAGGGGTGGCTGATGTCCGGGTAGATGGGGCGGGAGGGCAAGCGGCGTGTGTACGCAATGCCCGACAGGTCGAGGACATAGGGGGCCGCCGCATAGAGCCAGGCGACGACCGGTTTGACGCGCCGGATGGCAATCCGCCGATCTTCGTGGATCGATGTGAAAGTGGAGCAGACCACCTCCATCTCTTGAAGCGACCGCCCCGCCTCTTCGGCTCCTTGTCGGACCTGTTCGATGGCAAAAGCGAGGGGCTCGGGGTGAAGACCCACCTGAACGATGACTCCATCGGCCACCGCCCCCGCCAGACGGAGCATCTTCGGTCCCGTGGCGGAAACATAGATGGGGATTTTCCTCAGGGCGCGCCTGAGCTGAAAGGGCCTGCCGTCGAATTCAATCCGTTTCCCCTCAAACAGCTTCCGCAGAAGGAGGACCGTCTCACGGGTTGCCTTCCGCCGGGAGAAATGGATCCCCTTCAGATGTTCTTCCTCGCGACCGATGGTCGTCAGGGCGCTCCCCCCGGACCCCATCCCGAGGATGACCCGTTTCCCCGACAGCTCGTCCAAGGAGAGGATGGAAGCGGCCGTGGCGGTCGGGTGACGGGTGAAGGGGTTGGCCACCCCCACGCCCAATCTCACGTCCCGCGTCCTCTCCGCACAGACCGCGAGGGTGACGTAGGGGTCGAGAAGCACCCCCGCCAGGAGCTGCGAGTCCGGGACCCACACATCGTCGAACCCGCCGTCCTCCGCCTGGCGGGCCGCCTCGGCCACCCTTTGGGGGGCTTCACAAGGGGGAAGGCGGATTCCGAACCGGACGGGCATAAAAGGGCTCCTTCCAT
>JBHIBA010000491.1:0-2655 GCA_046758845.1 Nitrospinota bacterium
GTTTTCCGGGGGGTTCCAGGGGGGCCGGTTTTCAAAAAGGCCCCCCTTCCTCCATGAAAACGCGCAGGCGAGGACCTCGGAATCCGTCTGGGTGATGACACAGGCTGCCACCTTGATCGGGCCTTCATTTCCGGCGCGTTCCCAGCCACTCCAACAGCTTCGACGACGTCTTCGTGTTCAGAACGTCCAATTTCCGGGCCCAGGCGCGACGCGCTTGGGCCACGGCCAGCTCGATCCCGCCGATGGCCTCCAGGCGATGGGCGTCAGTGGACAGACACAAGCTCGCCCCCAGCTCCAGCGCCCGGCGGGCGTGGACGTCCGACAGGTCCAGCCGCTGGTGGGACCCGTTCACCTCCAGGGCGACGCCGCGCTCCGCCGCTTTCGCCATCACCCGCTCCAGGTCCACGGCGTAGGGCTCTCTGGCGTTGATCAGCCGTCCCGTGGGATGCGCCAGGATGTGAACCGCCGGGTGATCCAGGGCGTCCAGGATGCGGCCGGCCATCCGGTCGGCCGACTGCTTGAAGCCGCTGTGGACGGCGGCGATGACGACCTCCAGCCCCATGAGGAGGTCGTCGGGATAATCCAGCTCGCCCTTGCCCAGGATATCCACCTCCGCCCCCTTTAGGATGCGGATGCCGAGGCCTTCCCGGTTGAGGGCGTCGATCTGTTCCATCTGCCGCCGGAGCCGGTCGGCGGACAACCCCCGCGCGACGCGCTCGGAGACCGAGTGGTCGGTGAGGGCCACGTATTCATAGCCCGCGGCCTTGGCCCGAAGGGCGACCTCCCTTAAATTCCCCTCTCCATCGCTCCACTCGGTGTGGACGTGAAGCTCGCCCCGCAAATCTGAGACCCGGACGAGCTTCGGAAGATTTCCGTTGAGGGGCTTTCCTTCCTGAGCGGCCTCCACTTCGCCGCGGTCCTCGCGCAGCTCCGGCTCGACGTAGGCCAGGCCCAGGGCGCTGTAGACCTCTTTCTCCGTCCTTCCGGCCAGCTTCTTCTTCCCGCGAAAGACCCCATATTCGTTGATCTTCAGGCCCTTCTGGCGGGCGAGACCCCGGACCTTGACGTTGTGCGCCTTGGAGCCGGTGAAATACTGGAGGGCCGAGCCGTAATCGCCTTCGGGCACGACACGCAGGTCCACCTGGAGATTGTCGCCCAGGCGGACGCTCCCTTTTGTTTCCCCGCGGGCCAGGACCTCGTTGACTTGAGCCAGCTCCGTGAAAGCCCGGACGACGTCCTTCCCCTCGGCGGGCGGCTTGAGGGATGCCAGCAGGTCCACGTCCCCGATGGTCTCGGCCATTCGCCTCAGCGAGCCCGCGGGCTCCGCCCGACGGACGCCGGGGATCTTTCTGACCGCCGAAAGGATCTCCTGAACGGGCGCAAGGACCTCCCCCAGAAGCCGCCGACCGCCGCTTGCGGCGATGAACTCCAGACCTTTTCGGATGTTCTCGACCGTCTTTTCCTGAACCCCCGGGAGGGACAGGAGACGGCCGTCCTCGATGACGGCGCGCAGGTCCTCGGCGCTCCCGACCCCCAGTTCTTGGTGGATCAGGGCCAGCGTCTTGGGTCCGAGTCCCGGGACTCGCAGAAGGTCCGTGAGACCCGGCGGGACCTCGGCCTTGAGCTTTTCGTACTGTTCGATGCGGCCGGTTGCGATGTAGTCGCGGATCTTCTGGGCCAGGTCTTTCCCGATGCCGGGGAGAGAGGTCAGCTCGTCCCGCCCGGCCACGGCCTCGACGGGCTCGGAGAGGTCGCGGAGGGTTTGTCCTGCGCGGCGGTAGGCGACGATGCGGAAGCGGTTTTCCCCCTTGAGGTCCAGCAGATCCGCAATGGCCTCGAAGATGTCGGCGATCTCAGCGTTCAGCATTTCTCAATCTCACGAGTTCAAATCTCATAGGGACAATCGTAATCAATCTTAGGTCACATGTTCCCTTTCACTCAGCAACTCGACCAACTGAACGCCCAGAATCTTGGACGAGTACTTCGGCGTTTTGAGCAGGTCAAATGTAGATTGCTCAGTAACAAACATGAACTTGTATTCGGCGGTCATCTGGCCAAGTCTATTGACATCCTTCAGGATTTCGCGCTCCTGTTGTGCCCCAAAGTGTCGAATATAGAGAGGTACGGTCGTCTTAATCTCACCAATGATCCGCTCACCCCTGGTTGTATGGATATCAATATCCGGACCACTTGCGCCCTGCGGTTTCGCAGTAGCATCAAAGGAGGCAATGTCGAAACGGTCCATGAGGTAGCGCTTGGCCAGAAGTGTTGCGACGAAGGTAATGCTATTGTGGAGATTTCCCTGAATACCCTTGATCGAAGATAGGTAACGATACCAACTGCTGGGATTCACCGGGTCTCCGAGCTCGTTAGCACTCAGGAGCTGGCGTAGCTTTGTGTCTCGTTCAAGGATCTCATCGCAGTGTCTCTTTTCATTATCCGTCAGCATTAGCTCATTTCCGGCAGACAGCGGCTGGGTGGCACTGGCGGCTCGCCCGCCAGTGGTCCGTCAACGCATAAGTGCTCATCAACCAGTTTCTTGAAGCACTGGCTGCAAGCAGCCAGTGGCACACGAGGCGGGCGGGGACAGAGACCCGCCCCTACGTATGAACATCCTCTCGTCATTCCCAATGTAGGGGCCGGTCGGAGCCTGCC
>JBHIBA010000492.1:0-2638 GCA_046758845.1 Nitrospinota bacterium
GTGCGGGGCACCTCTCTTCCTTGGGATTCGTGTTGGCTTGTTACCGGTGAGCTAGGCTCTTGCCACTGATTCCGTGCCATTCCCTTTCAACTGGATTATCGCCAGCGGACGTACCGGATTCCAGTTCGCGGAAAATCAGAGACTGGAAACCGAGGAGATTCCCTGTTGTCTCGCGGGGATTCTTTTCCGGGGCGCGGGGAACACCTGCATCATCATGGCAGTTCAGAAAACCGCAGAATCAATGAGATGTAAATAAATATATGAGGTGTTGCTTTAGGTATCTCGCAAAGGGGGACGGGGGGAGGGTTGAGCAAACCCTTCGCTCTTTGGTCAAGCAGAACGTCGAAAACGCGCTCGAGCGCCGCGAGGAGACGCGGGGAAGGTTCCGATGAAGTCCCTGGAAGACAGTCTGATCGAGCGAATCGAACCGGATGAGGCCCTCGACCTTCTCCTCGCCCTCATCAACGCGCCCAGCGCGGCTCCCGATTTCCCCGAGGAAGACTGCGCGCACGTGGTGGCCCGAAAACTTCGTTGGGACGGCGTTGCCGTTACGGTCACGGAAGTTGAACTGCGCCGGCCAAACGTACTGGCTCAGCTGGGCAATGGGGGAGGCAGCTCCCTTCTCCTTTCGGCCCATCTCGACACGGTGGGTGCGGGCGAGCGTTCGGCTTGGTCGTCCGATCCGTTTAGGGCGCGAGTATTGAACGGGCGCGTTTTTGGTCGGGGGGCCTCTGACGATAAGGGAGGGGTGGCTGCGATTACGCTGGCCTTCCTCGCCCTCCAAAGAGCGGGTGGGCTCCCTTGCGGCCGCCTTCTGCTGACAGCGGTCATGGGCGAAGAAAGCGGGAATCTGGGGACGCGACATTTTCTCTCCCGGGCCCCTCATCTGGATGCGGCCATCGTGGCCGAATGGTCCGGTGCGGCCGACGTAGCCATCGGGTACCGCGGGGCGCTGTGGGTCGAGGTGAGGACCGCAGGCCGGGCGGCTCACGGGGCGAGACCGCAGAAGGGGGTGAATGCGATTGACCTGATGACGGAGCAGGTCCTGCCAGCGGTGAAAGCGCTCCCGTGGTCCTACGAACCCCAAACCCTCTTCAGCGTCCCCCACCCCACGGTGAACGTCGGCCGGATCGAGGGGGGAGAGCGGGTGAACGTGGTCGCCGACTGGTGCAGCGCCGTCGTGGATATCCGGTTAGTCCCGGGGTTGTCTTGCGGGGAGGCTTCCCTCCTTCTTCAAAAAGCTCTGGAGGAATTGCAACGGAACTGGGAGGGGGCCACGGCCTCGTTCCGAATCCTTCTCTCAAACGAGCCCTTCCTTCTGGGAGGTTCAGAACGCATTCTCGGGGTCTTAAGCAGTTCGATTCAGGATGTGACGGGGAGGAGTCCTCAGTGGATTGGAAAGGCCGGTTTTTCGGATGCGAACGTCTTGGTGGGGGAAGCCGGAATTCCCACTGTCACGTTTGGGCCGGGAAACAGCTCCGGGCACGATCCGGACGAATTCATCGAGCTTGACGAAGTGGTCCGGGCGGCGAAGGTGATTGCGCTGACCGCCCTCCGCTTTACCCAACAGGAGCCCTGAGATGGTCGGGGGGATGCGGGCTCACCGACCCTGCCCCTTCCGTTGGAGAATCTGTGGAGGAGATCGCGACGGGCGTCTTCGTCGAGACGGATATTCCGGGGTGCGGTTATTGGCGGGAGGACTAATGTGGCGTCCGCGAAATTCGTTGAAGATGTCCTACCCCCTCGGCTCAGGGGCGCCAGGGGCGGCTTGGGGTCGGTGACCTCTTGTCCGCCCGTGCCTCCACTTCGGCTTCCATCCATGTAAAAGACGGCGCTGGCAGCCAAGGGGTCACGGAGCCCCGCCCCTACACCCGATCTGCCCCGGCGATGTAGGGGCCGGGCTCTGTACCGGCCCGTTGCCGTCGATAGGCCATTACTAATGCAGGAACTAATAGCGTGTAGCGCGGGGGCGCGGGTTTGTGACCCTCAGCCTCCGCTTCACCGGGGCTCAATCCGCACACCGTTCCATTTGGGGCGGAGGCTAAAGCCTCCGGGCTACTCGGACCTACTCCAACAAATTATCACGGACCAATGGCCGGCCGGTTCTTTAGGAATGAATCCGGTTTAAGTGTGAACGCCAGAGTAAGGAGAAACGCGAGTGTTATGAGATCGCCTGACGTTGTCCCCTTTGATTCAAGGAATAGTCTCTCAAAGTCATTCTTCTTGAGAAATGTCCCGTGACGTAGGTTCCGTTGAATTCTAAGTCGCTTAAGCCGTTCCCTTTCGGATTTGCCAATTAGACCTATATCTTTCTCAAGATGTTCATGGAGACCATCAAAGCAATGGCCTGTTAAATGACTAAAGTTTTGGTAAAGCGTCTCGCTATACGGGCGAAAATAGGTTTTAAGCAATTCCTCAATCTCCCTTTCCTCCGCACGTGAAGCAAGACCTTTTGCAATTTCTCCCTCATCATCCGGATGGCCTCCCAAGTTTTTGCGGAGGTTCGCCAATTTGTCCAAGATGCTCATTGCAAATGTAATCCGAAGGTGACCACCTGTAGAAAAATTCATTGCCAAAAGATCAGTGGACTTACCCCGGTTTCGTGGAGTGTTAAGGTCTTGGGTTTTCAGGCCGCGCG
>JBHIBA010000493.1:0-2637 GCA_046758845.1 Nitrospinota bacterium
TTCTTGCGCCGGGAAATGCGGTCCGCTGAGGGGTCAGCTTCGACGCCGGCCAACTCGGAGAACCGGCGGCGGGTTTCGAAAGACCAACCGGGGATGAGCTCGATTACTACTCCCTGCTCATCGAGGAGGAGTGAGAGCGGAACCGTGAGCTCGTCCGTCGCATACAACTGCTCGATGGCCGGGATCCCTCCGACGTAGACCGGATACTGCACGCCGGTGTCCGCCAAGAACTTCTGGATGTCGGCGTCGGGTTCGGTGTCCACGTTCAATCCCATCAGATCAATACCCCGGGCGGCCAGCTGCGGCCGCAGCCGCTCCAGTTCGGGCATCTCAAAAAGGCAGGGTGCGCACCAGGTGGCCCACACGTTGATCAGCGTCCGGCGCCTCGGCCGGAGTTCCTTCCGAAGGGAGGTCGCGGCGCCTTGGAGCGTCTTCAACGGCAGGTCGGGCATCGGTTGACCGATGGCCGTTTTCAGGCTGCGCGCGAATAACTGTGTCCGGGTCAGCGGATCGGGCAGTTGGGCGTGCTCGAGCGCGAAAGTGCGAGCGTGGCCGCTGCCCGCGCGCAGCAGCAGGGAGGTTCTCGCCTTCATCTTCCCTTCGAACCTTTCCACCTTTCCGTTGGGCCAGGTCACTTCAATCCCGTCCGCCTCCTCGTCAGCGCCCAGGCCGAACAGCAGGCGCGGGTCGTGCTGGGAAATAAAGCCCGATCCGCCACTCTTGATCTTGGTGAGCGTTCCGGCCGAGGTATGCACCCGCACCACCGCCCCGTAGGTATCGCGGCTCAGACCGGAACTTCCTGCGAGCGCCACCCGGAGATAGTTATTCTCCTGTCCGATGTTGTTGCGGAAGAGGAGGTGGGCCTGTCCCTGAAGCGTGGTCAGGAAGACGTCCAGGTCGCCGTCGTTGTCGAAGTCGGCGAACACGGTGGCGCGCCCATCGCTGATGGAGTCAAGGCCGGAAACGCTGGAGATGTCCAGAAAGTTTTTCGTGCCCAGATTCAGATACAGGCAGTCGCGCTCGTAGCCGCTGAATGAGAATCCCTGGTTAAAGAGGAGGTCATTCTGGTCGTTGCGGAAGGCGCCTTTCGCCTGCCCGGCTTCATTGGTTTGCGTCACGACCTGACGCCAGAATTGGCTTCAAGTGTCTCTCATTGATTTGCCGGAGATAAAGCCGTTCGGGGTGAACAAATCCTCCCAGCCGTCGTTGTCGAAGTCCAGGAAGCCGCCGCCCCAGGCCCAGCCGGAGGAAAAGCCGCCTACCTGCGCGGTGACGTCGCGAAACCGACCGTCGCCCACGTTTTGGTACAGGTTGTTTCCGGCGGCAATCTTGACGAGGACATTGTCCCGCGGGTTGGAACGGGGATAGAGTCGGGAGAGGATGCGGTTCCCGGCCGTGGAGGACATGTTCGTTACGTGCAGGTCGAGCCGCCCGTCGTTATCGTAATCTCCGAAAGAGACGCCCATCCCGTAGCCCGGGTCCAGAACGCCGCGCTGCTCAGCCACATCCACGAAGCGAGTGCCCTGGTTGAGGAACAGACCGTTTTCGCCGAAGTCGTTGGCGACGTAGAGGTCCAGGCGGCCATCTCCGTCCACATCGGCAAACGTGGCGGCGTAGCTCCAGCGGCGATCATCCACGCCCCAACGCCCGGCCTCTTCGCGAAACGTGCCGTCGCCCTGATTGAGGAACAGGAGATTGCGGGTGCCGTTGGTGGCGCGGAACCAGGAATTGGGCGTCACCCGGCCATAGTAGTTGTAGCAAGCCACATAGATGTCCAGGTGGCCGTCGCCGTTGACATCGCCGGCGACGGCGCTGAACCCGAGCGCCTCGTAGGCCACGCCGGCTGTCCGGGAAACGTCGCGAAAGATGAGCGTCCCGTCCGGCACCAGACGGTTCTCCAAGAGCATTTGGGAGCCGACGGCGGAGAGGAAAACATCCTGGTCGCCATCGTTGTCGTAATCGAGCGCCAGCGGCGCCACCCCGCCCGCCACTAGGTTGAGGCCTGCTTCCTGCGAAGCCTCTCGAAACCGGCCTTGGGCATCGTTTACATAGAGGAAGTTGTGCTCAGGGCCTGTCACAAAGAGATCGAGCCAGCCGTCGTTATTAAAATCGGCTGCCGCCGCTCCGTGCCAGGCGAACCCGCTATTGCCCGGTGAGCCAAAGGGCGGACGGCTGGCCGCCACGCCGGCGGGTACGGATACTTCCGAGAAAATGTCTGTGGTGGCGACCATGGACTTCAGGCTCTCGAGGACGAACGATTCGAACTGCCACCGCTGGTTTTCCGCCCGGCGGACCTTGACGTTAGTAACGCCGCGGGCCCACTCGCGTTGCCCGTCCGTATTGCGGCCCACCAGGTAGAATGCCACCCGCGCCTGTCCCCGGGAGCCAACCTTGGCGGTGGGGACTTTGGCCGCCAGGTCGGCGTCGGCCGATTCATCAAAGTGTGATCGCTTGACCTTGAATCGGGCATCTTCGATTTCGGCAAAGTGCGCCAGAAAGGCGAAGAAGCCAGGGAGGAATTCTTCCCGGGCCATCGGGTCCGCAACGGGGGAGGCAACGGAGCCCTGCACCGCGGAGCCTGCCGTCGTATCGCAAGCGTCTGTGCCGCTCGCCGCGGTGTTCCGAGTCCATTCGTGG
>JBHIBA010000494.1:0-2631 GCA_046758845.1 Nitrospinota bacterium
GGAGCTCGGGGGTGATCAGGGGCTGGTCCCCCAAGACGAACATCACGCCCCGGCTCCCCCGGTCCACCTCCCGCAGGCCCGCCCGCAGGGAGCTTGCCTGGCCTTCGCGGTACTCGGGGTTGTGGGCACGGCGCAGGGGGAGCCCCGCCAAGGCGTCCGCCACCAGGTCGCCCTCGTGGCCCGTTACGGCGATCACCTCCCGGGCCCCGGCCGCGCAGGCGGCCTCCGCCACACGGCGCACCACAGGTTTCCCCCCGAGGGGGAGGAGGAGCTTGTTGCGCCCGGTGCGGCGCGAGAGGCCCGCGGCCAGCAGCACGATGGAGACGGCCGTCTCTCCCGGCATGGAGCCCCTCCCCGGAGTCTGTCCTCTGCGAATCCGCTGCAAGCGCGGCCTCGAGAGGCCAACGCCATGCTAGGAAGGCATCTGAGGGCGTGTCAATGCGAAAGGCCCCCTTTATTTGACACCGAGCGCGGGCGCGGGGGAGAATTGGGTGAGGCCAATTTGAGGGGCATTGGGGGCAACCTTCCGGGACCTCGCCGGGCGGCGCGGTGACATGCCCCCGGATGAGCGGGAGGAATGGTCAACCCTCTGAAATATAAACCGAAGCGGTCCTAAATTGTGGGAAAAATCGCGAATCACCTGGGAAATCCAGGTTGGAAAGGGGAGGTTTTTGCCGCATAATTCCCATGAAATGGGGAATTCCCACCTAGATGCCCCCCTCTGAGGCTGCGAGGAGGAATGACAATGATTCCCGTCATCTTCCAGGTGGAGGTCTTCAAAGAAGATGACCTTTACGTTGCCCTGGCTCCGGATCTCAACGTGTCCAGCTTTGGAGAGACCGTCGAGGAAGCGAAGACCTCCTTGAAGGAAGCTGTGGAGCTATTCTTGGAGGAGTGCGAGTCTATGGGGACCCTTTCGGAAGTGCTGGAAGAAGCGGGATTTGTTCTCCAAAAGGGGCCTCCGACGCGGTGGGTCAGACGGGTGCCCATTCTGATCGAGAGTTCCGAGGTGGGCGGTGCCTGATCTTGGGCCGAAAGATTATTCCTATTGATTATCGGGATTTGATCAAGGTGTTTGAGCTCGACGGATTTCGGGTCAGCAGGCAAAAAGGGGATCACATCAGCATGGTGAAGCCTGGTGTCAAGCGCCCCGTAGTAATCAAAACCAGTCCTCGAAAGGTGCCGGTTGCCCATATCCGCACGAACCTGACCACGGCTGGCATGAGCCGGGATCGTTACTTCGAACTACTGGATCGGGTCATGTGATGGCCGATGAATTGATCAGCTGCCTGCGAAGAATGGTTGAAAAGTTTGAGGACGCTGACCAACATGTTAACCAATCACTCAGCGCATTTCTTGAAGCCAGCGGTGAACCGACAAAAACCAATCTGAGGACGGTTTTTTGGGAATCCTTTATTGAGAATCTGAAATTGGCGGCCGAAATACAGGCAGAACTTGCTGATTATTCACCTGTAGTTAGTGCCGACCCATACCTAAAAAAGAAACTTGGAAACATTAGCAGGAAGAAAGGATACAAGACTTTCGATATAGAGCGTGTACTTCTCGAAGGAGAGAAGCACGAGACCCTCCTGGGAGAAAAGGAACTTGAGGAGGTCTTTGGGGACTATAGCTTTTACGTTTTCGATATTCTGGATACGGCCAAAATGGGACCTTTTTCTGATTTTCTTCGCCGGAAGATCTTGATTGCGGGGCTTGTTGTCGGGAACCGGAACATCGAAAAGATTAGTGGGTTTGTCCAAGATGTGAAGAACCTATATTTCCTCGGCCAGTGGCGGGCGGCCGCGATTCTGTGCCGGACGTTACTGGAAACCGCGTTACGGCAGAGGGCGAAGAGGGATAGTTCTCCAGACAAGGTCGAAGAGCTCGAGAAGTGGACTTTGGACTGGCTTTTGCCAAGGGTCGGGAAGAAATATCTCTCTCGGATGCAATTTGACAGGGCAAAAGAGATCAATACGGACGCTTCCGACTTAGTTCATGGTCGAAAAAAAGCGCCACAAGTCACCGGGGAGACCTGTCTTGAAACGATTAAGGATACTTTCATTATCTTAGAAACGCTCCATGCATGGTAGGACGTTTTGCGAGGAATAATGGCTGGTAGTCCTTTCACGCCTTAGCTTGGCGGGACTTCCTGCCGGGGCGTTGGCGCCCCTGTCGGGGGCGAGCTACACGACCGGGAGTGTCCTCAGCCTGAAGGGCTGGATGCGGATGGATTAGGAGTCGCGACCATGCCCTACAAGAACCACCAGATCGTGGACCTCACCCAGGAGCTCTACGAGGGGCAGCCCGTCTTCGTGGGCCATCCGGAGACCAAGGTCTGGTCCTGCATGACCCACGAGGAGTCGGCGAAGGGCGGCCGTTTTCAGCCTCCCATGAGCTACCAGGCCAAGATCCTCCAGCTCTGCGAGCACGGGCCCACCCACGTGGACGCCATCAGTCACCTCGACCCGCGCCCCCAAGCGCCCACCATCGAGCGGATGGGCTTGGACTTCTTCTACGCGAGCGCCGTCGCCGTGGACTTCGAGGACGTCCCTGACCGGGGGGAGATCACCCGGGCTATGGTGGAGGAGCGGCTCCGCCACTACGGCCTCCGGATCGAGCCCGGGGACACCT
>JBHIBA010000495.1:0-2630 GCA_046758845.1 Nitrospinota bacterium
TTGAAGAGGTCAACCATTGCTGCCTGAACCCCCGCCTCGAGACGGGAACGACTTTTGTCATCGCCTTCCCCTCGCCCTACGATCTCTCGGATCCAGATCTTCCGACCAGCAGGATCCGAAAGGGTCCAGTCGGTGTATATCCGGACCTTACCCTCGGGTTCGAGGAGCGTCCTTCGCTCACGGAAGAAGGGGTGGTAGCTGGCAAAGCGTATCTGGGGACGGAGCACGGCCTGATATTTCCCACTTTCAGCATCGAGTGTGGTTTGATCGGGGACCACGTGAATCTCTGCAAAAAGAGGTTCAAGGGAGGAGGGCAGCTCCCGGGAAAGCCATTCGCCGAGGGGGATACTGAAACTTCTCTCGCGATAGGTGTGCTGGCGGAAGTCATCGTCCATGTACAGAGCGACCTTCAGGGGAAACCGGTTGGGACTTGGAGACTTCTTGGCAGGGCCGGAATCTTTGGAGGCGGTTTTTAGTATACTGGCGCACCCTATCACCGCCATAGCTACCAGGAGGAGAGGAAGCGCACGAGAAATCACTGGAGTCCCTCCGTCAAAGCCTCAAGCAAATAGTCAAAGAGGGCGAAGTAATCCTTCGCCTCAGGAACCCCACCCACATGCGCGGGTAGCTTCAGGACTTTGCCGCCGACCTGGCCGGCCACGAACTCGGGAATCCGGGGACTGTAGACCGGTGCGTGGATGATCAGGGTGGCCTTCTCGCGTTTCATGGTCTCGATCAGGTCCTGGAGCTCTCGTGGAGAGGGTTCGATCCCTGGCTTGGGCTCGCAATAGCCGACCACCTCGAATCCAAAACGGTGAGCCAGGTAGGACCAGGTCTTGTGATACGCGGCTAATTTCTTTCCCCTGAGTGGCCGGGCTTTCTGTTGCCAGCGTTCCATCGCCCGATCGACTCTCACCTTGAAGTCGTCAGCGTTTCTTCGGAAGAAATCGGCGTCGTCTGGAGAGACCCGAATAAGCCCGCGGAGGATGTTATCGGCAACGACCTTGGCGTTGAGCGGATCTAGAAGATAGTGCGGATTGCCCTGGATGTGGATCTCGCCCCGGGACCGGTCGATCTTCCATGTGGGGACCTCCAGGACCCGGACCCCTTCCGAAGCGTCCACGTGGCCCACCTCACCGGGAAAAACCCGGTGATTCCGCGAGTCAACGAGGAGTGTCTTCGCCCAAATGTCGGCAAAGAGGCCGATCTGGATGTAGAGATCCGCCCTCGCCGCCCGCATGGCCCAGCTCGGAAAGACCTCCTCAATAAACAGCTCTGGCTCTTGGTAGCCGGCAAAAGGGCTGTAGCCTGTCATGCGGTCCTTCGCGATCTCCTGGGCAATCGCAATCATATCACTGGAGCTGCCCATGACCCGGATCTTCTTGGCCGCTACCTCTGCCGGCAAACCGATGAACAGGGCTCCGATAAGACACGCAAGCCACAGCCTTAAGCTTGTCCGCAGCAATTTCCTCATCAAACTCTCTCCGTCAAAGCGGTTCACGGTTCACCGTTCACGCATTGAGGACACAAGTGTTGTCGGAAACCCTGAGCCCTGAACTCTCAACCCTGAACCCTCAATCACAGGCCTCGGTCGTCGGTGGTCGGTCATCGATCCTAAAACGGTTCCGGCCGCTCAAACCCGGCGATGAAGAGGGCCTGCAGCATGAATTCATCCGAACTCTGATCAAAGTCTCGGTCCGTATGCTTGTACTGTGCCCGGAACTGCAGGAACCGGCTCGGCTGATAAATCAGAATGGGCGAGATCGCCCACTCCCGACCTGCGCCGGGGACGAATGGCATGGCGGGATCTCCGAGATTATTGCGACAGATGGAGTTTTCGAAGCCCGGGCACTGCGAATAATCAAAGCGGGCGCCGGCGGACCACCCCCGGGCGAACAGGTACTGGCCAAGGGCATAGCCTCCGTAGCCCCGAGTGGTTCCTCCATTCACATCTTCAATGTCGGAGAGGAAAAACTCTCCTAGGAAGTTAAAACCCTTGCCGTACACCAGGACCGGGTCTCGGTAGTCGAACTCGAAGTGGACGTTGGCTAACGTCGTGCGAAGGGTCATAGCTTCTTCCTCACGGTGCCCCTGGGCGAAGGAGAGGCCAAGCTCCGCCCCGGCGCCAGAGCTCACCTCGTAGAACGTCTCGAACCGGCCAAACCAGACCGGGCGGTCGAACGCCCCTCCCTGGAAGGCGACATCGTTGTCCCCGTTGAAGACCCCGAACCAGAGGACGTGGGTCATGTCATCAGTCCAGGGGTTGACGAACTGCTTATTGACGGTTATTCCGGTATCCACCCAACCTTCCCCCTCATTGCCGAAGAGGTTGACGACTGCGTTCGGAGAATCGATCTCCGGAAGCTCATCGGGATCACCGTCGTTGAATTCCCCGAAGCGGGTGCGGAAGAGCCCCACGTTGGACTGAAGGCCCAGGGGGAGACGGGTAAGGGTGAGGAAGGCTTCTTCTAATTCGACCTCCCCCTGGACGCTTCGCTCTCCATCCTCCCCAATCGAAAGGAGATTCTTGCCCGAAATAATCGCCTCAAACCGGGCGAAGGGATCAACCTCTGAGCGGAACCCGAGCTCGACCTCCTTGATACTGAACCGGTCCGACGCAAATCCGTCGG
>JBHIBA010000496.1:0-2621 GCA_046758845.1 Nitrospinota bacterium
GGCCCCGTCGGGCGAAATCCGGCGGGGCTTTTTTTTGGCCGGATGAAGGGAGACCGCGATGGCGGATATGAAGCGGAAAAGGGCGAGTCCCGCGAAGCCATCAAAAGAAAAATCGGCCAGGGGCGTTGGCGAGAGAGGTCCCGCTTCCTCTGCGAAACGGGAGTCCCCTACAGGTCAAACCCCCGCCTTTAAGAAACAGTACGAATCGGCCCTTGCTGAAAACAAACGGCTCGCAGCCGCGATTCAATTGCTGAAAGCCGAGGTGGAGCGCCTTCGCCGTGAGGCCGGGGGGCCAGGCGAGCCCGTTCTGGAAGACGGGGATGTGGCTGAAGCTCTACGGAGAACCGGACTCAAGCCCGACGAGATCCTTACTTATTACAACCACGGCCACGGCCGGATCGTCTTGGTTCCCAAATCCGGAAAGCGGGTCGTCGTCGACCTCCTACGCGGCCCGAGGGAGGAGGCCTCATGAAGCGATCGGCGCCGCTCGGAAAACGGCTTCGGGAAACCGCCAGGCTCCTCGAACAAGTGAAGGGCAAGGCGGGGCTGGAATGGGAGGTCATCCTCATCGAGGCGGGGCTTTCGGCCAACAGAAACCTCTACAGCGAGGAAGTTCTGCGTCGGGCGGCCCCGCTCTTCGAGGGGGTGAAGGCCTTCGCGGACCACGCCACCGAGACCGAGCTTCGCGAGCGTCCCGAGAGAAGCATCGAAGCCATCGTGGGATGGTTCGAATCCCCCCGCTTCGAAGGGGGGGGCATCCGCGCGACGTTCAAGCTCTCCCCGGCGGCGACCCGCCTTCGGGATTTGTTGGTGGACGCCTGGGAGCGGAGAAAGCCGGACCTGATCGGCTTTTCCATCGACGCCCTGGCCCAGTCCGAGGAACGGCGCGCAGGTGAAGGAGTCATCAACGAGGTCAAGGAAATCGTCAAGGTGTTTTCCGTGGACGTGGTCACGGACCCGGCGGCTGGGGGGACCGTTCTACGGCTGGTTGCGGCCGCCCGCCCGCCCGGCGTGAATGACGAGAATGAGGAGTACGAACTGATGAAAGAAAGATTGCTCGAATTGCTTCAGAAGGTGGACCCGGCCGCCGCCCAATCCTTCGCGGAGGATGCATCGGTGGAAGAGGTCTTCGTCGCCCTGGAACAGGCGCTGGCCGATCAGGTGGTGGAGGGCCGCCGCGCAAAAAGGGGATCGGCCCGTGCGCCCTTGGATGAGCGTCAGGTTCATGACACCCGGCTGTCGGCCTGCCGTGCGGTCCTGGAAGGGCACCTCCCGGGCAGCGGACTTCCCCTTCCCGTTCAAGCGGCCATCCGCCGGGATTTCGGCGGGCGAGTGTTCGAGACCCCGGAGCTCTTTGATCGGATTGCCGAGGACCGCAAGGTTTGGGCGGCCGTGGAGCGGAGCGGACAGGTCCGCGGCCTGGGCGAGGGGATCGAGTTCGGGGACGCCGAGCGCGACAAGCTCGGCATGGCCATGGACGGCTTCTTCGCCGGACGAGACGTCGGCGGGGTTCCCCGGTTTCGTTCTTTCAAGGAGGCCTACCGAAAGGTCACCGGAGAGTGGGGTGACGCCTATCAGATTCTCCAGGAAGCCTATCCCTATCACATGGGAGAGCGCACCGGGTCGAGCCCCCGGCTCAGGGAGGCGGCCCTGCGGAGGATCCGGGAGTCGCTCTCGACGACCGGTTGGGCCGAGATTCTGGGAGACTCCATCACCCGGCGGATGATCGCCGAGTACAACCTTCCGGGGGTGAACGATTGGCATAAAGTCGTCAGCGACGTCACCTCCGTGCCCGACTTCCGCACGCAGCGCCGGATGCGGATGGGCGGCTATGGGCTTCTTCCGTCGGTGGCTGAGCGGGGGACGTATCAGGCCCTCACGTCGCCGGGGGATGAGGAAGTCACGTACGCGGCGACCAAGCGCGGCGGGACGGACGACCTGACCCTCGAGATGATCGCCAACGACGACGTGGGCGCGATCCGGCGGATCCCCACCCGCCTGGGCCGGGCGGCGGCCATCACGCTCTATCGGTTCGTCTTTGATTTCGTCAAGGACAACCCGACCCTGGACTACGACGCCACCGCCCTGTTCCACGCCAATCACAACAACCTGGCCTCGTCGGCCCTATCCAGCGCCCAGCTCGACACCGCACGCACGGCCATGCGTTCCCAGGCCGCCTTCGGGGCATCGACAGAGATTTTGGGAATCGTCCCCAAGCTCCTCCTGGTCCCGAACGAGCTGGAGCACCTGGCCTGGCGTCTGGTGACCTCGGCCGCTTTCGTCAACTCGAACGAGGACGCGACTACGCCCAACCTGCATCGGGGCATGGAGGTCATCGTCGTCGATTACTGGACCGACGCCAACGACTGGGCCCTGGTCTGCGACCCGACCCTCTGCCCGACCATCGAAATCGGGTTCTTCGAAGGCCGGGAGGAGCCGGAGCTCTTTGTCCAGGACACTCCCACTGTCGGCAGTGTGTTCGATGCCGACGTCATCACCTACAAGATTCGGCACATTTACGGGGGCGACGTCTTGGATCACCGGGGCCTGTACAAGTCCGTCGTGGCGTAAGCCGCCTAACGGCGGAGTTGCGAGTTCCGAGTTGCGGGAATTGGTTGCGG
>JBHIBA010000497.1:0-2620 GCA_046758845.1 Nitrospinota bacterium
GGGTCGGTCACAGGTCCTCGCGTGTCCGCCGACGATGCGGCGGAGGAACGCTCGCCATGACCGACCCCAGCCTCATCCCAAAGAACGATCCGCCGCACGCGCAGCGGTACGCGGCCGAGAGCGTCTCTCTTCCCCAGTTCCGAGAGATAGACCCGGATGACCTCTGGGCGCTCTCCGGTTTCAGCCTCCGAGCACAGCGAGAGAATCAACCGCTGCGTCCGAGCCTTCCCTGCGAGCCGCGCGGCTTCTTCCGCAGCCCTGGCCCCGCGGGCTTTCACGTTGATGGGTTTCATCGCGGCACCACCTCAAGACATGAGAGCATCGGAGTCGAATTCGTAGCTTCCATCACCTTGATCGAGTTGGGATTGGAGCCAGTTGAATTTCTCGTTGCCGAAGAGATCTGAAACGGAATCAACGTGCAACGCCATGAGAAGAGTATGGGGAAACTTCAGGTTGTGACTCACCGAGTAGAAGATAATTTGCTCATGGTCGCGGCAGCGTTCGGCTAGGACTCTCATTTTGGATTCACGGAAAGACAGCATGGCGGGAGGCCAGGCTGGCATGAGGGGGACATCCCTTCCGATGGTCGAAAGGAGGCGCGCCCGACCTCCCGCCATCGGGGAAGCCGCCCAAGTTCGAAATCCCGTGCGAGCCGTCCATCTTAGATTCAGGGTCTAGTGGAGCTTAGCTCCGTGGGGGTTCAAGTCCCTTCTCCGGCACCAGAAAAGAGCTCTCCCGGGCCCCGCTGGCGAGGGAAGCCGAAGGAGGCGAGCTTGAGGTTTTGGCCTCGCCCGGGAGAGGATTTTCTTCGGGAAAGCGGTTCATCTTGCGCCTCCCTCGCCAGCTATTTCGCCCAAAGATAGATTTCTCCTCGTGGCCTGTCAAGCAAAATTTTTGCTCGCACAAATTCAACTCTTTGGCGGATGCAACCCGCGGATGAGCGCTGCGCGGAGTTGCTTATGTGCGAGGTGTGCATACCGCTGTGTTGTCTCGGGCGAAGCGTGCCCAAGTAGTTGACCGATTAAGTAAAGGCTCTCCCCAGACTGGGCCATCCAGGAGGCGAAAGTATGGCGGAGGACGTGCGGCGTGACATCTTCCAAGCCCGCCGCCAGGGCCGCTTTTCGGAAAGCTCGCAGCAGTTTGTCTTTGGAAATCTGCTCGCCGTGCGGGCCGGTGAGAACATAGCCGTTTCGGGCTGCCGCCCGCGCCGCGCGAAGGATCTCCTCCGCGTCGGGCGTCATCGGCATATCGCGTCCGCGACCGTTTTTGCTTTCTGCCGCGCCCAAAGAGATGAGTTCGAGTTGGAAATCCACGTTGGGCCAGCGGAGTCCCATGAGTTCGCCCGGCCTGAACCCCGTTTCGAGCCCCAACCCGATGAACCGGGAGAGCCACGGTGGAGAGGCTCGCCGGAGGCGTTCGGCTTCGCCCTGATCCAGGAAGCGCCGACGCTTCTCCGCTCGTGGCCTTCCAATCCCTCGGGCGGGGTTTTGGCCCGCAAGACCTGCACGGACGGCCTCAGTGAAGAAATTGGAGATGTAGGCCATGGCGGATCGGATGGTGTTCGGCTTCAAACATCTTGCCTCAAGACTCTGCCGCCACTCGAACACCTGAGCCCCATCGATGGCACCAAGAGCCTGGTGCCCGAACGACCGACAGAAACAACGGACCCACGCCCGCCGCACGTCCATGTCCCGGCAGTCAGCCCTAGACTTGATTGCCAGATATTGCCCTGCCCACGCATCAACCGTCACGCCATCGCCCCCTCGCCCCATTGGTCTGCCCTCCCCTGGAACCAACCCATAATCCTAAGATAATCCCGGTGTCCGGCTTTGTCAAGAAAAATTTGCGGACACCCGAAAAAAATTGTATATTGAGTTGGGGAGGTACTGATACGATGACGGGCCCCCGGAAGCGGAAAAAAAGGAAGCCTGGCCCTAAGCCAAATCCCGAAAAAGCAAGGACTTCCAGCGTCCGCGTGCGCCTGAACCGCGCCGAGGACAGGCTGATCCGGGAAGCCGCTTCAAGGGCAGGGGAGAGTAAGGCGGCCTATATACGGAAGAGGGCGCTGGGGGCGGACGAGGACTAATCCGACTGGTAGGGTTTTAGGACAGCATCGGCCAAATCGGCGGGCAGGGGGCAACCCCGGGGCAGATGGGCGCTCAGGATGTCCTTTGGGGCATAGAGACCCTCCACCAAGCCCAGGAAGGCCGCCTTGTCCACTGGCCGACAGGAAGCCGCCTCGGCGGCCAGATACCCCAAAGCCGGCCACGCATGGAGGGCGATGTGGCTCTCCTTCGCGTGTAGGACTGCCGAGGGGGTATCAGCGATCAAGGCCAAGGCGCTCAGGCCGTCGTGGGACGGGTCGGAAGGGTGATGGTAGCCCCGGACGGATTGCCAGAGTGGCGTCATGCCGAGGCGCGAGGTGGCCTCATGGAGGAAGCGCCGCACCAGCGCCTCATCCCAGAGCCGCTCAGGCGCGACCCCCCAAGCGTCGCAAAGCAGATGATGGATGACGACGCGGAACTTGTAGTCCACCCACCCAGCTCCCACCCAAAAAGTCCCGCAGGGCCGGGTCCCCCTCCGCCCGGTTTAAGAGACGCCGGCCCCGCGGGGTTGGCAA
>JBHIBA010000498.1:0-2604 GCA_046758845.1 Nitrospinota bacterium
GAGAGGAAACGTCTTTGCGGGGGGCGCTTTTTGGGCACTGGCGTGCCGGCCGGACGGCGGTTGGAGGCGCGTAGGCTCAAACCGGGCATCTTTGGCGCTCACCTTCCGATAGGTGATTCAGCAGGCGCGCTAGTGCGGAAACCCGACGCCGCGCGTCCGCCCCCCCGCCCCAAGGTAGGGCGGCCATTTGAGTGGGTGACTCCTTGGCCGCCAGCGGAAGGCGGGCTGGAAGCCCGCCCTACCGGCAGTGCGTGGCCGGGCCTGCTTGGGGTTGGGTGTGGATTTGGCCAATGGGCCAGTTCTAGGCGAAAGAGTGCGGCCCTGCAGGGCCGCACTCTTTCGCGAGAAGAAAGTTTTCCGGGGGGGCCAGGGGGGCCGGTTTACAAAAAGGTCCCCCTGGGATTTTCTCTTATTCCGGAGGCAACGTCCCATATGCTTCTGAACCTGTTCACCGGGCCTGTCAACCGGGCAAGCATGGGCGAGGAAACGGCTCCCTTGCCTGGGCGATCCTTTCTCCTGTCGGGTCCGCTGCCGGGTTCCCTGCAAAGGGTTTTGAACGTCGCTTCGCGGTCGGCGGGGGCCTTGCAAACCGTGGCTTCGAATGGAATAGGGAGACCGCTTGGTCCAGATAGACGGTCAGAGGGTTTCAGGAGGGGTCTCGACCGAAAGTTGCCAGGACACGAAGTAGCGCTCGGCCAGGACCACCGAGATGAACAGAGCCACGCCGAGGGCGCTTAGCAGGAGGAGGGCCCCGAACATCAGCGGTGTGTCCAGAGTGGTCTCGTGATAGAAAATGACGTATCCCAGACCTCGGTTGGACCCCACGAATTCCCCCACCACCGTCCCGATGACGGCCAGGGCCATAGAGATCTTCATGGCCGCGAACACGTAGGGCATCGCCCAAGGGACTGCAAGCTTTCGAAAGATCTCCCACCGGCTTGCTCCCAGAGAACCCATGAACTGAACCAACTCAGGCTCGACGGAGGCGAAGCCCCGAATGGTATTGATCACCACGGGGAAAAAACAGATCAGCGCGGCCATGACGACTTTCGGGATTATCCCATAACCGAACCAGACGACGAACAAAGGGGCGAGGGCGATCTTCGGGATGACCTGAGAAGCCACCAAGTAAGGGTAGGAAACCTCCCGGACCCAGGCTGACTGGTCAATGAGGACCCCCGCCCCAAAGCCGCCCCCTACACCGAGGGCGAATCCCAGAAGGATGCTCGTGAACGTCGGGACGAGATGAGCCAGAAGGTAGCTTCCCTTCTCTGCAAAGATCCCGGCAACCTCAGAGGGGGCAGGGAGGATCACCGCCGGCATGTCCAGTGCACGAACGATCACCTCCCAGAGGCCGAAGAAGAGGACGAAAATGAGAGCGGGACCCAGGAGGTCGCGAAGGACGACCCCGAAGGACTTTCTCGGCCGTGAAACCGGCTCGGGTCGAGGTCGGTCTTTTTCGACCGCTTCCACATCGGCCTCCCCTAGACGAGGGATGAAGCCTGACTGCTTTCCCGCAACAGGCCCCGGGTGTGCTCCACGATGCGGACAAATTCCGGCTCGCCCCGAAGGCTCTCCGACCGGGGGCGCGAGAAGGGGATATCGATGTTCTCCAGCATCGTCCCCGGGCGGGAAGACATCACCAGCACGCGGTCCGAGAGAAGGACGGCCTCGCCGATGCTGTGGGTGACGAAAAGGATGGTGCTCCGTATTTGGCCCCAGATGCGGAGAAGCTCCCCCTGCATCGCCTCCCGGGTGATCTCGTCCAAGGCGCCGAAGGGCTCGTCCATGAGAAGGATAGAGGGTTCAAAGGAGAGGGCGCGAGAGAGGGAGACCCGTTGGGCCATCCCTCCCGAGAGCTCGTGGGGATAGCGATCCTCGAAGCCTCTGAGCCCCGTCAGGTTCAGAAGGTCGAGGGCCTTTTTCTGCCGTTCCCCTCGACCGACTTGTTTGGCGACGATCTCTCCCGGCAGCATGACGTTTTCCAGGGCCGTCCGCCAAGGGAGAAGAAGAGGTCTCTGAAAGATGAAACCGAACCTCCCCTCGAGATCCACCTCCCCAAGGTCCTGTCCGGAAAGGCGGATGCGGCCCCGGGTCGGCGCCAGGATCCCCGAAACCACTTTCAAAAGCGTACTCTTGCCGCACCCTGAGGGACCTACAACGGTGACAAACTCGTTCTCCTCGATGCGAAGGCCGACGCCCCCAAGGGCTTCCACAACTCCCTGCCTTGATCGGTAAGAGAGATGCAGACCCTCGACCTCGATCACAGGAGCCCCCTCTGGCCCCATAATCGCGTTTCCTCCGCCATGGCGAATCCGTGAAATCTCTTATCTAGCACAGCCTGACGAATCGGGTCAACGCACTGTTTCCCCGACGAATCCCCAGTTTTCGTGCAGGAAGGGACAGACCAGAGACAGGGAGTCGAAGGGCCGCGATTTCGACTGGTGGGCCGGGCATCTCGCCGGCGGCCCCCAGGCGCCCATCCGAATCGGGAGGTCACCGACCCGGGGGCAGTGGCTCAAATTGGATTGGATTGAGCCCCGTAGGCAGCTTTGCCCACGGCTCTGTCATGATTTGGTGTAGCCCCGATCTGAGCGAGGACCT
>JBHIBA010000499.1:0-2593 GCA_046758845.1 Nitrospinota bacterium
GGCGGGGGGGTCTGCATCTCCGGGAAGGTTTATGACGAGGTGAAGAACAAGCTCGCTCTGGGCTATGAATTCCTCGGAGAGCAACAGGTCAAGAACATTGCTGAGCCCGTCCGGGCCTACCGGGTGCGGATGGAGCCCGAAGCCGCTGGCGCGGTGACCGGCGAGAGAAGGGCGGGAACGAGAAGGTGGCAATGGACGGTACTGGCCGCTGTCGTGGTCCTACTGGCGGGGGCGGCGGCTGTGGCGGTGTGGCTGCGTCCGTGGGCCCCTTCCGTGGAGGTCGCCTCCGAGGAGAGGATGGCGTTTCCGCTTCCCGAGAAGCCCTCCATCGCTGTTCTGCCCTTCGCCAACCTGAGCGGCGATCCCGAGCAGGAGTACTTCGCCGACGGCATGACCGACGATCTCATCACCGATCTCTCCAAGGTCTCAGGCCTGTTCGTCATCGCCCGCAACTCGGTCTTCGCTTACAAGGGGAAGCCCGTGAAGGTGCGGCAGGTGGCCGAAGAGCTGGGTGTTCGCTACGTGCTCGAGGGCAGCGTCCGCCGCGCCGAGGGCAAGATCCGGATCAACGCCCAGCTCATCGATGCGACCACGGGACGGCACCTCTGGGCCGACCGCTACGACCGTGACTACAAGGACATCTTCGCGCTGCAGGATGAGGTCACCGGGCGCATCGTCTCCGCACTTAGGGTGAAACTCACCCCGGGGGAGAAGGAGCAACTCGCCCGCAGGTACACGGACAACCTGGAGGCCTACGATTATTACCTCCGAGGAGAGCAGAGCCCGCACAGTTTCTCAACTGCTTCTGGTGAAAGGTTCATACCGGTGCTGATGTACGAGAAGGCCATCGAACTCGATCCGAAGTTCGCCAGGGCCTTCGCGGGCCATGCGATGGCAAACTACTATGTTTGGCGATGGGGATATGTCACCCAGATTGGTCGCTGGATCGAGGCGCGGACAAAAGCTTTCGAGTCCGTTACCAAGGCTCTGGCGCTGGATGCCGCTCTCCCGAGGGCCCATTCGGTCTTGGCGCAGCTACGGCTTCTCGACGGCCGTTATGACGAGGCGATCGCCTCAGCGGCAAAGGCTGTTGCGATCGATCCCAACAACGCCGACAGCTATGTGGCGCAGGCCTTTGTCCTTACCAAGGCGGGCAGACACGACGAAGCCGCGGAAGCGATAAACAAGGCCTACCGTCTCAACCCGAAAGCGCCACCCTATTACGATTTCGTCTTGGGCATCATCCAGTTTGGCAATCGACAGTACGCCCAGGCGATCGAGAGCCTGAAGAAATCCCGGCGCGGATTGCGCCGTGCCGATTTTTTCCTGTGGTACTCGGCGCCCAGCTATGCGCATTTGGGCCGGCTGGATGAGGCAAAGGCGGAAGTCGCAGGAGTTCTCGCACTTGCTCCGTTTGAGAATCTCATGCGTCTGCGGCGGCTAGGCCTTTATAGACTGGAAGAGGATATCGAGCGCTACGTCGCCGGCTTCCGCAAGGCCGGTGTGCCGCAGCTCCCATATGGCTACAAAGGGTCCGAGGAAAACAAGCTGACCGGCGAACAGATCGGGGTTTTGCTCTTCGGTCGGACGACTACGGCGATCGAAATAAAGAGTTCTCAGCAATTCTTGGTCGATCGCACCAGGGAAGGCAGAATTACCGTGCGAGGACCTTTGGGTTCTGACAGCGGCACCAGCCGGATCGAGGGCGATATGGTCTGTGACCAGCTGCAAGCATACGGCAAATCCTGCGGGTTCGTTTTCCTTAACCCCAAGGGCAGCCCCAAAAAAAAGAACGAATATCACCTCGTTAGTGACCTTGGGATCTTCCAGTTCTCGCCGGTGGACTGAACGTCTTGGGCGGCCGCATGCGGGCCTTCCTCCCGCCCGCTCTCACGCGCCCCCGCCCACATAAAGCCGCAGGGGGTCGATGACCTCGCGCAGGAGGCGGAGCTCTTCGGGCGTGGGAGGGGGTGTTTCGGAGAGCTCGGGGGCCGCCGGGAGGTCGAAGCCCGTCTGCTCTTGCACCTCCTCGGCCTTCACGCCCGGGTGGAGCTGGCGGAGGCGCATGGTGCAGCTTTGGGGGTCGAAATCCATCACGGCCAGGTCCGTGATGACCCGCGAGGGGCCCTCGCCGAGGAGGCCCGCCCGCCCCCGCGCGCCCGGCCCCTCGAGGAATCCCGGCGAGGTCACAAAATCCACCCGCTCGGGGAAGCGCCTGCGCTCGTGGCGGAGGATGATGAGGGTGCGGCGGGCGCAGGAGGCGATGTCGTTCGCCCCGCCGCTCCCGGCGAAGCGGACCTCCCCAGGAGTGCCCGGGGCGAGGACGGTGCTGTTGAGGTTTCCGTAGCGGTCCACCTGGGCCCCGCTGAGAAAACCCACGTCCACTCTCCCCTGCTGCAAGAAGGCCAGCACCTCCCGCAGGGTGCCGTGCCGAGAGGCCCGGTGCCAGAGTTTCGGGTCCGAGATGCACCCGGGGGAGGGAAGGATTTCGGGGCCGATGGGGCCGGTCTCGCAGATGATGACGAGGTTCGGCGCGTGGGTCCGCTGGGCCAGCATGGCCGAGGCCACCGGGAGGCCCCCGCCGATGAAGGCG
>JBHIBA010000500.1:0-2583 GCA_046758845.1 Nitrospinota bacterium
GGGGACTCATGAACCCCAGCCCGATGGTGAGGACTACGGGACGGCCCTCTTTTCCGCGGCGGTGCGATGAGCGACCACATCCTCTTGGGGAAAAGCCTTCCCCGCATCGACGGGACGCCCAAGGCCACCGGGGAGGCCCAGTACGCGGCTGACCTCTCGATGCCCGGCTGCCTTCACGGACGCATCCTGCGCAGCCCCTACCCGCACGCCCGCATCCTGAACCTGGACGCCTCCAAGGCCCGGGCGCTCAAGGGGGTCCGGGCCATCTTGACGGCCAAGGACGTTCCAAGAGTCCCCTTCGGGCTGTGGATCCTGGACGAGGCCCTCTTCAAAACGAACAAGGTCCGGTACATCGGGGACGAGGTGGCCGCCCTTGCGGCCGTCGATGAGGACACGGCGCAGGAGGCGCTGGACTTGATCCGTGTGGAGTACGAAGAGCTTCCGGCGGTCTTCGAGCCGCAGGAGGCGCTGAAACCGGGCGCCCCACTGGTCCACGAGGACTTCGCCGGGCACAAGACGATCTTTCCCGTCGTGGGGCGCGAGGGCAATCAGGCCTGCAAGGTCGGCTTCCACTACGGCGACGTGGAGGCCGGCTTGTTGGAAGCGGACGAGGTCATCGAGAACCGTTTCCGGACGCACCCCCATCACCCGACTTATCTCGAAACCCACGCCGCCCTGGCCGACTGCGACTCGGCGGGCAACCTGACCGTCTGGGTGACAACCCAGGGGGTTTTCAAGTCCCAGGAATTGGTCGCCAAGCTTTTGGACCTTCCCCTGAGCCGCGTGAGGGTCATCGGCACAGCGGTCGGAGGAGGATTCGGCGGGAAGAAGTCCAGGGTGGAGCAGTATGCGGCCGCGCTGGCCTATAAGACGCGGAAACCCGTGCGGATCGTCCTCAGCCGCGAGGAAGATCTGGCGACAACATTCCAGCGCCATCCCACCATCACCGACATCAAGACGGGCGTCAAGCGCGGCGGTAAGCTCACCGCCTGGGACTTCAGGATGGTGATGAACACGGGCGCCTACGCCGATCACGGCCCTTCCATCGCGTCCTTTGGGGCCTTGCACGGCCGAGGTCCCTACAAGACGCCCCACGTGAACATCGAAGCGCGGCTGGTGTACACGAACCTCAGCATGAGCGGGGCCTTCCGCGGATACGGGAACCCCCAGGCCACCTTCGCCGTGGAGTCTCAGATGGATATCCTCGCCCGGCGGCTCGGGATCGACCCCCTGGAATTGCGGCGCATCAACGCCATGGGCCACGGCGATTCCATGGTGAACGGGCAACGTTATCCCGAGGTGTGGTTCCGCGAGACGCTTGAACAAGCGGCCGAGGCCTTCGGCTGGGGAAAGACCCGGAAACCCTCGGGGAACGGACGAAAGCGGGGGGTCGGCATCGCTTGCGGGTCTCATCCCTCGGGAGGCTGGAACTCCTCGGCGACGGTGAAGCTGATGGCCGACGGGACCCTACAGGTAGGGACCGGAATCATCGAGATCGGCGCAGGAGAATATACCGTCGCCGCCCAGGTTGCGGCCGAGACGGTGGGCGTCCCGTACGAAAAAGTGCGCGTCGTCGCGGCCGACACCGACGGAACCCCGTTTGAGTTCATCACCGGCGCCAGCCGTGCGACCTACACTATGGGGCAGGCGGTTCTCCTGGCGGCGCTGGACGCCCGCCGCGAATTGCTCAACCGGGCCGCAGAGCTGCTGGAGGCCGACGCGGAGGACCTTCGGGCGGAAGGGGAGCGGGTCTTTATCGCCTCCGCGCCCGAACGGGGGCTGGCCTACGGCCAAGTGGCAATGGCGGCCAACCTTCACAAAGGGGGCCCGATTCTCGGGAAGGGATCCTACGCCCCGGAGTCGCCTCCGTCCGCGCCGGAGCGAGTCGATGGAGCGTCTTTGCATGAGTTCCCGGCCTATGGGTACGCGGTCCACATCGCCGAGGTGGAGGTGGACGAGGAGACGGGGGAGGTGACGGTCGTCCGGATGGTTTGTAGCCACGACATCGGGCGGGCCATCAACCGCGGGGGGTGGAAGGCCAGATTGAAGGAGGCGTCGCGCAGGGTTTCGGCTACGCCCTCGTCGAGGAGATGGTCTTCGAGGCGGGAACCCTCTCCAACGGCACGCTGGTGGACTACAAGATCCCGAACGTCCTGGACGTTCCCCCTGTCGAATACCGCTTCGTGGAGAAAGCAGACCCTTGCGGGCCTTACGGGGCCAAAGGGGTGGGCGAGGCCGTCCTGGTGCCCACAGCGCCGGCCATCGCCAACGCCGTGTGCGACGCGGTGGGCGCACGGGTGACGGCGCTCCCCCTCACCGCCGACAAGGTGCTCCAAGCCATGAGCAGGCGGCTTGCAGGCTGAGGACTTGATGGAGCGCGTTTCTCCGGGGAACTGTTCGAGCAAGAGCGGCCGCGATTTTGTAGATGGGGATGAAAGCCCCGATTGCCAGGGGGGCCTTCCTTCGGCTTCGCTATGGACATGTTTTGAAAACCGGCCGGATTTCCCAGGGGGCGCTTTTTGTAAACCGCCCCCCTGGAACCCCCCGGAAAACTTTTGACGGCCCGGCACTGCGTGGCCGGGC
>JBHIBA010000501.1:0-2583 GCA_046758845.1 Nitrospinota bacterium
GGTGTGGGGGGGCGGACGCGTTGCGTCGGGTTTCAGCACTTGCGTGCCTGGGCAATCACCTCTCGGAAGCTGTGCGCCAAGGACACGGATTAGAAGAAGATGCTTAACCGCAGTTCAGCCGGCGCGCCAGTGCCCAAAAGGCGCTCCCGCAGAAAACAGGAGCGAGTCTTTCATAGAAGAGCCGGGTGACGAATGACGGATTTGATACCCACGGAAGAGATCCGCGGCCTCGCCGCGGCCAGCCGGGAGGGGGCCGTCGCCCTCCGGCGGGACCTTCACCGCCGCCCGGAGCCGGGATGGCTTGAGTTTCGGACGACCGCCCGCCTCGCCGAAGGGCTTGAAGCGCTGGGGCTTCCGTTTCAACAGGGGCGTGAGGTTGTGAGGGAAGACGCCCGTTTGGGGCTTCCGCCTGATCCGGAATTGGCGGGCGCGTACGAGAAGGTCCGCTCCTCAGGCGTTCCGGCAAGGTTTCTCGAGCCGCAAGAGGGGGGATTCACCGGGCTCGTTGCAGTCCTGGATACCGGCCGGCCCGGGCCGACGGTGGGCCTACGGTTCGACATCGATGCCAATGCGGGAGAGGAATCCCGCGATCCGGGTCATCTGCCTGCGCGGGAGGGCTTCCGGTCCGAGAACCCCGGCTTCATGCACAACTGCGCCCATGACGGGCATGCGGCCATGGGCCTCACGACGGCCCGGATCCTTTCGTCCCTTCGCGGTTCGCTTTCGGGCCGCGTCAAATTCATCTTTCAGCCCGCCGAGGAGGGCGCGCGCGGCGCCCACGCGATGGCCGCGGCAGGGGTCGTGGACGACGTGGATGTCTTCTTGGCCGCGCACATCGGCGTTCGGGCGCGCCGGACGGGCCGCCTGGTGTGCGGGGCCACCGGGTTCCAGGCGACCACGAAGCTCGACGTCCGCTTTCTCGGACGGAGCGCCCACGCCGGCCTCGAGCCCGAGAAGGGGCGCAACGCCCTGCTGGCCGCGGCGAACGCCGTCGTCAACCTCTACGCCCTGCCCCGCCACAGCGCCGGGCGGACGAGGATCAACGTCGGTCGGCTGGAGGCCGGCGAGGGGCGGAACATCGTTCCGGCCCGCGCGTTCTTGCAAATTGAGACCCGAGGGGCGACGACCGACCTGGATGCCTACATGCGGGAGCGGGCCCTGGAGGTCCTCCGGGGGGCGGCGGCCCTTCAGGGGGTGGAGGTGGAGATCGAAGAGGTCGGGCGCACCGTGGGCGGGGACAGCGACCCGGCCCTGGCCCGGCTCGTGGGAGAGGTGGCGGCCGACATGGGGGAATTCGATGAGATCGCCCACACCGAAGACTTCGGGGCTTCGGACGACGCGGTCCTCTTGATGGAGCGAGTGAAGGAACGCGGCGGGTCGGCCGTGTATGTTGTCCTTGGCTCCGAGCTTCCCAGCGGGCATCACACGCCGAGTTTCGACTTCAACGAGGATGTTCTGGTGACCGGACCGAAGCTCCTGTCAGCCGTGGCGTGCCGGCTCGCGTCCGAGGGCGTGGGTTGACGGAAGAGTTTTCCCGGCGAGGGACGCCGATCTGGCAATCTGCGGCGTGGCGGTTCTGCTGGAGTCGGATCCGGCCGATAACTATGCCGGCCTGCCCGCCCTGGCGAAATGGATACTCTCGGCCCTGATGCTCTTGGGGCGGTTGGAGATCTTCCCGGTGATCATTCTGCTCAGCCGCGAGACCTGGCGGCGGTAGGGGAGCGGGCGACACTCGGCCGATTCCGCGTGCCGTTGAGGGGAGCCGTGACCTCCCGTTATCTGGCAGCGACCGGTATTACGCGTGAAAACGTCTTTTCGGTTCTTCTCTCTACGATACGAGAGGATAGTTAGGGCCAGCGAAATTCGAATCCGAGCCGCCGAGGAGTAAAGCAGGTTTTTAGAACGTTAAGAAAAATTGGAGCATCGATCCAATTCATCCCCCAGACCAACGCTTCCCCTGCAATTTAAGAATTTTCCCTTTCCTCCTCGCTAGTTGGCTGAACCTCTGACTCTTTTCTTTCAAATTCTAAACCAAGCAATTCTGCAATATCCTCTAAGCACTCCCTTGCTTCATCGCTC
Organism: Nitrospinota bacterium; assembly: GCA_046758845.1. Classification (GTDB taxonomy): domain Bacteria; phylum UBA8248; class UBA8248; order JACPRG01; genus JBHIBA01. Next base: position 2,080 of record JBHIBA010000501.1, read on the forward strand.
AAGACCCCTTCTGACAGTTCGTTTGTGATCCGCTCGTGAAATACTTTCTTTGAGGCCCTTTGAGCTCTTTCCAAGATGTTTTGTTTTTCCTCTAATGCCTTTTTAAGCCACATGAGTTCTTTTGCATCCTTTCTTTCGATTATCCCTTTGAACAAAAGTCGAGTAACTTCATCTGCTTTTTCTTCGAGTAGATCCCCTTCCAAGACAGTGTGTCCGTAAAGAATAAGAAGCACAGCAAGGCTTTTGTCAGAATTTCTAAGAAGTTCATCTCGTAGATCACGTAATAGGGTCTCTCTACTTTCTTCCTTCAGTGCGTCGAGCAATTCTCCCCATTCTTCTTGGTACGCCTCGGGCCTCTCTTGCCCTCCTATGACTCCTTTAGCATGCTCCAAGAGTGCGTCCTGCAAACCTGTGGATATTTCTAACACCTTGCCTGCATCAACAAGGCGAATCACTAAAGCTATCATTTTCCCTTCTGTCGTAAGTTCCCTTAGCCAAACATTT
>JBHIBA010000502.1:0-2570 GCA_046758845.1 Nitrospinota bacterium
TTTCCGGGGGGTCCCCAGGGGGGCGGTTTACAAAAAGCGCCCCCTGGGAAATCCGACCGGTTTTCAAAGAGGCCCCCCTGGGAATCCGGGTTTTCATCCCCATCCACCTAGCGTAGGGGAGGGGCCTTTGCCCAAATTCAAAGACTACGCGGAAATATCCGTTGCGGGGGGGGCAGGCTAGCCGGGAACGGGGATAGAATGGGCAGCAGGAAGAACTAGAGAAAAGCCGCGTTTTCGGAAATCGGCGCTGTGAGTCATCCGCCGCAAACGGAAGTTGAGACGATTGAAGGGACCCTCGAACGTTTCACCTACGTGAACGAGGAATCGGGGTGGTCAGTCGCTCTGCTCCAAGTGCCGAGCCGGAGTGACCCCGTCACGGTCGTGGGGACAATGCCGGGCGTCCAGGCCGGCGAGGGCGTTCGGGTCCAGGGCCGGTGGGTCCAGAACAGGAGGTTCGGCCTCCAACTCGAGGTCGAGCGCTATGAAGTGGTCCTGCCGTCCACCGAGCTGGGCATCCGCCGCTACCTCGGCTCAGGGATGATCAAGGGGATCGGGCCGAAAATGGCCGACAGGCTGGTGTCGGCCTTCGGATCGGAAACCCTGGAAGTTCTGGAGAAGGACGCCGAACGGCTTCAAAGGGTTGAGGGAATCGGCCCCAAACGGGCCCGATGGATCCGGGAGGCCTGGGGAAAACAGAAAGCCGTCCGAGACGTCATGATCTTCCTTCAAGCTCACGGCGTATCCTCCGCTTACGCCGCGAAGATCTTCAAGACGTACGGCGCTTCCTCCATTGAGTTGGTGAAGGAGAATCCCTACCTCCTGGCCCGGGACATCCTTGGGGTCGGGTTCCGAACGGCCGACAAGATCGCCTTCAAGCTGGGATTCGACCGCCAGAGCGAGGTTCGTGCGGAGGCGGGGATCCTGTACACGCTGAAAGAGGTCGTGGATGAGGGGCATTGCTTCTTTCCGGAGCATGACCTCATTGAAAGATGTGAGAAGACGCTCGACACGCCGCGGGAGATCCTCCTAGCCGTTCTCCCGCGTCTCCTTCAGCGCGATCAGATCGTACGGGAGACCCTCGGCCCGCGCAGCCGGGAGGCCCGGATCTATATAAAGGGCCTGTACGACGCGGAAGTTTCCGTCGCGCTTCGTTTGAAGGTCTTGGTGGAGAGCCCGAAGGCTTCGGTCTCCATTAACGTGGACTCGGCCCTGAATTGGGTGCAGAAACGCTCGGCCATCCGGCTTGCGCAACGACAGCGAGAGGCCGTCCGGAAGGCCCTGTCGGAAAATGTCCTGGTCATCACCGGGGGACCCGGGACCGGGAAGACGACCATCGTCCGAAGCATCCTGGAGATCCTGGAGCGGAAGGGGCTTCAGATAGGGCTCGCCGCTCCCACCGGGAGGGCGGCGAAAAGACTCACGGAGACCACGGGGAGGCCGGCGCAAACCATCCACCGTCTGCTCAAGTTTGATCCCAGGCAGAGGATCTTTGAATTCGGCGGCGAGAACCCCTTGCCCCTGGACCTCCTCATCCTCGATGAGTCGTCGATGATTGACCTGCCGCTGATGGACCACGTGCTCAAGGCGGTTCCCGTGGACGCCCGCCTCATCCTGGTCGGGGACGTGGACCAGCTTCCCTCCGTCGGTCCCGGACAGGTCTTGAAAGACGTCATCGAATCGGGCGTATTCGAAGTGGTCCGGCTGACGGAGATCTTCCGCCAGGAAGAGGGCGCTCTGATTTCCGAGAGCGCCGACCGGATCAAAAGCGGCCAGGAGCCCGAGTTTCCGCCCGGCGTCGAGGACTTCTTCTTCGTGGAAAGGGAAGACCCGGTAGAGGCTGCGGAGACCATCCGGGAGATCGTGATGGAAAGAATCCCCCGCAGGTTCGGCCTGCATCCCAAAGCGGACGTTCAGGTTCTGACGCCCATGCACCGGGGAGAGCTGGGGTCGACGAACCTGAATGACCTCCTTCAGTCCGCCATGAATCCGGGCGGTGAACCCGTGCGGCGTTTCGGGCGGACGTTCCGAAGGGGCGACAAGCTGATGCAGATTCGCAACAACTACGACAAGGAGGTGTTCAACGGAGATATCGGGTTCCTTTCGCGGATTTCGGCCGAAGACCAGCAGGTGGTCGTGGAGTTCGACGGCCGGAAGATCCAGTACGACTTCGCGGAGATGGACGAGCTGGTGCCCGCCTATGCGGTTTCCGTTCACAAGTCCCAGGGAAGTGAATATCCCGCTGTCGTTATGGCCCTGCATACCCAGCACTACGTCATGTTGCAGAGAAATCTGCTTTACACGGGCGTGACGCGCGGGAAGCGGCTGGTGGTATTGGTGGGAACCAAAAAGGCCCTGTCCATCGCCATCCGCAACGCCCCCACGGGGGGGCGCTTCACCCGATTGAAAGAAAGGCTTGCGGCGGCGCGGTTAGGGGACCAGGATAGAGGGGGGTAGATGGGGACGAAAGCCCGGATCCCCAGGGGGGGCCTTTTTGAAAACCGGCCCCCCCTGGACCCCCCCCGGAAAACTTTTGACGGCCCGGCACGCGGGTCGATGACCCGCGGGGCCGG
>JBHIBA010000503.1:0-2561 GCA_046758845.1 Nitrospinota bacterium
TGAGACGGGCGATATAACCGCCACAACCCAGGACCTCATCGTCGGGATGGGCAGCCAGGACCAAGACCCTCACGGTAGGCTCTCTCCGTTCCGGAAGAGCCAATCCACGGCGCTCAACGCAAAACCATCCTTTGTCAACGCAACGGCGGGAGGCCGGTAGTCATGGAACCGAACTTCCACGCCGCACCCCTTAAAACGGGCGAGGTCGAGGTATTGACAGCCGAAAGGACCTGAGAGATAGGTCTTTGCGCCGAGCTCGTGGCAGATGTCCAGCAGAAGCTGGCTCCCCGATCCTCGCACTTCCAGTTTGGAGGCCAAGATCAGGCGCGCCGGGATCGAGAATTTCCAAGCCAGATAATATATCTGCGGAAGGAGCACATTCTGGAGCTTGTCCGTCGTGCATGAGTAAAAACTCTTGAAAAATTCTCGGTGCTTCTTCCAGCCGGGGGTCTTCCCGTAGCTGGCCTGGAGGCTATTGAGGTGTTTCCTCTGCCAGTCGATGTCTTGCGAAACGCAAACATCTCGGATGGGCGATCTGAGGAGCCCTTTGCGCTCCAAAGGAATGGTGAGCCAGCGGCACTCCCCCTCCTCGCCCGCTTTTCCCGGGGCCCGGATGCGGTTCCGATTCACGAAGTTTTCCCTGTCCACGCCGCTCATGGGGACGGTGTCCAGGAGGACGAAGATGTCCGCCGTCGCCATCCGGTCGAAATAGCCGAGCCAAGGAAGGTAGCAGGGTTGGTGGATGGTGACGGTCATCCCGGCCGCCTCCGCAGGTATATGGTGAAATCCTCACCTCGGAGATAGTCGTGCCGCAAGGACACAAGTGGTGCCAGGGAACGGCAGAACGCCAAGGTTTTGAGGGGGTCGAAGAACTTTATCGTAGGCCCCTCCCTCTTGATCTTCGCCGCGGGCGCCCATGTGGAAAGCGCATTGAAAGCCACGCCCTTTCGCGCCAAGCGCCACATGGCTTCGACGCACCCGCGCAGGTGCCTCTCGCTCCCGAGATTGAAAGCGCCCGAGGCGACGACGAAATCGGCCCGAGGGCCTTTGTAGTCGCGGACGTCGCAGACCTGGAATTGGCTGTGAGGATGCCGCGCCCTTGCGGCGTCGATCATCTCGGGCAAGCGGTCGATCCCGCGCCATGTGCCGTTGAACGCACCCAGCCAAGAGAGAAAATGGCCGACACCACAGCCCACATCGATGAGATGCCACGGCGTCGAGCCCCACCGGAAGATCTCCGAAAGGATTTCAAAGCGGATATTCATCGTCTTTCCGCTGGGCTCCCAGCCCATGCCGCCCGGGCCGAAGCCGTAGCGGGCGATCCGTCTCAGGTAGTGGGCGCGCTCTCGATTTAGCATCGCATCTCCTGCCAGCCCCGCTCCGCGGAGCCCCAGGCCTTGAAACCGGCCTTCTCGAAAGCGCGTCTCGACGCTTTGTTTTCTGCGCCCACGAAGGCCACGACCTTGTCACATCCCCAAAGGTCGATGGATGCCGCCAACCCGCCCCGGATGGCCAGCGTCCCGATTCCCATCCCTTGCAGGGATTCCGTCACGCCCACCGACAGGACGGCTTCTTCGCCCGCCCGGTAGAGCCGCAGCACGCCGGCGTCAGCGGCGGACCCTGCGGGCGCTTGGGATGCGCGGACGACAAAGATGGCGCAGTCCGGGTCTTCCATCTTTTCCTTGAACCAGCGGGCATGTTCCTCGGCCGAAATGGGCGTTTTGCGGAAAGAGGCCGCCCGCTGTAAAAGCTCGTTCTCAATGGAGAGGACGAAGCCTTCGTCCTTCTCCGTCGCCCGCCGCAGCCAAACTTTCATCTGCCTGCCTCACGGATCCTTCGCACGATCTCCTTCATCTCCCGGACGTCGGCGCTCCACCAGTGGTCGGGGCCGGACATGCTCTTGTCCAGGGTCAAGTGTTTCTCCAGCCAGCAGGCGCCGTGATCCACGACCGCCGATACGGCCGCCTCCGGCCCGAGCGTGTGGTCGCTATAACCGACGGGCACCCCGCGCCCCGCCGCCCGCAGGTCTGCCATCACCCCGAGAGCCGGATCGCAGGTGGCGGGATAGCGGCTCACGCAATGGAGCCATATGTGCGGCGTTCCGCCTTTCCTCATGAACTCCATGGTGACGACGATGCGCCAAAGCGAAGAGACACCGGATGCGCTTGCGGGGTCTCCCGCCGAGAGGACGACCGGCAGCCCGCTCTCTTGCATGCTACGGATCAGGGGGATGTTCCATAACATGTCCGAGCCGTTTTTGATGCACGCCGCCCCAAGCACCACCAGGTCCCGCACCCCGCTCTCGCCCGTGGGCGTGGCGTGGAAGAAGAGCCCTCGGTCCTTGGCCCGGATGGAATAACCCCGCAACTCTTCCAAGGAGAGTTCGTGGCGCTGGAAAAGGGCCCATCGATTCTCCGTATAGTCCTCGCCATCGGCCCGTTTGAAGAGAATGGTTTCATCCTTGCTTTTTACGAAATCGGCCGTTCGGTAATTCTGGAACTTCACGCCGTCGCAACCCGCCTCGGCCGCAGCGTCGATAAGGGCGCAACCCGTCCGGAAAT
>JBHIBA010000504.1:0-2553 GCA_046758845.1 Nitrospinota bacterium
ACCTCCCGCCTCCCCAGAGGCCACCGCCAGGGCCATCCAGGCTTCATCCTCTCCACGGCCAGCCCAGAGTTCCCCCTTGCCCGAGCCAGCGCTGGAGAACGAGACCTTTGTGACTCTCGATGGTATCTCTCGGTACAAGATCGGTCCCGGCGACGTTCTGGAGCTCCTCCTGACCAAGGGTTTTACGCAGGAAAAGCACACAGCAATCGTGCAGTCCGACGGGACGGTGACCGTCACCTTCTTCAATGCCAAAGTGATGGGGCTGACGACCTATCAGGCGGCGGAAGAGATCCACCGGATCCTGAGCCCGTACTACAAGCAACTCAGCATCGAGGTCCTGGTCAAGGAGTATAACAGTAAGAAGGTCGCGATATTCGGAGCAGTGAAGGGGAATCCAGGGGTATACCCCCTGAAGGGGAGGACCACCCTCCTCGATCTCCTGGCAGCGGCGGGGGGACCGGCCCCCACGGCCAATCTCGATGCAGTTCGCTTGATACGTCCAGGAGACATTTCGTATACCGTGAACCTAAACCTGCTCCTTGCTAACGGGACTCCGGCCCGTGACGTTGAAATCGTGTTGGATACACGCGATGTTGTTTTCGTTCCGAGCGTCGAGGATAAGAAGGTCTTTGCCTTGGGCGAAGTTAAAAAGCCCGGGGTTTTTCCCATGGTCCCGAATATGCGTCTTTCTCAGCTCATGGCCCAGGCCGGAGGGGCCAAATTCACGGCCGTCTTGGAGAGCGCCCGAGTAATCCGCGGAAATCTCAATAGCCCCGAGATCATTGCAGTGGACTTCCGGAGCCTGCTCGAAGAGGGGGACGTGAGCCAGGACATCCGCCTTGAGGTCAACGATGTCGTCTTCTTGCCAAGGAGCGCGGTCGGTGACTGGAACGTGTTCATGGAAAAGATCAAGCCCACATTGGTGAACGTCAACCTCCTATTGCGCAATGTTGTTGATTCATTGATCATCCAAGATTTCTTTGCGGATTAAGCGATGGCGCACTACGACATCAACCTGAGGGAATACTTCAGAATCATCCGTCGGCGGAGGGGAATTGTTATCCTCGTCCCCCTTTTCTTTGCTTTCTCCGCCTTCGCCCTGGCGATTCTCCAAGCTCCCACGCCCCTGTATCAGGCAACGTCGGTTGTACGGGTCGAGCGGGCAGTCAGCATGGCCGGATTCCTCCAGGAGGTACTTAGCTTCAACCCCGAGAGCACTCTCGAGACCCAGGCCGCTCTGATCAAAGGGTTCCCGGTGATGAGCCTTGCGGCCAAGAAGCTGGGGCTGATCCCTCAGGGGGCAACACCCGACGAGATTCGTGCTTCGCCGGCGTACCTGAAGGCGATCCGCCATCTTGAGGACCAAGTCGAGGTCCAACGGGTGAAAGAGACAAGCCTCATCGAAATCAACGCGACCTCCGGAGATCCCAAGGAGGCAGCTCGAATTGCCAACAGCACCGCCAAGGCATTCCAGGAGGATAACCTCGCGACCCGAAGCCGGAATGTCCGCGAGGCGAGGAAGTTCATCGAAGAGCAGCTTCAGGAGGTGGGGTCAGGGCTTCGCCAGTCCGAAGAGCGGCTGGAAGCATTTCAGGAGAAGAGCGAGATCATCCTCCTCCCGGAGGAGACCAAGACAGTCTTGAATCAATTGGTGGCCTTGGAATCAGATTTTGAACAGACCAAGCGCTCTATTGCCGAGACCGCAGCCCAGCTGAAGTTCCTCAAAGATGGGAAGGCGTTCGCTCGCCCCATCGGTTCACACTCTGATACCCCCGACCCTGCCCTTTCCAAGCTCTATGCCTCCCTCTCCGATCTCAAGGTTCGGCGAGGCAATCTCCTTCTCACCCTTTCACCCGCCCATCCCGAGGTGAAGCAGGTAAATGCCGAGATGGCCAACGTCCGGCATAGCATCCAGGAGGCGATGAGTTCCAGGCTTAAGGCGTTGACGGGACGATCTACTGAACTCCGAAAGGGTATCGCCCGCCTGAAGCAACAGCAGGCTACGCTACCTGAGGCCGCGCTCAAGATGGCCCGGAAGGAGCGAGAGGTAAAGGTCAACGAACGGATCTACTCTCTTCTCAAGGAGCGATATCAGGAGGCGTTGATCAAGGAGAAGGAACAGGTGGCTGAGGTGAGCATTGTCAGGCCGGCAACGGTTCACTCTGAGCCCATCAACCCCCCGGCGGCGGTGGCGAAGGCCGGTTTGGGGCTCGTCATCGGCCTCATCATGGGGGGGGTTCTCGCCTTTGTGGTCGAGACCATGGATACCTCCATCGGGGCTATCGAGGACGTCGAGTCGCTGCTCGAGACGTCGGTCCTCGGTGTGGTCCCCGATCTCGATGTCGAGAAAGAACTTGCCGAGGAGAAGGGAGAGGCCGTCTCCCTCGATCAGGAGACGAAGGAGAAGTATACGATGCTCTTGAGCCTCTTCCTTCCCAAGGCCAGGGTTGTAGAGGCCTTTCGGGCGCTCCGAACAAATCTCTTCTTCTCTGGTCTCGAACGAAACCTAAAGACGCTCATGATAACAAGCTCGACACAAATGGAGGGGAAGAC
>JBHIBA010000505.1:0-2536 GCA_046758845.1 Nitrospinota bacterium
TCCCAGGGGGGCCTTTTTGAAAACCGGCCCCCCTGGACCCCCCGGAAAACTTTCTGTTCGCGATAAAGGGCCGCCCTTTTAGGGGGCGGCCCTTTGCCGCATAAGACTGGCCCATTGGCCGAATGCGCGAGCCTTGCGGAGCAAGGCGCGCATTCGGCCGAAGAAGGAAGCCACGGGAGGGCGAAAGACAAACCGGTCAGCGCGAACACACACCCAACCCCCAGCAGGCCCGGCCACGCAGTGCCGGGCCGTCGAAAGTTTTGCTGGGGGGCGCGGGGGGGCGCCTTACAAAAAGCGCCCCCCGCAGAAAACAAGAGCCGGTCTTTCATAGAAGGCCGGGGGTTCCCTTTCTTACACGGCTTCTACGGCTTCGCGAGCGGGCGTGATGCGGATATCCAGCCGCCGGTGCGCCTCGCGCAGCGCGGCCTCGACCTCGTCGGGGGTTTCGGATCGGGCGAAGATGAACCCGAGGTATTTCGTCCCCTCGGGCAAAGGCACGACCGGCTGCCCGAGCGGGATGAGGATGACGACATCCTCGACTCCGGCGACGGAGCGGGCCTCCTGTTGCCCGAGAACCTCTCGGAGCGTTCCCGCTCGGGCAATCGGAATCATCATGACGCCCGCAGCCAGCCGGTCCCGTTCCAGCGATTCGAATTCCATCCCCAGGGCCTGGCGGAGAATCAGCTCCTCCAGGGAGAGCCCCGTCCCGAAGCGAAGCGTCCGGGAGCACAGCCCGCCGATGGAGCGCGCAGCAATCTCGATGGGCCAGACACCCTTCTCGTTGACCCGAAACTCCGCGTGGACCGCTCCCTCACGAAGCCCGATGGCCTCCGCCGTTTGGGCGGCGCATTCCAAGACCCTTCTCTGCGCTTCACGGGGCAGGCGCGACGGCGTGACGTAGATCGTTTCTTCGAAGAAGGGGCCATCCAGCGGGTCGGGCTTGTCGAAGAGCGCCAAGACCTTGAGCCGGCCGCCCGAAAGCATCCCCTCCACGGACACCTCAGGCCCCGGGAGGAATTCCTCCACGAGCATCTCTGTGGCGGCTTCCCTTCCGCGCGACGCGATTTCAGGGTCTTCCAGGATCGCTTTCACCCGAAGAAACGCCTCGACGAATTCCTCCGGGTTGTCCGCCCGGATGACCCCCCGGCTGGCCGAGAGGAAGAGCGGCTTGACCACGCAGGGGAATTCCATTTCCGGCGCGATTTCCAGGGCATCGTTGCGGATGGAGAAAACCTCGAAGTGCGGTGAGGGAATCCCGGCTTTGGCAAGGGCCCGGCGCATGCGGTGCTTATCCCGCGCGGCCAGGACCGATTCCACGGAATTATGGGGAAGGCCCAGCGTCTCGGCGGCCTTCGCTCCGACCAGGGCGGTGTCGTCATCGACGGGAATCACCGCATCCAAGGGGTATCTTCGGGAGAAGAGGGCGATCTCTTTGGCCGCCCCTTCCGGATCCCCGAAGTTCAGGGTGAGGGTCTTGCCGGTGGTGTGCGCGGCCAGAACCTGAGGCAGGTCCGACCCTACGACGACGTCAACGCTCATCCGGCCGGCTGCTTCCATGAAGTCGGCGGTTCGGTAGGACGTTGTGGGGAGGAGAAGCAGAACCCGAGGCATGGGAAACGCGTCCTCTGCCCATTTCAGGGTGTACGGGGGATGGCCGCCTTTTCGGCGGCGGCAGCGGAAGTAAGGCCGGTAGAAAGCGCTGGCTTAGGAAACGGGGTCCACAAAAAACCGCCCGGATCGCGGCGAACTTCCAATCCGGCCGGATCAGAACATGGGCGATCCCTTGCCGGGCTGGTAATAGGGGTTTGCGCCGCCTCTGTGGTCGGTCGTATCCACGATCTCCCGGATCTCAGGCATCACCTCGTTCATCCGGGCCTCGATCCCCTGCTTCAGGGTCACGTTGACCATGCCGCACCCCTGGCAGCCTCCGCCCATCTGAACGAAGGCGACGCGGTCCTTGACGTCGATGAGGGAAACGAACCCGCCGTGCATCCCCACGGCCGGATTGATCTCCTCGTCCAGGAATTGCTGAAACTTCATCTTCAGGACTTCGTCCTCCTCGGAACTCCCCTCGCCATTTGTGCTCCCGGCGGGGGAAGCCGTAAGCGCTTTGATCTCTTCCCGCAGGGCGGCCAGCTGCTCTTCGCTCTTGCCGGCGATGCTGTCGAGCCGGTCGCGCAATGCCTCCAGCGATTCCTTCAACCGGTTTATTTGCAGGTGTGACCGGCAGAACAAGAAGACAATAACCAGTCCTGCGACGACCCACGCGGCTATGACCATGGCTTTTCCCTCTTATCTCCCAAAGGCCCGCCGCAGCGCGAACACTCCTGCACACCGCCCATGGGGTGAAGTTAGATAAAAGTTCGCACCGGCAAGCAATTATCCGTCCGCTGCGAGACTACAAGCTCTATTTTAGTTCATCCTCCCAGAAGATCAACAATTCCGTAAAGATGCGCGTTGTGTCCCACTCTGTGGTGATATCGTATTATCGCGCAGGGTAGACGGGGATGAAAGCCCGGATTCCCAGGGGGGCCTT
>JBHIBA010000506.1:0-2535 GCA_046758845.1 Nitrospinota bacterium
ATCGCTAAAAAGCATATCAGAGGTGTGTAGGCCTGTCAAAAAGGAAATGCCGCGGACCTTTCAGAATCCACTTCAAAAATGCCCAAGGATTTCAAGGACTTTCTGAACCTTTCTTCGAGGATCGACGGGATGGAACAGGAAAAAAAAGGGGGGGGCTATGCCCCCCCGGCGTGTCTTCGGGCCCCGATTAGAGCTCGGAACGAAACTTGATGGCCCCGCACTTGTCGCAACGCAGGGCAGTCCTCCCCCGGCCGTTTTCTGCAAAGTATTGGACCCAGGTCATCTTGTTTCCGTCGGCAGGACAGGTGTGAACCCGGGTGGCCTGATTATGGGTCGGCCGGGAGGCCAATTTCGCCAACTTCCTCTCTCCCTTGGCCATGAAGCGGTCTCACCTCCTTTCACGGTTAAAAAGCAACCGGCACAAAATAAAGAGTGAAGACTCAGTTGTCAAGGGGATTTTGCAGGGATCGTGCCATGACGGGAGTGACCCTCGTCCTTACCCCAAAGCCTTGGGGAATGTTGGGATCTTTTCCCCAGGAACATGCGAATCCCTGAGATCTAGGGGAAATTTCCTGAGTCTCTCACGTCGGCTTTGCCCTCTGATTAGCTCCAGCTCCACAACCCCGAGGAGAGACCGGTCTCGGCGCTCGGCCATGGCTTCGGAGGATGCAAACCTCCCCTGGAAGTACGCATACCCAGGCTTGAAGACGCTAAACAAGGGAAACAAGGTGCGGTGCGGCGCCCGCCGTTCGATCTGCGGGGCATCCACTATCTGGCCCTTCCACGGCCCCGCCGCCTCGCCTACCGCCGGCAAGGCCAGCGCACCCAGGGTGAGAATCACGGTGAAAAGCGCAGCCGGAATCTACCTGTGGCATCCCTCTCTTTAAAATTAAAAGGTCTGGATGCGCCAGATGCCATCAGGGTCCGGCATGAAGTAAATGAAGTACAGCCGCCGCTGGCCGTCCTGCAGGCGGACTGTAGTGGCCTCGGCCAGCCCGTCCTTAACCCGGGTAACGTGCAGGTCCCCTAGATTGGTGGATATAGATGGTAGGTTGCCCCCGAGCTTTTGCAGGACCGGGCGGTAGCGGTCCCTGGAAGAGACAGCGATGCACTCAAGCGCTGCAGAGACATCGCCGTGGTGGAGGGCTGCCTTGAAACCGCTCCATCGCGCTTTGATCTCAGCGTGAAACTCAGACGGTGACAGGACCGTGACAGGTATCGCGTAAACCGTGATCTTTCCACTACGATCATGAATACGCACGGTAAACTGATACTCTCCCTCTTGCCGGTAGGTGTGCTCTCTTCGTTCAGACTCCAAGCGGAATACCTTCTGCGACCATTCTGGATTCCCGTCCCCGTCGACATCGAATTCGATCTCAGCCGGGTCGCCCATGGGGGCGATCAGCCAGCCGATTTCGACTGTTAAAGGTGCGGGCCCGCTTGACGGTCGCACTGAGAGCGGTGGGATGACCTTTTCCCTTACCAATTCCTTGAACAGTTCGTTCAACTGAGGAACAGAAAGTGGACCTGATTGTGGCATGTGACGGGCTATGATTTCGGAAGCGGAATTGTCCTGGACAAAAGGCGGGCAATTATCGACCGCATGCCCTGGCGAGGGTAGGAGAACAGTTAAGGCCACCTGAAAAGCGGCCACCAATCCTTTTTCCATCATCAAGGGTCGCTTTCTTCGCAACACGTTCGCCTAAAATCCTCGTATACGGTAGATGCCGTCCCAGTCCATTACAAACCAAACTGCGAAGGACAGCGTCTGTCCGTCCCGCTCCCTGAGCATCTCGTACTGGGCGCCGCCGGGGCCGACCGCGCTGATCAACCGCTGGTGCAATTTCCGCACCTACAATCCGAGGAAAATGCGTCCCGTTGGAGGTAGTGCCTGCTTGGACCGAGACCTCTCCTCGCGGTCGTCGGCCGCCAGATGGCGGAGGAAGGGGGCCATCCAGTGTCCAAGAACGGGAGAAATATATTTGAAGTACACGCTTAACAAAGAGCTTATATATACTTAATACAATTGACTTGGATTGTAGTGGTGCGCAGTGGGTGGGGGTCAGGGGTGACGGAGAGAGCGGATGACTGCTTCGAGGTGCGCTGGGGTGGTCCCGCAACATCCCCCGAGGATCCCCGGCTTGGAAGCCAACAGTGAAGGGATGTGGCGCACCAGCCCTTCAGGGTCGACGGGGTAGACCGATTTTTTCTCTCGGCTCTCCGGGAGCCCTGCATGAGGCTGGGCAATGAGCGGCAGGGACGTCGCCTCACGCATCGCCCGAAGCACCTCAGCCATCCTCTCTGCATCCATACAGTTACATCCCACCACCTGAGCGGCCGAGAGCTCCCGGACCGCCTCCTGGGGTGAGGCGCCGTCCAGGGTACAGAACCCCCCCCGCTGCTCGGAAAACACCAAACTCACTGCGACCGGCACCGGAGGACATTCCCGGGTTGCTTGAAGCGCCATTCGCGCCTCGGCGAGATGCGTCATGGTCTCGACCAGGATCAGGTCAACCCCGCCCTGAATCAGATGCG
>JBHIBA010000507.1:0-2532 GCA_046758845.1 Nitrospinota bacterium
TCGAAACTCGCAAAGGGCGGACAGTTCTGTCAAAGGCCGAGGATACCTGGAGGATGCAGGAACCCGAGGAGGCGTCAGCGGATCAGCGGGCGGTCAACGACCTGCTCTGGGATCTCACCAGCACCCGGGTCAAGGAGTTTGTGGACGACGACCCCAAGACCCTGAAATCTTACGGACTCCAGGCGCCGCCGGTCACAGTGCGTCTGCTGGACCAGGAGGGGAAGCCCCTGTCCACCCTGACCCTGGCCAGGGCGACCAAGGACAAGGGCAAGGGAGCGTTCGTCCGGGTGGGCGAGAGTCAGGCTGTCTATCTGGTCGAGGCTCGGCTTTACGAAGAGCTTGATAAAGGGCCGTTCGATTTCCGCTTCCGGCAGCTGCTGAGCTTCGAGACCTGGGACGTGGGGAAGATGGAGCTATCACGCGATGGGCAGGAGATCCTCGTGGAGAAGCGGAAGGAGCAGTGGGAACTCAAGGAGCCTCAAAAAGGCAAAGCGAAATATTCTGCCGTCATCAACCTCCTGAACGAGATCAAGGATCTCAAGTGGCAGAAAGTGGTTGCGAAAGGCCCTACCGACCTATCCCTCTACGGTCTCGAGAAGCCGGTTGCAACATTGACCCTCACCAAGACGGACGGAAAATCTCTCGGTACCGTGCTCCTCGGGAAATCCGAAGGGAAACTCGTCTACGCCAAGCTTCAACAGAAACCAGTTATCTACGGCATTCCCTCTGTCTTTCTGGAGTCCCTCCCCCAGGATCCCTCGGCCCTCGCCGAGTAAACCTCACGCCCCTGATCGTTACGTCTTTCGGCTTTCGCAGGCGGTATAAATCCTCCCCTGCCATCTCCGCGATAGATGCTCGCGGCATGCAGAGAGGCAAAGATCAGGATGAGATCGGGATTCCCGTCTCTGTCGAAATCCCCGGTCGCGAGCACGATCGGGTCGTCAGGGAGATTTACGGCCGGCAGGCGGGTGAAGGCACCCGTCCCGTCTCCTTTGAGGATGGTGAGGTCCCTGCTGCTACGGTTTCCCACCACCAAATCCAAGTGTCCGTCCCCGTCGAAGTCCGCGGTCGCGATAGGATGGGGATTGACACCAGCTGGGAACTCGGCGACCTTACGCAGATCGCCCTTTCCATTACCGGCCAACAGATAGACCGCATCCTCCCCTGCACAGACAACCGCCACATCCGGATGACTGTCTCCCGTGAAGTCGGCGACGGCCATATAGTGAGGAAACCGACCGACCTTGATAGCCTTGGGGCCATAGAATGTTCCATCTCCCTTCCCAAGGAGGACTGAGATGGTATGCTGCCCCAGGCTCGTCACCAGGAGGTCAACCAGGCCGTCCTTGTTGAGATCGGCCTCGGCCATGATGTGGGGCCGACGGCCCGATGGGTACTGCCCCATCGGTTTGAACTCCCCTTTCCCGTCGCCCCGGAATATAAGGACGCGTGAAAGAAGTGTATCGGCCACCGACAGGTCCATGCGGCCGTCCTGATCAAAGTCCCCCACCACTGCCGCTACCGGCGCCTTAAAGGCCTCGAGATCCTGCCGCGCTCCGAAGTCGCCCTTGCCGTTATTAAAATACAAAGTCACGCTCGCCGCACCGCTGTTGGTCGAGACCAGGTCTAAGTATCCATCACCGTTCAGGTCTCCGGCCGTCACCCAGACAGGACCCCTCGGTACCCCGTAAGAATGGTTGGAAGCCACCCCACCTTTGCCATCTCCCAGGAGGACGGTAATCTTCCGCTCCGCCGAGGCGGCAACGGCCATGTCCAGGTGTCCGTCCACATTGAAGTCTCCGAGAATCACGGAGTGGGGAAACCGCCCGGCCGCCGCGCGGCCCTCATGGGCGGAGGAGGACCCAAGGCCCAAAATCAATCCTCCCAGGCCGAGCCCACAGAGAAGAACCCCCCACCGCCACTGCTTGTGCTTCATCACTGCCTCCCCCGTGTTGGTAAAATTCAGCGCTCGTTCTGCTTGGACTTCTGGGCCGTCCGAGTCAGGGATCGCAGATAGGCGATAACATCCCAGATTTCCGCATCGGTTATGACGCGTCCGGCAGGAGGCATCAATCGGGTCTTCCCGACCGCCTCTCCGCCCCCTTTGATAACGTCAAACAGATACTGATCCGAGAGCTGCCTCATGAGCTTTGGATCTGAAAGGTCGGGTATCGGGACGGGGGGCGGGGGAACCTTCTTGCTCCATCCCCACCCTTCCCCGCGTCCGCCGTGGCACTGGAGGCAGTATTCCACATAGAGGACCTTCCCCTGCCCGGGATCCCCCTTTTGCGCAGCCAAGCCAGGCGTACCCCAGGCGAAGATCCCAACTACCACCAATGAAATAATGCGGCCGCTCACGGTGTCTCTCCCGAAAACAGCACTCCAACCGAGATCTCTCAATTCGTGATAGGGGAATGCCCCCCCATCGCCGGGTAGCCGATGATAACCCCTTTCCCTCTAGCTGTCGAGTCCCTTATTCCTTCTCCCTTGACAGTCAGAGCGGCGGTATGGTGTGGTGGACGGCGCAAGAAC
>JBHIBA010000508.1:0-2522 GCA_046758845.1 Nitrospinota bacterium
CCGAAGAAGTCCCCCGTGAGGGAAGAGGTGAGGGGCACCGTGGCCACCCAGCTCAGGCCCGCCGCCCAGCGCGCCCCCGGCCGGCCGCGAAGAGAAGGCGGGAATCCCCGCCCGCGCCCGAGGCCGGAAGGATCCCCCCTAATGGCAGAATGGCTGGTTAACTCATTGAATTGTAACTGAAAAAGCGCCTCGACGGTGGAGAAATTGAAGATTTACTTGGGAAATCTGGGCTTAATTGCTCCGGGTCGACGGCATTGGTCTCGGGGTCCCGCCAGGAACGGCTAAATATGGGACGGTGGATGGCGCAGGCGAGAAGGGGAGCTATCTCTCGAGATCATCCCCGTTGAATGGACCGAATTCCTCTGTTTCTACGATTCCCGACGCGCTTGCCATCTTCTCTCCGGTAGATGAATCTTCAACCCACACGCGCATGAACGGCTTATACGGACCTCCAGATGTTATAAACTCGACGGCGTACGTATGGCCGCCCTTAAGGGTCACTTTAAGAGAAAAATCTTTATGGTAAACGTATATGAAATCTTGCTCTTGGTTGACTGTGTCATAGGATACACCCAAGCGATGTTCGCCTGGTTCGACAGCGACACTTGAGTACTCCAGAAACAATGCCCTATGAGATGCAACTTCTACGTCCTTGCCATCCACATTCTTTATCCACATACCCCATTGCTTGTTTGTAATAACAGCGACCATCGCCCGGGGCTTTTCCGGGCCTTCGTACATCTTCAGCGTGGCGGTCGCACACCCCGCTGTAAGCATACAGAGTATCCCCAGAACCAAGGGACGGCATCGCGTTCCCTTTAGTATCCGCAAAGATTGAGAGAATTCTCTCACGTTTGATCCTCCAAAAGCGCAATTTCAGTTCCGGCAATGGAGTTCTCAACGGGAATTTCCCATTTCAACTTGCCGAGTTGCCCTTCCGGTCCGCGAGCCAATGGCGCATCTTATCCCGCTCCACTCCCGCAGCTTGACCAGGCGGGAGACCCCGGGGCTCAGGTTTTCGCGAGGGCGAAGGCTCAGGCAGTCCCTCCCCTAGAACTGGTAGCCGATCTCCGTGGCGATCGCCCAGTCGGGGTCGTCCTTCCGATCCTTGGTCGGGATTTCGGCGGAGCCGAGTCCCGGGTGAACTTCATGGGGGCGTTGCCCCTCAAAAAAGAAGACCCCGTCCGGGCCATCGCCCCGGACGGGGTCTGCGGTTCTCCCGCTCGGCTCACTCCATTTTGCGGTAGATGACGAACTCCCCATCCGGCCCGCTGAAAAGCCCCGGTCCGGGGGGGATCTCATCCCCGCTCTCCGGGAACGCTAAAGGCTCTATCGAAGCGCACGCGGAGAGGAGGAGCGCCAGGAGCACCAAGGCGAGCGCTTTCCCGATCATCGCAGGCCCTCACTCTCCCCGGCCGGGATGTCAGACGCCTCAGAACTTGATGCGCGCACCGGAGAACACGAGGTTGATATCTTCAACGTCCCTGCCGCGCCGTGTCAAGTCCCAGTTGCGAAAGCCCGCATATAGCTCCATGCTGAACTTGTCAATCTTCTGCAAAACGGTGACAGCCCACGTCGCCGATTCGTCGCCGTCCTTCTGGAAGTCGTCCACACGACTGAAGCTGGCTGAAAGGAAGGTCTTGCCCAGGGGCGTGGCTTTGAACTGATAGCCCACCACGACCCTTCGGAGCAAGGGGTCCTCGCGCCCGCGGGTTTCCAGGTCTCGCTCGCCGGCGGCAAACGTCAGACTGACCCCCGACGGCTCGTGCAGGATCGAAGCGGACCCGTTGACCTGGTCGAAACCGAACCGGTTGGTCGCCTCAGCGAAGGCGATCGCCGCGCCCAGCTTGAAGCCTGGGATTTTGGCGGCATACCGCAAGGCGACGTCCCAGGCGTCACCCTGGATATGGCTTGCCGAGGCCTTGAAGCCAACGAACGTCGGCGTGTCGTAGCGGATGCGGTTGCGGCGGCTCAGGCCGTCGAAATCGGCGAACGTGTCATTGATGTCCGTGCCGAATGTCTCGTCGGTGTCCGCATCCCTAAATTGGATGCCGCCACCGACAAGCTGGGCGCCCGTGAAGTCGGGCATGAGGGTGCCCGAGAAGTTCACGTGGTTGGTGCTGTTGGACGCCGTGTCTCCCTGGCCGATGTACAACTTGCCGAGCGTCTTGCTGGTGACCGTCCACTCCAAAAAGCGTTCGCTGGTGTCGAAGGCCGCATCTTTGTCTGCTCCGGCAACCCCCTTGTCGCATTCTGCCTTAGCACGGTCGCCCGTTTGGATGCAGACCTTGTCGCTTCGGTTTTCGCGCAGGTTGAACTCGACGCGGATACCCGACGACCACTCCGGGCTCAGGCGGGCCTTTCCGACAAACCGCACCCGGGTTCCGCTGTTGACGTTGTCGACGTGGAAGATTTCGTCCTCCACGCCGTCGTCCGCAAACAGCACCATGCGGTTCACCTGGCCGGAGACGGTGAGCTTCACGGCTTCCTTGCCTGAGGTCACCATCTTCTTTGGCGGTGGC
>JBHIBA010000509.1:0-2502 GCA_046758845.1 Nitrospinota bacterium
TTGACACGTCGCGCTTTCAGAGATGACATGTCAACGATTACGCGCTTCTGTCAGTAATTTATCGCCGGAGATGAGCCGCCTCAGAACTGCATTCCCGGGCGGGTAATCACCTCTGTCGATTCCCGAAGGGCGTTCACCCAGAGGTTCATCACCACCGCTTGCTTACTCCGAAGATACTCCTCCCGGAACCTTCCGCCGTCACTCTCCAGCTCTTTCGGATCGGCCTGGGCGCGATCGGTGACCACAAAAATCACCCGCCCCTCTTCCACACCCGTTTGGGCGGCCTTTCCGACTTCAAGCTCGAAGGCCTTCGTGTAAAATTCGGCGCCCGCGCGCAGTGAGGGGATAGGCTGGTTCCTCGTGAAGAAGGGGGAGTCTATCGGATTCAATCCCGCCTCCTTGGCCATCTGCTCCAGCGATTCGCCCCTTTCCAGACGTCCCACCAACTCCTTGGCCCGCTCCTCCGCCAGGCTCTTGCTCCGATGCTGGACGTATGCCTTCTCGACGTCCCCGCGGACCTCCTTCATTTCGGGAATTTGAGACGGCTGCTCGTCCACGATGCGAACGATATACCAACCCCCTTCCCCTTCGATGGGGTCGCTGATCTCTTCCTTTCCCAGCTTGAACGCGGCGGCGGCCACCCTCTCCCTGTCCGCAACCGGAAGCCCCTTCCCGTCGGCAGCGAAAAACTCCGAGACCCCTCGCTTGACACCGGGGGTTTCGGGAAAATCCTCAAACGGCCGACCTTGGGAGAGCTCATCCCAGACTTTTTCGATGGCGTCACGGGCTTTTTCTGCTGCGCGCCGGGCGCGCAGACCGTCGGCGATTGAGGCTTTCACCTCCGACAGCGGGCGCACCTTCTCCCCTTCGATCCCGTCCAATCGAATGATGTGAAAACCGAAATCGGTCCTCACAGGGCCCCGGAGCTCTCCGACTTCCATGCCAAAGACAGCTTTTTCGAATTCCGGGTCGAGCTCGCCCCGGCCGAAGCTTCCCAGCTCTCCCCCTTTCTCGGCGTTCGGGTCCTCCGAGAACTCCTTGGCCAGCGCGGCAAAATCCGCCCCGTTCCGAAGCCTCCGGATCAAATCCTCTGCCTTCGCCTTGACCTTCTCGACATCTTCGGGCTTGGCGCCGGGACTGAGTTTCAACAGGATGTGCCGGGCATTGCGCCGCTCGGCTTCACGGTATTCGTCCTTTCTCCTCTCGTATTCCTTGGCGATCTCTTCATCCGTCACCTGGACGGATCCCTCGAGGGCCTGGATGTCGGCAAAAAAGTAGGCTGCCTTGAGCTTTTTCGGGACGCGGAACTGCTCCTTTTCCTTGTCGAAAAAGGCGCGCAGGGCGTCTTCGCCGACCTGAACGTTTTTCTTCAATTCCTCGGCCAGCAGGATCATGTAACGGACCTTGGCGCGTTCGCGACTCCACAGGAAGGCCTCTTCGACCTCGGCCGGGGCCACCTTGACGCCGTCGCGGATAATGGCCTCAATCTTGCTCAAAAGCAGATTTAACCTTTGTTCCGCCTCGTACGCCGCGACGGGGACGCGGTTTCGCCGGAGGGCGTCCAGGTAAAGGGCGCGATCGAACCGGCCGTTTCGCTGGAAGGCCGGCTGGCGTCGGATATGCCGGGATAGCTCCTCGTCGGAAACGCGCAGACCCGCCAGATGGGCCTGACGGACCTGAATTCTGGACCGGACCACTGTTTCCAGGGCCTGGCGGGGGATCTGGAGCCGGTTGACCATCGCTTCGTCCAGGGTGTCGCCGTAGACCCTCTGAAACAGTTCATATGTCCGGCGGAATGCGTTCTGGTATTCGCCGAGGGAGACGGGTTCACCGTCGACCGTCGCGACCACGTCCCGCGTGAACGGCCCCTGCACGGCGGTCCAGCCGAAAAAGCCCACAAAGGTCACGATGATCATGAGCAGAATGATCTTGATGAACCACGAACTGCCGTACTTTCGCATGAACTTCAGCATCAGGGGCAAACCCTCCCGCCGAATCGTGCGTCGGCTTGTCTTCTTACGATTTTTTTACGCCATCTCCGCCCATTGACCCGCGAATGCCCGAGTCACAATTGCTGAGACTAAATAACTTAATATTTCTCCCGGCCAGAAGCAAGATTCACCGTAAATAGTGGAAATGAAAGGTTGAACAATCATCACGCATTGCTCTTGCCAACCGTGTCAGGAAACGGTTTAATATGGCAGAGTTGGGGGTCGTGTGTTTCGGCCATGTTCGTGCTTTCGCCTCTTCTGTCCCATCGGGGGCAAAGGGGGGGTATCGGTCTTCAGAGTGAGTTCGCAAAGTGAGTTCATCAGATGCTACTAAACCGGCTGTTCGGCTTGCTTTCCAGCGACTTGGCCGTCGACCTGGGGACGGCCAACTCGCTCGTCTACATCAAGGGGCGCGGCATCGTCCTGAACGAGCCGAGCGTGGTCGCGGTGGAGCGCGGTACCGACGAGGCGATCGCCGTCCTGCAGCGGGCACGAGAGCGGGCCGAGAAGA
>JBHIBA010000510.1:0-2501 GCA_046758845.1 Nitrospinota bacterium
ATCTCCCCCTTTCGTTGAAAGTGGAATCGGATACGGATTCTCAGATGGAGAGGCATTCTCCCCAGGCTGCTGCCGGCCGCGCAGCCCAAATCCGGCCTGAGATTGACGGTTCTGCGGGTCTCCCCCGGCCGATCTTCCCTCAACGAAACCGCAATTGGCCCAAACGGGACTTGGGCCCCTCTATCCAGGACCGGAAGGGCCAGGCGCCGCACCGACACCGGATGCCTCCCCGGCCCAGAGCTTCCCCCGCGACCCTCGCGCTCCGCAGGATGGACAGCGGACCACCCCAGACACCCCTCCTTCGGCAAAGACGCCGAGGCCAGGAGGCCTCCTCTTCCCCGTTCGCTTCGGGCCCCTCGGCCATCCAGTATAATCCGAACGAGCCACGAACGGGGGCAAGAAATAGGCGCTTGCCCGACGGGAGGGCGGCCTTGGGTGCCTTCATCACCCGAGGAGTGTCGCGCTTACCCCCACTACCACACTCAGCACAGGGATCGGAAAGAGAAACCTGGCTGGCGATTGCCACGCCGTCAGAAAGCAACAAAGGGGCATCGTCGTTGCTCCGACGGTAAAGCTTACCGAGGCAACGCTAACGGCTAAGCCCCCGGGGTGAAGCAGCGGGGCGCTCAAAGCAAAGAGGATATTGAGAAACCCAAGACCGAAGAAGGAGATATGCCCAAGTCGAATCAGCCGCCTCCGGAACGAACCATAGCCACCGAGCCACTCCTCCCGGTGGAAAAAGATTCCGGCGACTGCCCCGGACAGGGCGCCGCCGAGCATGGCGAGCCAACCTACGTACAGGTTTGTCGCTGGATCAATCATTGTTCTATACCGCCATTACCAGATCTTCTAAGTTCCGATGCGCCACCCTGCGGGCTGATCGGCGAAGATTTCCAAAGAACAGACTTCGCCGCCGCTTCACTGCGTCAGCATCATAGAGGCTTCCTGCAAGGTCATGGAGGCCCCTTCGAAGCTCATCCGGAGACATTCTCTTCGGGACGTAGTTCACATCAAATAGCGTGCAGAGATTCCAAGCTGTGGGCTCGAGGATTCTTCCCTCCCTCAAAAGCCTGTCGTAGAGCGGTGTCCCCGGAAACGGTGTAAGGACGGTAATTTGCACTTCGTAAAGCTCTGACTCGGAGACAAAGTCATACACTCGCTCAAACATGGTGGGAGTATGATCGTCAAGGCCGAGGACGAAACAGCCGTTGACCGTGATCCCACTCGATTGGATCCGGCGAATTGCCTCCAGGTAGCGGCTGGCGCTCTTTGCTTTGAAGTTCGCTTTCGTTTCCACCCCTTCTAACGAAGCAGGGTCAGGGCTTTCGAGGCCGATGAGCACCTGCCTGCACCCCGCCTGAGCCATGAGGGAGAGAAGCTCGGGGTCATCGGCGACAGTGATATCGGTTTCCGTAAACCACTTGATGCCGAGGGGGATCAGCGCCCGACAGAGTTTTTTCCCCCAATGCTTATCCACGAACGTGTTGTCATCGGCAAACTCAATGAAGGGGCGCGACCTCAGGTCTCGCACCGCCTGAATATCGCGGACAACGTGCGCAACCGGGCGCTTCCGGTACCTGAGCCCGAGCATGACCGTCGAGGCGCAAAAATCGCACCGCCAGGGGCATCCCCGAGAAGTCTGAACGGTAAAACGATTGTACGGCCTCTCATCCAGCAGGTCGTACCGCGGGATTGGCAAAGAACCCAGATCCACAGCCCCATATTTCGCGGCATTCCAAATCCTTCCAGGGGACCCGCTTTCAACAGCCTCTACAACTGCAGGCCATACGCGTTCTCCTTCCCCCACGATGACATGATCGGCATACCGTCTTGCTTCATCCGGCATGACCGAGACGTGAAGACCACCCATCGCGACGACTACACCTCTCTCTCGCAGGCGCGATGCAATTGCATATGCTTCCTGCACCTGGGCGGAGAACGTACTGATTGCAACGAGGTCGCACGTATACACTCCCTCTGGCTCAGCACCATCAGCCTCTGCTTCACAGTAGTAAAGCTCGTGGCCGGGGGGGGTAACCGCCGCGAGGTAAAGGAGCCCAAGACTCGGAAGGGAGGCCACTACGCGACTCCGCTCCACAAAGCCCGGAAGCGTAAGACCGAGCTCCATCAATTGCTCGTCCCTCACCCGCACGCCACTCATCGCAAGAAATCCGATCCTCATGACGCTTCCTCCCGCTCCGCCGGTCGGCCCAAGGGGTCGACCGCGTGCACCTCGCCCGGCAGGAAATTCCCTTCCTCCGGACAGGAGAGATCTGCGGAGATGGTTTCGATTTTCGGGACTTCGCCCATGGTCCCTTTCCTCCTTGAGCGCAATAGGTCCGAACGTGAGTGAACAATCACTCGTCTACCCCTGAAAAAAAATCACGCCTTCAAAACCTGCCACGACGCCGCCACGAGATCGTCCGCGAGGCTCGGGAGGCTCTGGGTGATGCGGCCGTAAATCTTCGAGACCGCCACCTGGAGCACGAGCCCTGCCACCA
>JBHIBA010000511.1:0-2498 GCA_046758845.1 Nitrospinota bacterium
AACCCGACAAACCCAAAACCAAGAGGGGAAGACATCATGTTCAATTATGAAGGGATCGAGATTACTTGGCTTGGACATGACAGCTTTCGGATCGAGAAGGACACAGTGATCTACATTGATCCCTACCAGCTTTCCGGATCGCCCCCGAAGGCCGATCTGGTCCTGATCACTCATGACCACTTTGACCACCTGAGTGAGGCCGATGTGCAAAAAGTCATCAGTCCCGAGAGTGTCGTGGTCGCCCCACCGCTGTGCCAGGTGCAGCTCAAGGGACTCCCTGTCAAAGAGGTCCGCAGTATTCAGGCGGGACAGAAGACACAAGCAACCGGAGTCGAGGTCGAGGCGATCCTCGCGCACAACGTGAACAAGTTTCGCACCCCCGGCAATCCGTTTCACCCAAAGGGAACGGGCGTGGGGTACATTCTCACCATCGAGGGGAAACGGATCTACCATGCGGGGGATTCCGATCCGATTCCGGAGATGGCGGCAGCCAAAGGGGTTGACGTGGCGCTGTTGCCCGTCAGCGGGACCTACGTTATGACCGCTCAAGAGGCGGTGGAGGCGGCCAAGATGATCCAGCCCAAGCTTGCGATCCCCATGCACTTTGGCGCCATCGTGGGCTCGCGGGCGGACGCCGAGGCTTTTCAGCAAGGCGCCCCTTGTCTCGTAGCAATTTTGGAAAAGGAGAGTTGAGGCCGTCGAGGACACTCCTGTCTTGGAGGATTGGAATGACGGATACCCGTCCGGCAATGCCCGAGTACTTCATGGAAATCGCCATGAAAGTCCGGAAGCGAGCAGATTGTCTCGGCAACAAGGTGGGAGCGGTCCTGGTCCGAGAAGACCGCGTGATCTCGACCGGGTACAACGGGACGCCAGAAAACGTCAAGAACTGTACGGCAGGCGGATGCGAAAGATGCGCGCGCCGAAACGAGTTTGGCTCGGGGAAAGGTTATGATCTGTGCATCTGCGTTCACGCAGAGCAGAATGCACTCCTCTCGGCGGCGCGCCTTGGAATTTCCGTAAAAGACGCGGTTTTTTATACGACCCTCAAGCCGTGCTTCAACTGCCTCAAGGAAATGGCGCAGGCGAAGATCAGTGCGGTGTATTACCTGCACGAGTGGAAGGCTCCTGATGCAGATTTTCAAAAACAGTATGATGTTCTCGAGGGCAGAATTGCCGGCGGCGTGAAACATCTTCCTTTAGAGGATCCCGAAAAGGCGTGGGCGGTCTCAAAGCAGGAAATCGCGGTGAAAATGGATTAGAGGAGAGGAGCGGGATTGGACGTGGGTCCTAAGACGAGGTGGTCAGGCGGCGCGCCAACATAAAGAAGCCGGTATGAGCGACCATACGGAGCTCTGGCCGGACGCTCGGTCCCTGGACACGCCACGGACGGTGGACCACCTCGAAGACCTCCTGAAGCCTGAGGCGTGGCTCTTGCTCGATGGCGGCGGCCAAGGCCTGCAGTTGGGGAACTGTGGGGAAGAAAGCGAGGAGAAGCCCGCCAGGCCTGAGAACCTCGGCCGCATGCGTGACCGCGCGCCATCCCTCGGGCAGGTCTAATACGACGCGATCCACTGACGCCTCCTCGATCCCTTCATAGATATCCTTCAGCTTGGGTACCCAATGCGGGACCTTCCCGAGGAAGGCCTCGACGTTGGTTCTGGCCTGCCGCAGGAAATCTTCCCGGACCTCATAGGTGATCACCTGCCCCTTTTCCCCGACCGCCTGGAGCAGGGCGATGGTCAGGGCCCCCGACCCACCCCCGCCCTCGACCACGATGGCGCCGGGAAAGATATCCCCCCAGATCAAGACGGTCGCGATATCCTTCGGGTACAGGACTTGAGCCCCTCGCTTCATCTTGAGGGCATACTCGGCAAAGGTCGGCCGGAAGGCGGTAAAGGGTGCGCCCCCTGAAGAACGGAGGCCTGCCCCTTCCTCGCGGCCGATGATTTCGCTGTGGGGGATGGTCCCGAGGTGGGTCGAGAATTTGTCGTCCGGCCGAAGGGTGACCAGGTACTTGCGCCCCTTTGGATCTATCAGGAGGACCTTCTCACCCGGCTCGAGGGGTCCAGTCCGCATCTTCTGCCTCGTCCGGGGGCCACTATCTGGCTCCGTCGGCCAGGGCGTCCCGGATCAGGGCAAGCTCATCCCGGACAAGTCGCGGGAGGAGGAACTCATGCCGGACCCTCTCCCGCCCGGCCCGGCCAAAGGCTGCCCGAACTCTGGGTTGGGTAATAAGGTTGAAGACCTTTTCGGCGCACTCCTCCACGCTTTCGACCAGGAAGTTTCGAAAATCCGGGGGAAACTGCATGGGGATTCCCCCCGCCTTTCCGGCCACGACCGCTTTGCCCTTCCAGAACGCTTCCGAGACCACGAGGCCAAAGCCCTCCTTCAAGGACTTCTGAATCACCAGGTCGGCTCCCCGTTGAAAGGCGTTTACCTCCATGTTGCCCACGCCGGTCAGGTTCGTAAAGACGTAGAGATCAGGATCATTGACC
>JBHIBA010000512.1:0-2487 GCA_046758845.1 Nitrospinota bacterium
TGAACGAGAGGGACCAGCAGGGGGTGGCCTTCGACCTCATCCGCGGGCGGGCGGATCTCTCCGCCCACAAGGACGAGCTCATCCGCTATCCCATCGACTACGGCCGCGCGCTCAAGTGGAAGCTGGGCAGCGAGCGCTGGCGGGGGCTCTCCCGGAGGGCGGGCTGAGGGACCTCTCGCAGAATTTGGGCCCTGAAAGAATCGTTGCTGCGGGCCGACGGCCACTCCCCACGTGGCTTTCCTTGGCTCCGCCTACGACTACCACACAATCTCTAATCCCATTTCCTGTAGGGATTGGTCGCCACTTATTAATGGAAACCCCAAGTGCATGGAAGTCGCGGCAATCAACCTATCCCAAGGGTCAGCAACTTCTTCTCTCCGAATCTTTCTGCATTTCTCAATTATGGGCAAACACAGCGGCTCGATCCTATAGTTTCTTGAGCCTGAGACCATCGCGATAAGGCCCCCAAAGTCAATAGCAAGTTTGCTCTTCTCGGTAAGATAAAGTAACTCAAAAAAGGCAATGCAAGGAATTACGATAGAGTCCTCGCCGCGGTCGGCCTTAAGGAAGACCTTTCTTGCTTCAGACGAGAGTTTTGGGTCATTCGTCATAAACCAAACCATAGAATGAGTGTCCGTAACATACGGCACTACTAATTGTCCTCAAGCTGTTTCAATAGTTCTGCCCTCGCTTCTTTAATGTCTTCTTGTGTAATTCTTAGCCCCTTCCAGATGCCCTCCAACTGTATGACATTTCGACTTTCCCTGAATTCCTCCAGCGCCTTCTTATATTCCGCGATAGACACGGCGCAAATATTTCCCTCAGCATCCCACCACAGTCTGAGGAGCCCGGATTTTGTGCTTGGCCTTCTGGCCGTGGGTTGGATTCTTAAGACTAATTCGTCCTTGGCTGGAATATACTGTGCCTTCATCTCTCTTCCCCAGAGAGTAAAAGAAGAAAGGCAAGAATACCACCCGCAACGAGCAAGGCCTTTTCTCGGTCTCTCCTGCGCAATTCTAACGATTTCACATAGGTAGACGCATTCAACAAGGCCTCCTGTGGCTGTGAGGGGTCGTATTCAATCCATTCCCTGCCCTGTAACGCGCCCAAATCTCCTGAGCGGATTCCTTTTTCCACAAGAGGAATAAGTGGCTTACCGGAATTTAGTGCATACCCAATTTCGTGCTGCACCCAGTTTGATCTGATTCCATTTTTTGTCAACAGGACAACGATACAGTCGGCTTTTTCTATCTGAGCAAGCATCTTTTCGTCGAGATGCTCGCCCGGAGTGAGATACCACTCTGCGACGAACGGCTCTAGTCCAAACTTTGCGAGCAAGTTGGCAAGCGCTATGATGAGCCATTGATCGCGGGCGCTGTGGCTTATAAAGACTCTATATGCCATTTCTCGCCTCTAATATGGCCATAAGATTCCAGACCATTGCCTCACCCCGGCGCAAACCGATGCATGTGGTCCAGGGGGCCGCGGCCTTTGCCGAGGGGCATGGCGCGCTCGATGGCCCCCTGGATGTAGCTTTTGGCCTCTTCCACGGCCTCCCTCAGCTTCATCCCTTTCGCCAGACCGGCGGCTATCGCGGCCGAAAGCGTTCACCCCGTGCCGTGGGTGTGAGGGGTGTCCACCCGGGCGCCCCGGAAGGGGAAAAAGTCCTTCCCGTCATAAAGCAGGTCCAGGGCGCCGCCCGTGAGGTGCCCCCCCTTGACCAGCACGTTGGGGGCTCCGAGACCGTGGAGCCTGCGGGCGGCTTCAGCCATCTCCTCTTCATTCCGGACCCCCAACCCCGTGAACTCTCTCACCTCCCCGAGATTTGGGGTGATGAGGGTGGCCAGGGGCAGCAGGATGCGCGCGAGCGCCTCCTGGGCGTCGGCCGCAAGGAGGCGGTCGCCGCTCTTCGCCACCATGACGGTGTCCACCACGAGGTTCGGGATGCGGTGCTCTTTCACCTTGGCGGCAACCAGCTCGATGACCTCCGCCGTCGCCAGCATCCCCGTCTTGGCCGCCCGGGGGGGGAGGTCGGAGCAGACCGAGTCGAACTGCTGGGCGATGAAATCGAGCGGGACCTCGTGGATGCCCTGCACGCCGACTGTGTTCTGGGCCGTGAGGGCGGTGATGACGCTCGTTCCGAACACCCCCAGGGCGGTGAAGGTCTTGAGGTCAGCCTGGATGCCCGCTCCCCCGCCGGAGTCAGAGCCGGCGATGGTGAGGGCGATGGGCCGGGGACCCCCTCCGCTCGGCGTCCTGCTCATCGGACTTCTTTCCTCGGGCAATAACCATCCGGCCGTGGGAGCGCCGGCATCTTGCCGGCAACGGCCGACCGGGCCTTGCCGCCGGGACGGCGGCGCTCCAATTGGAACTCCCCTGAGGCATGGTAGGAGACCCCAATCTGCTTGTCAAAAGAAGGCGGGCGGCTCCTGGAATCTTGACAAAAAAATTTGGGAATATTACGATTTACTTGTTTCTGGCTACGCC
>JBHIBA010000513.1:0-2479 GCA_046758845.1 Nitrospinota bacterium
TACCGCATCAGTCCAAGTCCCAGCCGGGGCCGTCCTGCCAGAGTGGCCAACTGGTGGAAAGGACTGGCATTCCCGAAGGCTCGAGCGGGCAAGGGCAACAGGGCTCGTAAGGTTGGCATTCGGCCATCGTGTATATAACTGCCGCGTGGCGATCGAGGTTCCCGTCCGGTCCGGGATCCTTAATGGACGTCTTTTGGGTCATCACACTCTCGAACTTGACACCCCAGGCACCGTCGGAGATACTGAAGGCTCTCCAAGATGGAACCGGAATAGGGAACGGAACATGCATGTTGAAGGTGTCAGAACGACCCACCCACTCGAACCAGAGGGGAAGCCGATGAGGCGGATGAGCCGCGGAGTTCTTACTGTGATGCTGTTCCTGGCGATCGTCGCCGGCTACAGCTCGGGGTTGGGAGCACCACCAGCCCTCGCGCAGCCAGAGGCAGCATCCAAATCCGAACTCGAGGTCCTGAAGGGTGATCTCGCAAAAATCAAGACCGAGCTCGAGGCCGTCCGGCAAGAGCTGAAGGCCATTCGCCAATTCCTCCAGCAACGGCGTTCCCAACCGACCCAACCCACCCGCGTCGTGGCCGACGTGAGCATCGCCGGGAATCCCATGCTGGGAAAGAAAGATGCCCCGGTCACCCTAATCGAATTTTCCGATTACCAGTGCCCCTTCTGCCGCAGGTTCTTCCAGACCACACTTCCTACTCTCAAGACGGAATATATCAAGACAGGGAAGGTCCGCTACGTCTTCCGGGACTTTCCCCTTGATCAGATCCACCCTTACGCCCGCAAAGCCGCCGAAGCGGCCCACTGCGCAGGGGACCAGGACAAGTACTGGGAGATGCACGACCTCCTCTTCCAGAACCAGCAGGCACTCCAGGTGGACAACCTCAAGGCGTACGGACGTCGCCTCGACTTAGACTCCAGCGCCTTCGACGGTTGCCTGGAAAAGAGCAAACACGCCGCCAAGGTCCAACAGGACCTCAAGGATGGGGTCACGGCTGGGATCCGGGGGACGCCCGGTTTTTTCATCGGCAAAACGAGATCGGACGACACCATTCAGGGCACTTTAATCAGCGGTGCCCTTCCGCCCAGAGTCTTCCGTCAGGCGATCGAGAGTCTCCTCCGAGAAGAGTAAACGACGAACGGTCCCTCCGTTTCTATCCGGCCTCCTCCTGTAATGAATGGAGACGAATGCTCATGGGCCGGACAGGAGAACTGATCGAGCCCTCACCTTGAAAGAGCTTCGGATGTTCGACTTCAGCACCCCCTGGGGAGAAAGACGGAGGAGATGCAGTATCGCAGGTTAGGCCGGACGAATCTCGAGGTATCGGAGATCGGCTTCGGCGCGTGGGGAATCGGGAAGGGATGGTGGGGGGAGACCGATGATCCCCTCTCGGTCCGGGCCCTGCTTCGGGCATTCGAGCTCGGCGTCACCTTCATCGACACCGCCTATGGCTACGGCGACGGCCACAGCGAGCAACTGATCGCCAACGCGTTTCAGGTGTATCGCGAGCGCGTGACCGTG
Organism: Nitrospinota bacterium; assembly: GCA_046758845.1. Classification (GTDB taxonomy): domain Bacteria; phylum UBA8248; class UBA8248; order JACPRG01; genus JBHIBA01. The sequence continues at coordinate 1,535 of JBHIBA010000513.1, forward strand.
GCCACCAAGATCCCCCTCAAGACCCGCGACTGGCCCCCCAAGCCTGGGACACGGGCGAAAGAGGCTTTCCCCGGCGCCTGGATCATCGAACATACCGAAAAAAGCCTCCGCAATTTACGGACCGATTACATCGACCTCCAACAGCTGCATATCTGGCGGGACGAATGGGTACAGGAGTCTGAGTGGCGCACTGCCGTCGAGCGCCTCAAGCATCAAGGGAAGATCCGATTCTTTGGGGTCTCCTTGATCGACCATGCGCCCGAGACAGGCCTCGAGGCAGTCCGATCCGGGATCGTCGATTCCGTCCAGGTCATCTACAACATCTTCGATCAGTCCCCCGCGCAGGAACTCTTTCCCCTCTGCCAACAGGCGGATGTGGGCGTCATCGCCCGAGTCCCCCTGGACGAAGGCGGTCTCACCGGAAAGCTCCGTCCGGATACGCACCTCGACCCCGACACCTTCCAGGGCTACTACTTCCGCGGCGAGCGCCTCAAGGGGACGTGTACTCGGGCCGATCGGCTCAAGGCCTTTCTGCGCGATGGGGTCGAGACGCTACCCAAACTGGCCCTCAGATTTTGCCTGAGCCACCCGGCGGTCTCGACGGTCATCCCCGGGATGCGTCGACCGGCGCATGTCGAGGAGAACTGTACCGTCCCGGATGCGCCGACGCTCACGCCGGAGGAGCTCGAGGGGCTGAAGGCCCACGCCTGGCCCCGGAATTTCTATCAGTAGTCGGCGACGCGCCCCGTTGCCCTTGTAGATTGGCAGCCTCGCCAGGGTCGGGACCCCTTTCGTCGCTCTCTCCGCCGCGGGCAACGTTCTCATCCCACCTTCACGACCCCTTGAACTGAGAGCGGCAACATGGTATCCTAAGAATGGTCAAAGGTTTCATCTTCCGCCCTTGTTCACCTTTCTCCCGGAGTTTCCCTGTTAGCCCAACACACC
>JBHIBA010000514.1:0-2478 GCA_046758845.1 Nitrospinota bacterium
CCAAGGCCGAGGCCTTCTACGTCGGCGTGCTCGGGATGGAGGTGGAGTGGCGGCCAGACCCTAAGAACCTCTACCTCCGTTCGGTGGACCGACGTTCGGTGGACCGACGCCGGGCGGAGGACAACCTGGCCCTTCACGAGGTGGAGGCGGGCGAGGGGTTCCGCGACGCCGAAGCCCAGCACCTGGACCACATCGGCTTCCTGGTCCGCACGCCCGAGGAGGTGGACGCCTGGGCGGAGTACATCCGCTCGAAGGGGATCCCCCTCGAGCGCGAGCCCCGCACCCACCGCGACGGCGCCCGCTCCTTCTACTTCCGGGACCCCGACGGCAACCTCATCCAGCTCATCTGCCACCCGCCGATCTCGGGGGGTCGGTCCACCGAATGAGGGTAGGAGGGGGAGGTTGCCCTGAAGGGCGGGGTGAAGGTCCCCCACCCCAGGTATTCGAGGATGTGCATTCCCCCTCCCCAGCGGTCGGCGGTGTAGAGAAGCCCCCGGCTGTCGCGGCGGATGTCGTTCGTCTGGACGGCCCGGCGGCCGAAGTCGGCGGCCAGGCTGGCCATTCCCTCCGAAGAAACTGTGAAGAGCAAACTGGGGACCCCTCAGCAGATGCGGGGTAAGAGGTAAAGGGCCGCAAATTCTCATCCCCGCGCCCTCGCCGCCTTCGGGGGAAGACTCGCGGGCGCGGGGTGAGCTGGTTTTTGACCGCCCCGAAGCCCGATTGTAGCTTTGCTTTGGGGACCCTCGACCTTGCCCAGGTCCGGCGCTACGACCAGGTGCGGGCGGGACGGGTGAGCAGCACAGAAGAGATGCTGTGGGATCCACCGACGAGACTGGTGGTTCGTGCATCTATCAGCACGTTCGAAACCCAATGATAAGATGGACGTCTCGCCTTACGAAAAGTTAACCGCCTCGGACACGTTGTTTTCGAAATTCTTCCCCCCAACCAACTCTGTTGAAGCGTTGGCGAAGCTGGGAAAATTCCGTGCACGCGATTGTGTCTCTGAGCCCACGCAGAAACTTCTTGTCTTCATCCCTCCATATCCGGTAGTTCGGATCGTACATGAATGGAAAGTCTATGAGCTGCCCCCCTCGGTGTATCCATTCAGCAATCCACTGATATTTCTCGTAGTAGTCGCCAAATAGATATTGAAGACGTTCTGGGCTAGCCATCGGTGAAGAGTTCGATTTGAGAGCAGCTCCCAGTCGTGTCTGCGCCGCTCGATCAGCTTCCATAACGAATCGGTTGAGCAAAACACCGACCATTTGCTTCGCGTTGTCGTCGGCAGTTTCCAGGAGTGTGCGGGTTATCTGGCCAAGGAGCCTATGGGCCTCGTTGTAAGCCGGATCGGCCGCAGATTTAAATAACTCTTTAAGCTGTTCTTTCATCTCTTGTTCTTTACTGGGGCTTCTCACTCCCAGGGGACTGATTTGAGGGATAATGAAGGTGCCGATCGCAAAGCCAATTAAAATGGCAAGTAATATCGCCAGTAGGCCGTAGCCTTGAAGAGCAGCTATAAGGCCCGTAATGCAACCAGTAAGAGTGCCAACAATTTCTGTCTGGAGAGGGCCTCGCTCCCTTGGTGGGAGAGGCTGCCGTCGGTCCGCCGAACGTCGGTCCGCCGAACGTCGGTCCGCCGAACGCCGATCCTCCGGTAAAATGGATCGCTTGAGTAAGGTATCAGCCGTTTGTTTAGCGTTTTCATCCCTAGCTTCTTGGAGTCTACGCGTTATCTGGTCCGCTAGTCTACGCGCTTCATTGTAAGCAGGAACAGCCACAGATTTAAATAACTCTTTAAGCTGTTCTTTTGTCTCTTGATCATTACCGGGGTTTCTCACTTCGAGGGGGGCAATTCGAGCGATAACGAAGGTGCCGATCGCAAAACCAATTAAAATAGCGAATAATATCGCCAGCGGGCCGTAGCCTTGGAAGGCGGCTATAAGGCCTGTGATGCAACCAGTAAGAGTGCCAACAATTTCTGCGATGAATCGCTTGAGCAAGGTACCATTCGTTTGTTTAGCGTTTTCATCCCTAGCTTCCTGGAGTCTACGCGTTATCTGGTCCGCTAGTTTATGCGCCTCATTGTAAGCAGGAACAGCCACAGATTTAAATAACTCTTTAAGCTGTTCTTTTGTCTCTTGATCATTACCGGGGTTTCTCACTTCGAGGGGGGCAATTCGAGCGATAACGAAGGTGCCGATCGCAAAACCAATTAAAATAGCGAATAATATCGCCAGCGGGCCGTAGCCTTGGAAGGCGGCTATAAGGCCCGTAGTGCCGCCAGTGAGAGCGCCAACAATCCAATTTGGCACTTTGGCCATTTGCAAGGTCCCCCAGGCCCTAGGCGTGTCCGACACCCTGTCCCATGCTCCTAGTATCCATCTGTTCAACTCAGCTTCTTTTTTGACATTCTCACGAACTCTTCGATGGTGTCAATCGGACGCTTCCCCATGTTGCGGTAGCCCCGGTGGGGGCGCT
>JBHIBA010000515.1:0-2449 GCA_046758845.1 Nitrospinota bacterium
TATTCAAACAGGTGGGACTTCCCCGTGCCGAAATCCCCGCCGACGAGAAGGCCCGACGCCTGTCGCCCTTGTATCAAGCCGTCGCGCGTCTCATCCAATCGCCGCACGAACTCCTCCTCGATTCTCGCCTGCGCGCAGCCCAACTCCCTCACCGCGTAGCGGTTCGGGACGCCGGCGCGCAGCGCCTCAATCGCCCGGCGGGATTCGACCCGCGACTGTTCGCTCACAAAACATCCTCCTCGGCGCGTGCCGCGACGCGATCTTCCGTCCGATTCGAGATCCGCACCATAGCCGCCAAGGGGTTGGCCCGACGCTTGTCCCGCACCTCATCCTCGATTCGTTGCCAAAGGGCGACGTATTTCTTCATTCCTCGTTTCTCACTTCGCACAAATTCCGGCGTTGTGAAAACACAGATGAGGCAATTTCCAACTTCATCGGTTCCGTCGATGAATTGTCGCAGGACCTCGTAGGCGTCCAGAACGGCGGGAGTGGAGTAATAGAGCATGTCGTCCGGCTGTGTACGGGGTTTTACCTCCAAGCACCGGGACACATCGAGCGCGAGGACCAGGCCGCTCTGCCGAGCCAGTTTTAGCCAGTGCGCGAGGGAGAAAAGAATGTCACGCGCATTGTGCCGGGCGACCTTCTGCGAGATGAGCGCGCCTTTCAGCGCTGAGATGAGCCGAAGCTCACCGCGCAGCCATTCATGGATTGCCCCCGGGATATGCGGAGCCAAGGCGCCGCGATCCACTTGCGAGCGGCACAACCAGATCATGGCGAGGCGAAACTCGTAGCACATGTCATAATCGTGGAACAGTCCCTGTTCCAGCCAGCGAGTGAAATCCTGCCGAAAGAGGATTTCATCACGACCGTTGACCGCGGCTATGCCTCTGAGGTGGAACTCGTCCGGATCTGAGGGCACGGAAAGCCCGTTCCTCTCCAACAAGTGATAGATGAACGCCCTCGCAAGGCCGTCCCAATCCACCTGGCGCGCCACTTCGTGGAAAATGTGGTCGATCATGTGAACCTTCGTCTTTGCAGCATCGATGCCGGCGAAAAAGAACCCTTCCTCCTCAGCAATTTTATTAAGATTTCTCAGCACTTCGCTACGATCGATTTCTTCCGATACAACCGTAACCTTGACGGCCGCACCTCCGTTTCGCACAAAACCCTGCAGATACTCCGCGCGAAGGACATCCAACCACTTGGCCGGCGTAATATTCACGGGACAACCTCCTATCCCGGAGGAGAAAAGCGAATGGCGAAATACACCTTCTCCCTGCCGTCTTCACCGATCGTCCACAGCGTTCTTCCTGCTGACTTGGTGCCCGTGCTTGCGTGGAAGCTTACGATATATCCCCTGCTGGTCCTCGTATGCCCGCTCCGGTCGAGGAGGTAGAGGTCTCGGGCAAAGTCCTCCTGGGGGTATTCTCTGGACTGACCCGGCAGGAGAGTCAAGAGATTGTAGATGTCAAGAAGTCTAATCACAGGCCCACTCGGGCCGGGCGCTCCGCCTCGCCTTCTGGAAGCTATCGTATAGGCCTTGTACAAGGATTCCAGGAAGACAGCCGCCCGGAAACGCGGGGGGTTCGCCTGTCGGCGCCGCAGCCCCTCCGCCAAAACCGAGGGGCGAAGCCTGTACTCCCGCCTCTTGTCGATCAAAACGCACCGGTCGTTCGGAACGACTCGGAGGAGCATAGGGGGGCAGAACAACCGCTCATCCTGCTCGTACACCCGGAGGCCTATTTCTCCGGCCGTGGCCAGAAGTTCCGCAATGTAACCGCCTTGGGGGCCCAGGTAGGTTTCTTCGTCGAAGTCCCATCCCTCCCTCGTATTCTCAAACTGCTCCTGGAGTGCAACAATCGCTCGTTCGGCGGATTCGATAGCTTTCCGCAAGTCTCGTAACTTTCCAACTTTCGCAGCGTCTTTTATTTTTTTCAGTGAAGCCGCCACTGATTTTGCCGCCCCCAGAGTAACGTCTGCGGCTGCCTCGGTCTCGGCGAGCGCCTCCTCCAGTTTGAGAGCGGGATCGATCTTCATACTGAGATTCCCATATCAAAATCCGTCTGCTGGAAGAGGGCGCCGACCGCAACGAGAGCGAGTATAGTGGCGCTCCTCACCCCCGTCAACCACGCTGTCGCCCCCACATTAGTGCGATCCGAGCAGCGCGTGAACATTCCGCCGGAAGTGCTCGGCGCCGCCTCCATCAACGAGGGGCCGGGACGAAGACCGGCCCCTTCTACATTGCAAAGGCGGATCGGGTGTAGGGGCGGGGCGAGAGTCGGTGACTCCCGTACCCGCCCGGAACAAAAGTCTTCCGGCGGGTCCAGCGGGGGCAGGCCCGGCCCGCTGCGGCGCCGCAGGCAGCGCCAAGTCGCCGGCGTCCGGGACCCCTGTGCGCAGTTTGGCCTGGGGAATCGGGGATTAAGGGATCTTCAGAAGACGTTTCGCG
>JBHIBA010000516.1:0-2449 GCA_046758845.1 Nitrospinota bacterium
TCCATCTGCTTCTCTTCAGAGAAAACGTGACATAATAATTCACTCAGGAACTCGGGGTCAGGGGTCAGAGCTCCTCGTGAGCATCCCTGGGCGCCCACGTCGGATGTCCCTAGAATAAACAACTCGATTATTCATCATCCTCAAATGGAAGCTCCGGGAGGTTCTCCAAAGCCGAAGCAAAGCGGGCCTGATCAAACGGCCTCTCCTCCTTCAGGGTGTCATACATCTCACAGACCACCACAGTCCCAATAAGATTCTTGGCTTCTTGCTCGGAATAGCCTTCCTTTCTGAGGCGGTTGAACGTCTGCCGGGTCTCGGGTGGATCATTCCCCCGAATCTGTCTCTCGACAATGTCCAGAATGAGCCTGTTGAGCGTCGGACTCAATTTCCCCATCTCTTTGCTACCGTGAATCGGGGGACATAATACCTAACTCCGTCTTACTTCCGGGGGCAAAAAATTGGTGACATAATACTATTTTTCAAACTCAGGAATTAGCTAACTATAGAGAAGAGAGCTCGCATCGATGTGGACACCACAAAAAAAACATGGTACTGACAGGTCTGTGCACAGCAGTGTATTTGTTCACCTTGCAACAGACGGAGGTCAATACCATGCACCGTCAACTTACCAAAAATCTCCAAAAACGCAAGCGCATTACGCGACACACGCTGGTGGTGGGGGTGGATATTGGCAGTCGCTCCAACGCCGTCGCCCTCATGCAACACGATGGGGCGATCCTCAAAACGGCCGCCCGCGTCAAGACCAGCCGGAAGGGGTTCACCTTCTTCCGGACGCTCCTCCTGGACACGCTGCGCTCCCATGGGTTGAAGGAGGTGCTCATCGGCCTGGAGCCCACGGGCCACTACTGGCGCAAGCTCGCCTTCTTCGCCCTGGCGCAGGGCTGGGAGGTCCGTTTCGTGCGCACGACCGCCCTCAAACATCAACGGGAGCTCGATGAGAGTGCCCCCGGCAAATCGGACCGGCGCGATGCCTGCACCATCGCCAACCTGGTGCGGGAGGGGAAGTATCTCGATAGCGTCATTGAGGAGGGGGTCTTCCGGCAACTGCGGGCGTTGGCGAAGACCCGAGAACGTCTCCAGAAGGCGGCGACGGCGGCCCAGAATGTGTTGGGGGCGCTCATGGATGATTACTTTCCGGAACTCAGGGGGGTCTTCTCCTCGCTCAAGGTCAAAGGGCTCTGGGCGGTGCTTGAACACTGCCCCTTTCCTGCCGATGTGCGGGCGACCGCCCCGGCGGAGCTCGAAGCGTGCATTGCCCAGGCCTCGAAGGGCTGCTGTGATGCCCAAGCGAAGGCGGTGGCGATCCGCGCAGCCGCTCAGGAGAGCATCGGGTTGCCGGCCGTGAGCCGGGCCGACCGACTGCGGGTGCAGATCGCCCTCGAGGAGCTCCGGCGCCTGGTCGCTCACCAGAAGGCGGTCGAAACCGAGATGAAGCGCCTCCTCCGCCCTCTCCCGGAGGCGAAGTGGCTGCGGTCCATTCCGGGGATGGGCCTGATCTCGGTCGCGGTGTTCTTGGGTGAGCTCGGGAACCCACGGCATTTTGCCCAGTGGCGCGAGGTGGTGAAGTTCATCGGGCTCGATCCGGTCGAGCGGGCCTCCGGGCTGTTTGTCGGCCGCAAACGGATCTCGAAGAAGGGGCGCTATCTTCTGCGAAAGTTTCTGTACTTCATGACGCTGCGGGTGATCCAATACAGCACCTACTTCAAGGCGGTCTATGCGCGCCGCCTCGCCACCCCGAACCGCCGGGGCCAGGCGCTCACGAAGAAGGAGGCGATCTGTGCCGTGAGCCTCAAGCTCATCAAGGTCATGATGGCCCTGCTCAAGCAGCAGCGGGTGTTTCATGATACGGTGCCGGCGCGGCTCGCCCAGGCCGCCTAACGCGCGGGGGAGTGCCATTGTGGTGGAAGATGGACTGTCCTGACCCGTGAAGGCCACCGGCGCTTCGCAGGATATTAGCTTCGTCACTTCCACCGCCCCCCCGCGCTCTGTATAGGGTTAGTTGGTCGATAGGACCGCTGAACGAAAGAGGTGAGAGGCGGGGACCCCACGGTGGAGGCCACCACAGCCGGACACGACACCCGCGGCGAGTAGTTGGATCGATTGACGCACTGAGAAGGAGGTTGCCTGGATCTGGAACAGACTTGTCGGTAGCTCTTGACATTTGTTGGTAGAAGAGGGGTTAGGGAAAGTCGGGTCAGACCCCCCCAAGCCGACCAGGACACCATATGTTAAACTCACCGCCTCCCTCCGTTTGCCTTCCATTTACCCTACTCATTCTCTTCGGTCAGCTCAGGCGCCGTAACTCAGGAGTCAGGCGTCAGGATCCAGGAGTCAGGGAGTTTTTGTTTTGTTTCCCTGGTTCCTGATTCCCAATTCCTGGTTCCTGCCTTGGGGCCACATCTTCACATACCATTTCAAACAGGTCGTG
>JBHIBA010000517.1:0-2410 GCA_046758845.1 Nitrospinota bacterium
GCGCGCGAGGAGGCTTTTGCCCGTCCCCGGGACCCCGATCAGGAGTACACCATGCCTTGGCCGCCCACAGCTCTCCGAGGCATATCAAGACGTTATTAAAGAGTTAAAACTATTTTTCGATCATCATTTGAAGGGCACGGCGGGAAATTGACAGACGGCGTTCGGGACATAACGCCTGCGTTCGAAAAACCGCCTCCCTGACAGCCTCTCACGTCGATCTCGCGGCCGCCGGGCTGTGTCATCGTCCGTCAGATCCATGTTGGATCGCCTGCCCGTGGGGAACATTTTTTGCTGACTTACTGTTCTCGCCAACATAGGGGAAGCCGGCCATGAGACCGCCAGCGCTGGTCGCAGTGCTTTGGCTGGGGCTTCTAACCCCGGGGTGCATCCCCGACGTTCCCCCAGTTACGGAGATGTGGCAGGACCTGAGGGACCTGAGGCTGCGATGGGACCAGATGAGACTGCGACCGGAGGCCGAGCAGGGAAATGCTGACGGACAGTACCTACTCGCTCTCTCCTATCTTCAGCAGGGTCGCACCGCCGACGCGGTGAAGTGGTTCCGCATGGCCGCCGCGCAGGGCCACGCCGAGGCTCAGTTCAGGCTCGGTAAACTAGCTTACTATCGAGAAACGCCGGACGAACCCCGGGGATGGTTGTGCGTCGCCGCTAACCAACGCCATGCGGGGGCCATGCTCGAACTCGGTTCCTGGAACGAGGCTGGCTTTATGCGACAAATGGACCATTCCCGCGCGTATATGTGGTACAGCCTCGCCGCATCCAACGGACATGAGAGCGCGGCTGCCCTCAAAGACCAACTCGCCAAGAAGATGACCCCGGACCAGGTCGCCGAGGCCGAGAGGCTGGTCAAGGAGTGGAAGCCGGGGCCTTGCAAGCTCAAGAGCGCGAAAGTTTCAAATTAGGACACCACGAGGCGCGCTACGCGACGGTGGCAGGCGCGACGGGTGACTCTGCCGCGTATATCTCCCCGTGCCTTCGCGCTCTCTACCCCGGCTCGAGCCCCGTTTTTCGGCCACGCCTCTGCCTTCGGCAATTTGAGGCCCCAACCAACTGGCGCGGACGGCTCAAGGACGGGCCATAGGCCCGGATCGCCTTGGCGCGGGTCTCCATGTTTGCCGCCTCGGTGCCGCGTCCGGTCTTACGTAGCAGGGCGGCGTAATTCTCCAGGCTCTGGGCTACGCTTGGATGCTCCGGCCCCAGGGCCTTCTCCCGGATCGCCAGCGCCCGCTTGAAGAGCGGCTCCGCCTCGCCGTACTTGCCCTGGGCCTGGTAGACCGTCGCCATGTTGTTGAGGCTCGTGGCTAGACGCGGGTCTTGCCAAAACTCTCTCTCAAAATCTGAACCGGGTTTAGGGAGTCAGACCAGGCGGCCTCTGGCTTGGTACAAGACCCCGGCGAATTCATTTGCAGTTTGGTCTGCACGCACCTATATAAGCGCAATCAGTCTTCGAAGACCCGGCGTATCCCGCTACGTCACGCCGACCTAGCTTCAATACCCCTCGGATTTCGGTGAGCTGAGACCCACCCGTGCAGTGTGTGCGGGTGATGACAACTATATGACTAGGAAAAATTATGATGAAAGGAACCGTGAAGTGGTTCAACCCCGTCAAGGGCTATGGCTTCATCAGCCCCGATGACGGTTCAAAAGACGCCTTTGTCCACATTTCGGCTTTAGAAAGCGCCGGGATCTCCAATCTGTCGGAGGGCCAGCAGGTCGAGTATGAGCTGCAGCCCGGGCAGAATGGCAAGAGTTCAGCGGAGAACCTGAAGCTCGCCGACTGACGCGGCGAAGATACGCGGAAGGCCCGCCTCGTGCGGGCCTTCTTGCTATTGCCCAAAGACTTAAAATCGTTGGTTTTCGGTCGCGAACCGTGATACTGAAAATACGTCTCTTCCGTACAAGCCGAAAACGACGAGACCGCCACGCCCGCAAACCGGCCCTACACAGACCCCCGATCGTCACACTGCAAGTCTTCAAGTTGATCGAAAAGATCCCTGTTTGGACAAAGGAAGTAACGACTCTCGGAATCATAGTCGCAGGTGTGAAAAAACTTGCACATCAGACACGATTGTATCGCATCTTCCATCTTCTCTGGCATCAACTTGAAGCTGCGCTCAATATCGAGTTTGAGGTGTCCGAACATTCGCTTCAACGGGTAGGGCATCGCTAATTGAGCAACCATAGACAGCGCCCCCTTATAAACGAACAGATTATGACAAAAGTGTGGGTGGACCTCAATATTCCCAGTGACGTTGTGACCTGCGTCCTTCCAACGCCGCAATCGTAACAATCCGTTGAAATCGCGATGGGTTGGAAATCGGCTCTCTTCCCCCGGGACTAGTTGAAGGGTTCGGCCCGCGAGATCAGCTCATCCAAACCCGGCTCGTTCGGG
>JBHIBA010000518.1:0-2409 GCA_046758845.1 Nitrospinota bacterium
CGGACACGCATTCCAAAAGAACAACCCCCGGTCCATATCGTACACTGTGCGAGGAAGCGGCAAATAAATGGGTCCAGACTGCCCTGACCTCAACTCCCCCCGTTCTCGATGACCTCGGCCCGGGCGAGACTCAGGCCATGCTCGATCCGATAGAGATCCAGGGCCGTTCGCTCGGTGTCGGTGATATTGCCGTCCTTTTGCGCATCCTTGACCAGGGCGGAATAACCCTCTTCCACCTCTTTCTCGACTTCTTTGACGTCCTTATTGGCCTGGAGCGGATGGGGGCCCGCATACCCGCAGCCCGCCTCGGCCAGCGGGACTCCAGCCGGAACCAGTAACGCCAAAGCAAACAGGAACGCAACGACGATACCCACTTTTTTCATCTTCCCCTCCCCCTTCAAAATTCAGAAAAAAACCGCTCGTCCCACGCTACTGCTTTTCATCATTATATACCAACATATACCAGCTTGAAGAAATTGCGATTCCCCCGCGCGCGAGACTCTGGCCCGGACGCCCCGAGGTCAAAGCTCCCCCGGCTACTTCAGCTTCTCCAACTGGCCGAAGATCTCGTCCAGACTGGGGATTTCGCGGATGTTCTCCTGGACCTTCTTGTAAGCCACCCTGCCGTTCTTGTCAATGATCACCACGGCCCGCTGGGACATCCCCATTTCATGGAGGACCCCGTAATCGGTGGCGATCTTCTTGTTGAAGTCGCTGAGCACCGGACATTGGATCCCGTAGTGCTCCGCCCAGGCTTTCTGGGCCCAGGGACCGTCCACGCTCACGGCCAGAACTTCCGCGTCCAGCTCGGCGAACTTTCTGGCGTTTTCCGAATAGGCGGGCACCTGCTCGGAGCAGACCGGGCTGAAGGCGAAGGGGAAGAAGGCCAGCATGACGCTCTTCTTGCCCCGATAGTCGGAGAGTTTGATTTCGAGATCCCCTGTGGCCTTGGCGGTGAAATCCGGGGCTTGATCGCCTACGTTGGCGGCCATTCGCTCTCTCCTTCTCAAAAAGGCATCGAACGTGAGAGGTCCGGCGCTCGGGGATCGCCCGAACGGGACAAAACCCCGAAGTCGGATCCTGCCTCGCCTGAGAACTGAACGGGGTCAAACGAGACTTTTCAGCGCCTGAGCGTCCAGGATAGGTGGATAAGCCGGCAAGCGTCAACTTCACGAAATGTCCGGCAGTGGGTCAGTTTGGAATGGTTCGAATCCTGGCAGCCGCCGCCTCAAGCGCTCTCAAGGCAGAAGGTTCTTGGGCGCCATGGCGTGCACCCCCTTGTGGCCGTTCACCAACTGAGTGATGCGCAAATCCACGGCGGTGCTGCAGAAGGCGTAGGCGTCCTCCCGGCTCAGGCCATAACTCGCGCCCAGGAAATCGATCATCTCCCGCAACGCCCTCTTCGCCGCGTCGTCCAGGTCCGTATCGAACCCCATCGTGATGTGGTGAGTCGGGGTCTCCGCTCGGGGCCATCTGAGATTCATGTCCTTGCGGACGGTCAAACGAAAGATCCCGGTCATGGAGGTCTCTACCGCAGTCAGGTTGACTTCGCCGTCTCCCTGGGCCCCGTGACCATCGCCCACCGAAAAGCCCGCGCCCGGCTTCCAGACGGGAAGGTACAACGTGGAACCGGCGGTGAGCTCTTTGTTGTCCAGATTGCCCCCGTGAACGTAGGGCGGGTTGCTGGGGATCTCTCCCAGGTCTTCGGGCGGGCAGACGCCCATGAGCCCGAAGAAAGGCGCCAGGGGAACTTTCCATCCCGGGGCGACTTCGGCGGTTCCCGCCGCCAGGTCCAGGTCGATGATCCGGCCGCTGGCCTTCGGAAAATCCTCCGGCAAGGTCCCGTTGAAGGGCGAGATAAGGTTGTACGCCCAGTCCGACCGGGGCTTGACCTCCTCGATGACGACTTCCAGGACATGGCCGGGCTCCGCCCCCTCCACGGCCACCGGCCCGAGCAGGATGTGCGGCCCCGCGCCCCGCCGCACGGTGGCGTGGATTTCCGTCAGCTCCGCCGGATAGCGGCTGGCATCGGCGGGCAAATAGTTGGGATGGCCCGAGAGGGTGTGAACGATCAGCCGGTCTCCCGAGGCGATGGTCAGGATCGGCTCCAGGCGGTAGTCGAAGTAGCCCCAGTGAACGGTCTTGGGGTTGGCTGTGAGCTCGTGAGTCTTCATGTTCGGCGCTCCCGTTCTCTCGGAAAGAGAAATGCGCACGGCGGAGACAGCGGATTTGGCCGGACCTGGTTTACTTCGGAGGCCGGGATTCAGCCCCGAACGAACCACCGCCCCGGGAAACTCGCCCACCGACTTGCGCAGAACCCCCTCGCAAGGCCGGACGGCCGGGCCGGCTTCGAGGCTGGATGGACGAGGCGGACCCTCGCGTCCTCGGAACGGCGGGGACGTTCCGAGG
>JBHIBA010000519.1:0-2406 GCA_046758845.1 Nitrospinota bacterium
CTACCGGATCACGGCTACAAGGGAGGAAGGCAAGGGTCATTCAGCAAACTGACCCACCACCCTCGGCCCTGGACGGGCGGGATACGGCCCGGGTGGTAAAATGCGGCCAAAAGGCTTAAAAATAGGGTCGGCCTATCCAAACCTGCGGCCCTAAAGTGTACGACTCATGGAAGAAAAACAGAAGACGGAGTAGGCGCGTATGACCACCAATGACCCCTTCAACCAACCGCTGAACGGTTACGGGTTGGAGCATCACGGGATCTCCAACTCCAACGAAGTCCACTGGAACTTCCCCTCCCCCAGGCTGGTGGAAATGTCCGTGGCCAGGGGAGAGGGCTACATGGCCCCAACGGGCGCGCTGGTCGTTCGAACGGACCCCTTCACGGGACGAACCCCTTCGGACAAGTTCACCGTCCGGGAGCCCAGCACGAAGGACGACATCTGGTGGGGGAAGATCAATCAGCCCATCGAGCCGGACAATTTCAACGGCCTGCTCGAAAAGGTCCGCGCCTATCTCCGGGAGAAAGACCTCTTCGTCTTCGACGGCTGGGTCGGGGCGGACGTGCGTCACCGCATGGGCGTGCGCATCATCACGGAGAAGGCCTGGCACAGCCTCTTCGCCCGGACCCTTTTCATCCGGCCGACGTTTGAGGAGCTGAAGACCCACAAGCCCGAGTTCACCGTCATCAACGCCTGCGAGATGTTCGCCGACCCCGAAACGGACGGCACCCGCACGCCAACCTTCATCGTCGTCAGTTTCGAGCAGCGGACGATCCTCATCGGGGGCACAAAGTACGCCGGCGAGATGAAGAAAGGCATCTTCGGCATCCTCAACTACCTGCTGCCCCAACAGGGCATCTTCCCCATGCACTGCTCGGCCAACATGGCGGCGGACGGATCGACGGCGCTTTTCTTCGGCCTCTCCGGCACGGGCAAGACGACCCTCTCGGCCGACCCCAAACGCCGCCTCATCGGCGACGACGAGCACGGCTGGACGGACGAAGGCATCTTCAACTTCGAAGGCGGCTGCTACGCCAAGACGATCCACCTCAGCCGGGAGGGCGAGCGCCAGATCTGGGACGCCATCCGTTTCGGCTCCGTCCTGGAAAACGTCATCGTGGACCCCCACAGCCGAGAGGTCGATTACGATGATGGCTCCATCACGGAGAACACCCGCGCGACCTACCCGGTCGAGTATATCGAGAACTGCGCCATCCCCGGCGTCGGCGGCCATCCCAAGGACGTCATCTTCCTCACGTGCGACGCCTTCGGCGTCCTCCCACCCATCAGCAAGCTCACCATCGACCAGGCGATGTACTACTTTCTGTCCGGCTACACGGCCAAGGTGGCCGGGACCGAGACCGGCCTGACCGAGCCCCAGGCCACCTTCAGCACGTGCTTCGGCGCGCCCTTCCTGCCCCTGCACCCGACCCGCTACGCCCAGATGCTGCGGGACAAGGTGACCCAGCACGGCTCCAGCGTCTGGCTGGTGAACACGGGTTGGATCGGCGGCCCGGCGGGGACCGTCCCCCGGATGAAGCTCGCCCACACGCGCGCCATACTCACGGCCGCCTTGAGCCGCAAGCTCGACGGTGTGGGCTATGCACCGGACCCCATCTTCGGCGTCCTCATACCGGACGCTTGTCCGCGCGTGCCCGCCAAGATCCTCAACCCCGCCAACGCCTGGAAAGATAAGAAGGCTTACGAGGCCAAGGCCCGCGAGTTGGCGAAACGCTTTGAGGAGAACTTCAACCAGTACGCCGACCAGGCCTCCGACGCGGTCAAGGCTGCGGGACCGAAAGCCGCCTGAAGAGAAATCCCGGGAAGGCGCTGAAAAATTGGCGACCGATGCCACCAGACCCATCGACATCCGGGTGGACAAGAAGCGGTTGCTTTACGTCGAATGGAGGGACGGCCACAAGAGCCGCTTTCCCCTCGGGTATCTGCGGAAGATCTGCCCGTGCGCGACGTGCAACGACCTTCGCCAGAAGCTGGCCGAGCCGAAGCCCCAACCGGCGGCGAAGGGATTCACAAGCCTGACAGTCTTGCCGGACAGCGCCCCCAGGGCGGCCAGTTCCACCGAGATCCGCGAGGCCAATCCCGTCGGCCGCTACGCCCTCCAGTTCGTCTGGAGCGACGGCCACGATGCGGGGATTTATTCCTTTGAATTTCTCAGGGCCTGCTCGCCCGCCGATCCCCGCCAGGCAAAGGAGATATGGGAAGGCAAGCAGATAGGTCGTCTCGGCGAGGAGTTGGAGCGGGAGTCCCGCGAGCAGAATCCTTCCCTTTGGGATGGCTGACGGGGCAAATCGAAGAGAGTCTCCTGGGGGGCCTTCCCTCGGCTTCGCTCGGGACAAGCTTTGAAAACCGGCCAGATTTCCCAGGGGGCGCTTTTTGTAAACCGCC
>JBHIBA010000520.1:0-2399 GCA_046758845.1 Nitrospinota bacterium
AATTTTGGTCCGCGCCAGGGCGGGCGCGGGGGGCTTCAGGGGGCGCTCCGGCAATGCCGGAGACGACGGGGGGTTTAGCCATGAGAGCGATCTCACGGGTCCGGAAGGTCGTCATTTCCGTCAGCGTGGGGCTGGTTACGGGTACCCTCTCCTTCGGCCCGGCCGGGGCGGAGCGCATCGGCATGATGCTGGATTGGGTCCCGAGCGGCGTCCACAGCGGGTTCTATTCGGGGCTGAAACGGGGTGTCTTCAAGGCCGAGGGCATCGACCTCAACCTGATCCGGGGTTCGGGATCGGCCAATACCGTTCAGCGGACGGGCTCGAAGGAGGTCGAGTACGGCTACTGCGGGACCTCTTACACCGTTGTCGGTCGGTCCCGGGGCGTCCCCGTGAAGATTATCTCCATGGCCATCGGGGGGAACCTCATCGCCATCTACACGCTTGAGAAGTCGGGCATCCGCCGGCCGAAGGACCTGGAGGGGAGAAAGATCGGCGACTCGCCGGGCGGGGGCATCGTCCTGTTCCCCGCTTTCGCCAAGATGCACGGGATTAAGAAGTGGGAATTCGTGCGGATGACCCCGTCGGCGAAAAACCCGAGCCTCCTGGCGGGAAAGATCGACTTCATACTGACCCTCACGACGGTCTATCCCGCCTTGCAGCGACAGGGGAAAAAGGTGGGAGTGAAGGTCAAGGAGATGCTCTGGAGCGACTACGGCATCGATGTCTACTCCTACAACATCATTGCGCGGGACGACCGACTGGAGCAGGACCCCGTCCAGGCCCGCCGCATGGTGCGCGCGATTCTCAAGTCGTTGGCCTGGGGGATCAAGAATCCCGATGCCGCGGTGGCCGATTTCCTTCAGGTGTATCCGGACAAGGATCCCAAGCTGACGCGGGCCGAGTGGGCCATCGCCATGCGGAACATCGCGACGCCGGACGCCAGAAAACACGGGCTGGGCTGGATCGGCGAAAAGAAAATGGCGGAGACGGTGAACCTGTATCAGACCTATATGGACCTTCCACGGAGAATCGATCCGAAGGAAGTCTATACGCGGGCATTCCTTCCCAGGGAGAAGATCTTTCCCTGAGCACACCGATTCATGAGAGATCAGGCCGAGAATCAAGAGCAGGGGGTGAAAGAGCGTCTGCGCCGCCGGATGAAGGCCCTGTGCGGCTTGTCCGGCGTCGCCGGGCATGAGCAGGAGGTTGTCCGCTACTTGGCCGATGCCCTGAGGCCCTTGGCGGACGATGTGACGGTCGATCGGTTCGGAACCGTCTATGCCCGCCGCTCCGGTCGGTCCGAGCGTCCCCGCCTGATGTTTGCCGCCCATTCCGATCAGATCGGATTCGTCGTCAAGCGGATCGACCCTGAGGGCTTCGTGCGGTTCGAGCGCCTCGGGGCCATTATGGATTCCCTTCTTCCGGCCCGGCAGGTGCGGGTCAAGGGGCGTTTGGGCGTGATCGGCGCAAAGCCGGCCCACGTGTACACCGGGGCTGGTGCCGTGATCGGCCCGAGGCTGGGCCCCGATGACGCTGCCGCCAATTCCGGCCTCTCCTATCGAAACCTGTTTGTCGACCTGGGCGCGCGCAGCGCCGAAGAGGTGCGCAGCTGGGGAATTGAGGTGGGCGACCCCATCTGCTTTGAGCCCGATCTCAAGGAGATGGGCAACGGCGACATCCTTTGCGGGACAGCGGTCGACAACCGATGCGCCTGTGCGCTCCTGGTGGAGCTCTTTCGCGACCTCCAGGGACTCGATCTTCCCGGGACGCTGTACGGCGTCGTCACCGTCCAGGAAGACGTCGTCCTCAGGGGCGCCCACATCGCCGCCTACCACGTGGACCCCGACCTCGCGCTCGCCCTGGACATCTCTCTCACCGACGACACGCCGGACCTCCGGCAGGGGGAGCCGCAGGTCCGCATGGGAGGAGGGCCGGTGTTGACCCTGGTGGGCGGGAGCATCTCCATGCCCCAACCGGGGGGGCGCGTGACGGTGACGCCGGCGGTCCGACGAATCGTGCTGGAGACGGCGCAACGGCGCGGAATTCCGGTTCAAGTGGAGACCAACTACCATTCCTCCGGTGATGCCGCCTATTTCCAGATGGTGCGCCGCGGCGTTCCGGCGGGTTATCTGGGCGTCGCGCCGGGACGCTATTTCCACACGCCGGTTGAAGTCATCGACCTGAACGACGTCGTGAAGTCGTTGGAGCTTCTGAAGGCCATCGCCCTCGAAGTCGACGAGAAGACCAACCTGGGTTTCTTTGACATCAGCCCTTGATTTCCGCTGCGGGGGGCGCTCTTTGGGCACTCGCGTGCCGGGTTTTTTGCGGGGGGCGCTTTTTGAAAGGCGCCCCCCCCAGCAAAACTTTTAATTCGCGGAAGAGGGTAGCGCCGCCAGGCG
>JBHIBA010000521.1:0-2375 GCA_046758845.1 Nitrospinota bacterium
GGGACGCGGACCGAGCTTCCTGGGACGGTGACCCTGAGCCAGGACCAAGAGGTTCTGGCAGGCGCCGAGTTCCCGCGTATTCCCTTTTCAGGGCCGGCCGGGACAGAGCCCTGTATGGCGGTGTATGCCGGAAAGCTCGGGGACGAGGCGGACGCGGTCATCGGCAAAGTCTTTGTTCCTGGGGACTTCCAGATCGTTACCGCTGATCTTGACGACAACACCTTCGAGCCGTTCTTGATTCTTACATCCCTTACCCAAGGCGACTTCCTCCTACCCCTCGCGCAGTTCGGGGTACCAATCAGAGTCAACCTTGGGGCCAAGTTCGTGCAGAATGATCCAAGCAAGGTGATGGTTGCGTGGAGGGAATTTATTGTCGGAGCCTTTGGCCAGCGCAGGGCCATAGCTAAGTGGCGCTTCAAAATCCTGAAAATTTCTAACAACAAGGACGGAGGAAAGATCAATAGGGCCGAGGGCGATCCCATTACGATCGGTGCGTTCGAGATCGGTGAGCTTGTCACCGGGCAGCCGATGGCGGCGGTCTTGTTGGAGGAGTTCGAAATAGCCGAGAACGAACTCCTCGGCAGAACTATCAATCTAAACTTGACCGCTAAACGTGAAACCGGATTCATCCAGTTCGATCTCGCCGATACAGGGTGCACTCATCCAACCCAGCTATTCTCCCCAGTTTTTCGCTGCCCATTCATAGCCGTCACGGTTTTCAATGGAGATCAATCATTTGTTGAAACTTTTGTCCGAAGTGCGTCCATAACCATGGTGCCAAGATTCCCCTTTGACATAAACGATCTTTGGGCAGTGGACGTCGAAGGGGAAGTCAGAGTCTTCATGCTCTCCAACCAAGAGAGGAAGATAACGAACGCCTTCGGCGTTGAAGGTGATCCAAACGACACCCTCACCCTCAACGTGAGGGAGTTCAGCGTTGACACCTCAGCAGGACCAGTTACCGCCACCCCTGTTATCCCTGACATCCCTGATGGCCCCATAGTTTCAAAGGTCGTGAGCAGAGACTTCCCCATCCGTCAATGGGCAGAGATGACGAAAGACGGAAGGACCGTCATCGATGCAGTGGCCAGGGTTGCACTTTTGTACCTCATAGATGTCAAGAACAAGAGCATCATCTTTCGGAACACGGAGACGGAGCAGACCATCACGTGGACCAAGTTTTTCCCATTCTCCACGATATTTGTGCGGTTCCTACCAAGTACTGGTGCATTCTTGAACTTTGATCTTATTGCAACCGCGACCCCCAAGGATACTACCCAAGCACCCAAGCTGCATCAAAACCTCGTGGAACTACTCACTCCCCCAAATCCCTTCAATCAGGAGCCGTGGTTCACGGAAGCGAATGACCGAAATGCAGTCAATGAGGAGTTTTTCGAGTTCTTCGTCGCCCTGCTTAAGACCCCCTTTGGGCTCAGCTTGGGTCAGTCGTTCGTCCCCTTCCCGGCAATCTCATTCGGGGAAGAGAAGAGGATTCCCAACAGCAGTACGGACACACTCGACCGATTCACAACAGCAGCTATCCCATCTCAAGACATGCTCGGCCTCACTGAGAACAATGAGCCGCGACCCGTCATCCTTCGAGGCCCTGCCGACCTCACGCAAACGAAGCTCAGCGAATGGGATGGGTTTAGCTTGACGGATTTTCTTGATGGGGTCACCATTATTGATTCATCTATATTACGTGTGCGTGCACTAAAACTCAGCGAGAGATGGATTCTTACCCAGGAATTCCTATCGCTCTCTCCTTTCACCTTCACCTTTCGGCTGTTCGACCGCAAGAAGAAGACGCTGCATTCGCTATCACCGAACACCGAAAGCACCTTTGATCCAACTCGCATTGCGATATCAGAAGGCAGGTTATTCTTTGCGCCGGACGCTGGCACAGGCACACCTGGCTTGCTCCGGGTAACGATCGACAACCAGAACGAGGCGGTCTTCGAGAGAACCGGCGAACTCCTCCCGACAAGTCAAACCTTTCCATCGGTTTCCATAAGGGATCTGGATGACAAGAGAGGACGGACGGGCGCCGTGTTCCCACAAAAGCTAAACGATACGGGCAACCCGACCCCATAGAAGATCAGGTCAATGGGGTCGTCACCCAGGGCTTCCTTTACCGGGACCAGCTCAACCCGGTGGCGGAGCTAGACGGGGCGGGCAATCTCGTGGCCCGGTTTGTAAGATCTGCCTGATTGCGTCGCCGAGCGGCAGAAGACCGAGAAAAGTCGCCCTCCCGTGGAACGTCTCCAACCCGTCGCCTAGCCGCCAATCCCCCGCCGATCCCACACCTGACCATGCACGAAGGTCTCGAAGCCTTCCGAATTCCTGTCACCGGGAAAAAGGGACACACCGGGAAA
>JBHIBA010000522.1:0-2351 GCA_046758845.1 Nitrospinota bacterium
TGTCTGGGGTCACGTAGCCCAGGCTGCCCGACATCATGTAGTCGAGCTGGATCTTGAAGACCCGCGCGGCGTCCTTGTCCTTGTTCGCCCATTCGTACCAGCGTGGCACCGCCAGCTTGGTGAACTTCTCCACGTCTTCCTCCGAGAGGCGCGTGACCATGCTTCCGGCCTCTTCGAACTTCTTCCAGGCCTCCTGGTCCGCCTTCTGGATGCCGGCGTGGTGAAAGTTGGAGTACACCTGCACCTCGTCTTCGACGAACTGCTTCATCTTGGGTGAGAGCGCATTCCAGGCCTTCATGGAGACGGTGAGGTCCATCAGGTCAACCGGCTGGTAGATCGACATGAAGCCCGGCGGGCCCATCGAGATGTATTTGGTGGTCTGGTGGAAGCCCAGCGCGTAGTTGATCGCAGGACCCACGTAGTCGGCCACGTCGATGGTGCCCTTCTCCAGCGCCGGGAAGATCTCGCTACCTGGCAGAAGGGTGGTCTTGGCGCCCGCATCCTGGAACAGCTGGGCCACTATGCCGCCGGGCACCCGCATCTTGCGGCCCCGGAAGTCGTCGATCGAGCGGATCGGCACCTTGGAGTGGATGATGTTGGGGCCGTGTTGAACGTGGTTCACGTAGTACATGTTGAACTTCGCGAACAGCTCGCGGGCGATCTCGCGGCCGCCCAGGGCGTAGAAGAACACGTCCCACTCGTGGGGATTCCGCAAACCGAGCGGGTAGGAGCTCAGGAACACCGAGGCCGGCATCCGCCCCGCCCAGTACAGGGTGAACGGGTTCATGGCCTCGAGCACACCGTGCTGTACCGCATCGAATAGCTGCCAGGCGCCGACGACTTCCTTGGCGCCGAAGGGCTTGAAGGCCAGCTCCCCGCCCGTCTTTTCTACGACGCTGTTGCACCAAGTCTTGAAGAGCTCCAGCCCAATGCCCCCGGGCCACGAGGTCTGGATCTTCCAGGTCGTGGTCTTGGCCTTGGCAGTCCCGATGTTGGGAAATCCCGCTATGGCCGCGGCTGCGCCACCCGCGACTGCCGCCGTCTTCAGGAACTTGCGCCGGGATACCCCATGGGCCCCCTGTTGTTGGTCCTCCTGTTTTTTCTTCGTCTCCTTCATAGCCCCCCTCCTTTCCGCTGACGAACGCGGTCACCCTCGTCCCCGAAAAGATCAGGATCATCCCCCTGGTTTCTCCAGTGCTCCCTCCTCTCTCTATACCTCCGGACCCCTCGGACGCTGGAAAGACAGGGCAGGACCCCCGGAACATGCAGAGCCCTTTTCTTCCTGATTGGCACAGGGAGGTCCAGCCTCAAATTCTCGCAATGTGAAAATGCGTTACATTTCTCGAAAAAACCGGGGTACGGCTGTATTTACCGCAGGTATGCCCCCCTGTCAAGGGAAAATAACGGGAGAAGTATTCGCCAACCCACTGGCCGCTGAGAAACTGGGTTTTAAAATTGGAGGAACCCTTCCATTGGCGAGCACATCTGTCAAGGTCCCTGTGGCACTCGAAACCTGCCGTCGGGCAAGGACTTAGGGGCTCTGGAGAGCAGACCGCGCCGACCCTCACTAGGGAAACACGGTGAGCGCGAGAAATATTCCGACTTCACATCAGGGGCCTTCTCCCTTACACGGCGGGAGGCGCAAGGAGTGTAACCGAATCGGATCAGTGAGACCCTGAAGGCCGTCAATGGCCCAGAAGCGCGCTTAAAGCAGGTTCAAAGGGGGGATAGCGGAAGGTGTAGCCCGACTCGTGCATCCGCTAGAGAGGACCCGCTGGCTAGCGAGAAGGATGTCGGGATCAATCTCCGGTTTGGTCCTTGCCTTTTCTGACAGATGTTATCAAGTCGGCCACAATCAGGGCGAACACCCCAAGAAATATGATCGTCAGCGGGAGAGCAGCTAGTGTGATGAGGTAAAAACCAAAGAACAGGCCAACCATCACAACTGCAATCAACCCAACGATGAAATCACTCATAATATGTCCTTGATGCTCCGCCTCTCTCACCGCCTTACGATACACGGTAACGAGTCAAAATTGTCCCCCCGCGAATGGCGGGATGTGTAGCCACCGGGAGCCGTTACTTGCCGACAAGGTTTGCGAGCCAGCGGGCCGCTCGCAACAGCTGGGCGTCGTCGAATCTAGGTCCTACCAGTTGCACCCCCATCGGCATGCTGCGTGCGCCCTGGAGGAGGGGGAGACTGATCGCCGGCATCCCGCACAGGGTCCATATGGTGCAGAAGATCGGGCTGCCCGTCGATTCGAGGCCCACCGGAGCCTCGCCGGTGCTCGCAGGGGTGAGAATGGCATCATGCCATTCGAATAAGTCGTCAAGCATCCCGTTGAGGACCG
>JBHIBA010000523.1:0-2348 GCA_046758845.1 Nitrospinota bacterium
CGTAAATCTTTACCCCCTCGACCTCGATGTAGAACTCCTTCTCCTCCCAGCCCCATTCCCTGGCGCAGTGCTTTCTGAACTCCTCTTTGAGCCACCGGTCCACGCGCTTTCCCTCTTCCAGGACCATGAGGACTCGTGCGGGTAGTGGTTCCGCTTTGAATGTAGTGGGGAAACACTGGTAGGCCAGGGCCCGGGCGCATCTTCCGCTGTTGGAGAGGCGAAATGGGTTACCCGGGGTTTTTTTGCCCAGATCTGTATAGTGGTCGATGACCTTTTCAATCAACATTGAAACCACACGTGAATTATGAAAGTTGTACCAACTGATACGCAGCTAGTGTGGACTTGGCGGATGCCTAAAATCGCTCTTAGTTTTTTTGTGTTCCTTTTTTTACAGCCGACGAGGTTGCGCGTTTGAATTGGGAGCATATGTCCATCCCTACCTGCAAGCCGTGCTGAGGTTTGACATAAGAGCCGATTATTGGATATTTTCTCCTCCAAATTGGGGATAAGGGCCAGTCCGTCCCTTCTACTGTGCTCCTTAGGGTCTCGAAAGTGGGTGGGCGGAAGATCGCGGGGGGGCAATTTTGAGTTCTCAGTCGCTGACCCTCAAAAGTGAGTTCCTATCATTGCGAAAAATGCCAATCGCCGGCAGAGGGCTTGGATTCTTCCCGCTGTTGGCGGCGACTCTGATCGCGGCGCCTGCTCTGGGGCAGGTGGACTCGCCGAAGGTCATGTGGGACAGGAAAATCGAGGTCGCCTCGGGCGGCGCATTCCGGGGACCGTGGCGGATGAACGAGTCAGAGTTTCATTACGTCGACGATCCCACCGTGGCCATCAGCCAGAAGGGCGTTGTCGGAGTTGCTTGGGCGGATCAGGCCCGCAAGGATATTTTTTCCCAGATCTACGAACCCGACGGAAAACAGCGGTTCAAGGAGCCGGTCAACGTCTCCCGGAGCTCCCGCATCTTCTCCTGGCTTCCACGGATGGTGATCGCATCCCGTGATGCGGGGCACGTGTACATTCTCTGGCAGGAGATTGTCTTTTCCGGGGGCTCGCATGGCGGCGAGGTCTTTTTTGCCCGCTCGACCGACGGGGGCAAGACCTTCAGCGATCCGCTCAATCTTTCGAACACCACCGCCGGCGCCGGCAAGGGCCGCCTCACCAGGGATCTCTGGCACAACGGCAGCCTTGATCTCGTCACGGGCCCCGAGGGTAATGTCTATGCCGCCTGGACGGAATACGAAGGTGCCCTGCGGTTCAGCCGTTCCACGGATGGGGGCGTGCGCTTCTCTGCTCCGGTGCACATTGCCGGCGGGGGCGTCGCGGCACCCGCGCGCGGCCCCTCCCTGGCCGTTGACGCGAAGGGCACCATCTACTTGGCATGGACCGTCGGAGAAGACCGGGCCGCCAACATCCACTTCGCGAAATCGAGCGATGTTGGCCGTTCATTTAGCAAACCCCGGCCCGTCTTCAAAAGCGACGGCCATGCCGACGCGCCGAAGATCGCCGTGGACGGCAAGGGCGCCGTTCATCTCGTTTACGGAGAAAGTCCTGCCGGCCCCTTCCAGCGATATCACATACGTTACAGCCGCTCGCACGACGGGGGGCGGACCTTCGAGAAACCGAGGCAGATTTCAGATCCACAAACGGCCCAGTTCGAGAGCGTGAATTTCCCGGCGCTGAGCCTGGACGGCAAGGACGACCTTTACGTCGTCTGGGAGCTCTTCCCGAGCCGGGCACACTATCCGCGGGGACTCGGATTCGCGTCTTCGGGCGACGGCGGGCGGACGTTCGCGTCACCTTCGGTGGTTCCGGGCAGCATCGATCCGGCACTCGGCTTCAACGGCAGTCAGCAGGGGTTGTTGATGAGGAAGCTTGCCGTCAACGGAGCGGGAGCTATGGCGATCGTCAACAGCACATTCCGGATGAACGCAACGAGCCACGTCTGGCTCTTTCGCGGTCAGGCTGCGAGGCGCTGATCCGGGTCGCGTTCGTCGCTACCGTACTTGGGTTAACTATTCTTTCTCAACTATCTTGATGTGGATTGCATGTCTGTTTGTCGCAACAATGACGGTCATGATTGCCGGAGTCCTACTATGAAATCGCTGCAAGACGCTCGATAACTTCCTTGACCGGAGGTGTTCTCCCTTCCAAATTGGGGATAAGGGCCAGTCCGTCCCTTCTACTGTGCTCCTTAGGGTCTCGAAAGTGGGTGGGCGGAAGGTCGCGGGGGACAAGTTTGAGTTCTCGGTGGCCGAGCTCCCCCGAAAGGAAATTCCTGCTATCAGTCAGTTCAGATTTCGGCCAGTATTTGCCCTCCCTCTCTTGCGGTGGGCGTTGTCGGAAGG
>JBHIBA010000524.1:0-2346 GCA_046758845.1 Nitrospinota bacterium
GTCTCTCGCGCCCTGGAGGCGGTAGAGAGGGGCGAAGACCTTGTCGCGAGGCTTCAGCGGCGGATGGAGGGCGTCGCCTCCCGCGCCTTGGATCTCTCGGATCGGCCCCGGGTCGCGTGCATCGAGTGGATCGACCCCCTCATGGCGGCGGGCAACTGGATGCCCGAGCTGGTCGGGATGGCCGGGGGAGTCAACTTGTTTGGAAAAGCGAATGAGCACGCCCCGTGGATGACGTGGGAAGAGCTTCGCGACGCCGACCCGGACGTGATCATCACGCTGCCCTGCGGTTTCGACATCGGAAGGACTCGCCGGGAAATGCCCGCCCTGACCGGGAAGGCCGGGTGGGAGAGACTCAAGGCGGTTCGAGAGGGCCGCGTTTACCTGACCGACGGAAACCAGTACTTCAATCGCCCCGGACCCCGTCTGGCGGATTCCCTGGAGATTCTGGCCGAGATCCTCCACCCCGACGTTTTCCAATTCGGCCACGAGGGAACCGCCGTCCTGAGTGAGGAGAACTGATCCATCAAACCAGCTGAATCGTTTGAATTTCACACGCAAGAGCAAGAAGTCCTCTTCGGTTGCGGGACGCTGAACCGCGCAGCCGAGGTGGTGGACCGACTCGGCGGAAAGCGGGTCCTCCTCGTCTGCACGGAAAGGGCCAGGGCGTCGCCCGAAGGGAAACGATTACAAGACCTGCTGGCGGACCGGCTGGTTGGCTCCTTCACCGGCATCCGGACGCACGTGGTTCTGGATACGGTCGAGGCCGTCTTCCAATCCGCCAAGGAGGCCAAAGCCGATTTCGTCGTGAGCTTCGGCGGGGGAAGCGCCCTGGGGACGGGAAAAGCCCTTGGCCTTTGGTGGATTCGGGAAGCCGAAGCGCGCAAGAAGACCTTCGGCCGGGCGCCTCATCTTTGCATCCCCACAACCTATTCGGGGACCGAGATGACGATCATCGCCGGCCAGCGCGACGAAAAGCTAGGGCGGAAGCGGCCCGGCCGGGACCCGCGAATCCTTCCCCTGGCGGTGATCTACGACCCGGAGGCCACGATGAGCCTGCCCCCCCGCGTCACCGCGTCCTCTGCGATGAACGCCCTGGCCCACTGCGCCGAAGGGCTCTACGCGACCGTTGCCGACCCGGTGGGGCTCGCCGCCGCCAAGGACGCCGCCGCCCTCATCGGCCGAAACCTCCTTCGGTGCGTGCGGGACGGCCGGGACCTGGGGGCGCGGACACAGATGCTGAAGGCAGGCTTCCTGGCGGGATTCACGGTCCACCACACGGGCATCGGCCTGCACCACGGGATCTGCCACGTCCTGGGGGGGCGTTACGGCCTGGAACACGGAATCGCCAACTCCATCATCCTTCCCCACGCCCTCCGGTACAACCTGGACGCCACGGCCTCGCAGCAGGCCGAGCTCGCCCGGGCCATGGGGGTCGCCGGAGTCGGGGAGAAGGATGAGGAGGCCGGAGGGCGGGGGATCGACTTCATCGCGAAGCTGCGGGAAGAATCCGCTCTGCCCGGCCGTCTCCTGGAAGCGGGAGTGCCGGAATCGGATATCCCCTCTCTCGCAGAGGAGGCCATGGAGAGCCGGGCCGTCAAAGCCAACCCCAAGCCCATCAGCGAGCCTGCCCAGGTGGAGGAGGTCTTGCGGGCGGCCTTTTAGATCTCACGTCATCGCGGCTGCATAGGAAGAAACGCAGGAACACGGCCCGATCCGAGCGAGGGTCATGGAGACGGGCGCAGATCGGGTGTTCACCCGCTTCCAGCGCCCGCGTCCCCGGTGCTCCTGCGCCGAATGAGGCGGCTGACAACGTATTCGACAATCGGCTCTCCCCGCTGATTTCTGACAACCTGCCGGGAGGTCACGACGCCCCGGTCGGGCCTGGAGGTCTCGCGCTTCTCCGTCACCTCCACTTCCACGCGGATGGTGTCTCCGACCTTGGCGGGCGCCCTGATCTGCAAATCCCGGATCCCCAACAGCGCCATCCCCGTGCCGTGAAGGACCCCCGTCTGAGCGATCAGCGCGTCGGCCATGGCCGTCGTCAAAAGGCCCGGAGCAATGCGATCGCCGAAACCGCTCTTCTCCCGGATGTACCCTTCATCGATGAAAAGCGGTTCCAGATAGCCCACCAGCGTGACGAACGTCATCACGTCGAACTCCGTCATCGTCCGGGCATTCGTCTCCAGGCGATCGCCCACCGCAAAGTCCTCAAAATACTTCCCTGCGCGCTCGGCCACGACCTCCCCTCCTGAATAAGAGAAAATCCCAGGGGGGCTTTTTTGGGGGCAACTTGCCCCCGCGTATTCGCGGTGCCTCGGGTCAATGACCCGTCGGCACCGCAGCCGG
>JBHIBA010000525.1:0-2338 GCA_046758845.1 Nitrospinota bacterium
GGGCGGGCTTCCAGCCCGCCTTCCGATGGCGGCCAAGATGGCCGCCCTACCGGGCGCGGGGGGGCGGACGCACCGCGTCAGGTTTCCGCACTTGCGTGCCTGGTGAATCACCTCTCGGAGGGTGTGCGCCAAAGACGCTCGGCTTGAGCAGACGAGGCTCCAATCGCAGTCCGGCCGGCACGCCAGTGCCCAAAAGGCGCCGCCCGCAGAAAACATAAGCGAGTCTTTCATCGTAGGGCGCGGGACATGTCTGCACTCCCTGGGTCGCTGGGGAGGGAAGAAGTTCCATGGTGAAGCGCCGGATCAATCCGGTCCTGATGAGCATCGTTCGGCTCAAGCTCGTCCAGGACGAGAAGGACATCGGTACGGCGACCGGATTTTTCTTCGCCAGGGAGGGCCGGATTTACCTCATCACCAACCGCCACGTCGCCAAGAGCCTCAAGCGTGAAATTCAACCCACCCACTTCCGCGTCCACCTTCACCGGGGCGCCGACGACCTGGGGAAAAACGTGTGGATCCCTATCCCCCTCTTCGACGAAGACGGCCGGCCCCGCTGGCTGGAAAGCCGGGTCACCGACTCCGACATCCTCTGCCTGGAGGTCGAAGAGATTCGCAGGCGCGCGGCCGAGAAGGCGGTCGCCATCTCGGCCCTGTCGGAAGCGGATTTCGTCCCGGACGACCTGGATTTCGAGCTGGGGCAGGAGTTGCTCGTCATCGGCTATCCCCGGGGATATCACGACGAGGTCCACAACCTGCCGGTCATCCGCTACGCGACGCTGGCTTCTCCCTATCCCATACCCTTTCAGGGGAAACCCCTCGCCCTGATCGACGCCACCCTGCACCCGGGCACCAGCGGCTCTCCCGTCATCCTCAAACCCTCTTCCATTCCCTCCATGAGCCGGGGCGCGAAATCCTCCTCGCGCAGGCGGGTCTATCTCATTGGCGTGCACTCCTCTTCGGTCGGGGCGGTCCTGAAAGACGGGGGCAAGGACCCCCTTGGTCTTCACCTGATCTGGTTCGCCAACCTCATCCCGGACATCATCGCCGGGAGGGCCTGAGGGGAAGCGGGGGTGCTTTTCGGGCACTTGTATAGCGGTCCGTAAAAATTTGAAACCGCGGTGGCTTTCATTGACTTTTGTCGTATGGGACCGCTGGCTGCTGGGAGGTTAGCAGAAAAGGGGAGGCTTCAGTCCGGCAGTCCTGCTTTGCGCAGGGCGTTGAGGGCGCGTTTTAGCTCGGCTGGATCCTTGTAGGGCGCCGCCTTGGCAAACCGCTTTACCGAGAACTTGGGATCTCGCTTGAGGATCTCTGCGGCCGCGGCCCGGGCCTCTTCCCCCTTACCCGCCTCAGCGTAGGCCGCCGCAAGCCAGATAAACGAGAGTGGCGAATTGGGCAGGGGCGCACGCCCACGCTCAAGCACTTCAATCGCCTCGTCATATTGTCCCATCATGCGGTAGGCATTGCCCAAAAAGCGCAAGAAAGTGGTGGAGTAATAGGGGCTGAGGCGCATTCCCCTCTTGAACAACTCAACCGCTTCTTCCGGTCGACCCACATAAATCAAAGTCCGCCCCAATAACAACGTGTTAATGGAATGGTTAGGCTCGAGGGTGACCGACTTCTCACCGTGGGCGATGGCCTTTTCATGCTGTCGTTTTTCCAGAAAAATTTGGCCCAACACCCGGTAAGCGTCGGAATTGGAGTCATCAATGGCCAAGGCCTTCCGCACCAGTTCTTCGGCGCGCGCGTAATCCCGAGCGGGGTCCGCACTCCATCCAAAGCGCGCTGACACCAGATGGGTCATCGCTAGCATCGGCCATACTGCCGCGAAGTTCGGGTCCAACGAGACCGCTTTCTCAAACAACCGTCGGGCCTGGGCATTACCCACCTTGTTGAAGCGCCGGAATTGATCCAATCCTCGGCGGAAAAGCTTATACGCTTCGGGGTTGTCCGTCTGCCTGCGCGCGATGCGGGCGGCCTCCCCCGTGGTGAGCTTCACCTCCATAGCCATAACCACTTTCTCTGTGATGTCATCCTGCAGGGCGAAGATGTCTTTGAATTCGCGGTCGTAGCGCTCGGCCCAAACGTGACGGCCCGTGGTGGCATCCACCAACTGCGCGGTGATTCGCGCCCTTTGGCCGGCTTTTCGGAAACTGCCCTCCAGGACGTACCGCACGCCCAGCTCCTCGGCCACCTGCTTCACCTTCACGGGTTTCCCCTTGTACGTGAACGTCGAATGACGGGCGATGACGAACAGGTTTGGCAACCTGGAAAGATCGGTGATGATGTCTTCGGTGATGCCGTCACTGAAATACTCCTGCTCCGGGTCTTCGCTCATGTT
>JBHIBA010000526.1:0-2328 GCA_046758845.1 Nitrospinota bacterium
GGGGGGCGGACGCACCGCGTCAGGTTTCCGCACTGGCGTGCCTGGTCAATCACCTCTTCGGAAGGTGAGCGCCAAAGACGCGCGGCTTAAGCGCACCGGCCTCCAACCGCAGTTCGACCGGCACGCAAGTGCCCAAAAAGCGCCCCCCGCGTAAAGCTCCCTGCTGAATAAGGTGACGAGGAGCCGAAAAGGAAGTAAATTTAATTTAAGCTTCGTTTGCCGGAGGGGGTCGCGCGGCCGCCGGCGCAATATGCGCGGGAGGAAAGTCCGGGCTCCGCAGAGCAGGGTGGTGGGTAACGCCCACCGGGGGCAACCCCAGGGAAAGTGCCACAGAGAACAGACCGCCTAAGTCTTCAGCCGTCGCAAGGTGGCCGGGGACCGGCAAGGGTGAAACGGTGAGGTAAGAGCTCACCAGCGGTCCGGGTGACCGGGCCGGCTCGGTAAACCCCACCCGGAGCAAGGCCAAATAGGGGAGCGTTTGAGGGCGGCTCGTCCGATGCTCCCGGGTAGGCCGCTGGAGGCCGCGGGCAACCGCGGTCCTAGATGGATGGTCGCGGTCCCGCCTGTCCGGCGGGGCACAGAACCCGGCTTACAGACCCCCTTCGGCTTTTTATTTCGCCGGTTTGATCTCGATCGCAGTTCGATACTCTGAGCAGTCTACCTTCGGGTCAGCCTCTTTCCTCTTCAGGCAGTTCCTGTACATTTCAAGAATGTCTGCTTGATATTTCAGAATGCGTGTCTCGGCCTCAAGCCTTTGCTGCACACGGGTTGGTTCGCACCCTGCTAAGCCTAGAGATAGCATTCCGATCATCAAGGCAACAAAGTTTCGCTTTGCCATCGCTTGTTCTCCGACACCGCATACTTCTGGACTTACCCCGGTTTCGTGGAGTGTTAAGGACTGGGGCTTTCCCTTCTTCAGAGCCTGTGGTCCCTCCAGTAGGAAAGCGACAAACCGGTTCGCAGCGTTGTAGGCGTTCCTAGTGTTCTGACGGTCGTGGCTAGGGTGGATTCCTTGCTTGACAAGGGCCTCCCTAAAGTCACCCAACGCGTCCTCTAAGAATTTCTTCATGGGTGAGTCCATGACCGTCTCCCTGTTTAGTCCATTCTTGAGAAAGGATTTTCCAACAATCTTCCGCGATTTCCGCTGCGCTCAAATCGCGGCTACACCTGTATTTTCGACCCGGCTCTCCCCGGATGGTGTAGCCCCGATCTGAGCAGAGGGCCGAAGGCCCAAAGCGGAGATCGGGGGAAGAGCCGTTGATCGCCATGTCCGCCTTTGTTTGGCACGTCAGAATGGCCTGAAGAGGACCTCGACCAGGGCGTCTCCGAGGGCGCGGTCCCCCTCGATGCCAAACGACCCTTCCGCCTCGCAGCCCTTTCGATCGGCGCGGCCCGCGACAAGCAGGAGGAGGGCATCCGCCTTCCCCTTGAAGGTTGCGTCCGCCGGCCCGCCGTCATCCACCAGCGCTCGTGTATCAGCCCCCCTCCACTCCAGGAGAAAGTTCCGGGCGGGGTCAGTCACGTCGATGCGCACCCGGCCGCCCGGCTGGTCCGTCGGCCTTCTGCGGCAGGCGTGACCGAGGATCATCGGCAGCCGGTCCGCCAGGACGGGAATCCCCTCCGGGCCGAGCCTCGCAGATGGGTCGTCCGCCGCGCGGATGTCCCAATGGTGGTATAGCAGCTCGCGGTATCGGAAGGTGGGGACGTAGCCGAGCTTGCACCCCCCGGCGGGATGCCAGACGGGTTGGTCAGAGTTGGCAGGGTTGATCCGGGGCAGCCATTCCTGGATATGCGCCGCGCTGTGTTCAAAAGCGTCGATGGCCCTCTCGGGACCGCCCCTGAGGCAGCGCTCCCTTTCCTCGGCCCGCCATTTTCTGTACGTGGGAAGGTCCGGGAAGCCGAAGGGCGGCCCCAGTTCGCTTTCTGTCTTGCCGTCCCCAGCCAGGGAGTCCCGGGTGATTTCCGCAAGGAACAAGGCATTGACGATGAGATGGGCGGCGAGGTGGGCGGCCGTCCAATCGGGGCAGCGGGTAGGCTTGGACCAATCGGTCGGCGACCAGCGCCGGAACAAGGCGAGGAAACGCTTATTTTCCGCCGGTATGCGGCGGACCGGATCTAGCTGGGCCCGGGCTTCGAGGTCCACGCTGCCGCCTTGAAAAGCTCTGGCGATGTGACCTTTTCCTCAGTGTCCCGAGGGTAGATGGGGATGAATGCCCCGGTTGCCAGGGGGGCCTTCCTTCGGCTTCGCTCGGGACATGTTTTGAAAGGCGCCCCAGCCTCGGGGGGGGGGGGGGTGTTTTGCAAACCCACCACCCCCCCCCCCCACCA
>JBHIBA010000527.1:0-2328 GCA_046758845.1 Nitrospinota bacterium
ATAGAAAGTTTTGCGGGGGGGTGTGGGGGGGCGCCTTTCAAAAAGCGCCCCCCACGACTAAGCCGGCACGCCAGTGCCCAAAGCTTGTCCCGAGCGAAGCCGAGGGAAGCGCCCCCCACATGACGGTGTAGCGCGGGGCATGGGTCGGTGACCCTTAGCCTCCGCCCGATGACCCTATCCGGAGCCGAGCGTCTTGGCGATCGCGCCGGCGATGCGATCGACCTGGTCTCTCCGCAGCTCCGGGTACATGGGAAGCGAGAGGACTTGGGACGCAGCATGCTCCGAGGCGGGGAAGTCGCCGGGTTGTCCGCCCAGGTCCGCCAGGGCGGGTTGGAGGTGAAGCGGCGGGTCGTAGTGAATCCCCGTTTCGATGCCCTCCCTCGCCAAGCTCTCGCGGACGCGGTCCCGTTCGGGGGTGCGGATGACATAGATGTGATAGACGCACCGGCTCCCTTCGGGCTCCGCCGGTAGCGCGAGGGGCAGTCCGTGCAGCGCCTCTCGATACCAGCGGGCCACTTGCCTGCGCTCCTCCGTCCATCTTTCCAAATATTTCAGCTTCACGGACAGGACGGCGGCCTGCAGGGCGTCCAGACGGTCGTTGGAGCCGATCTCCGTGTGGAGGTACTTGGCGCTCCGTCCGTGGTTCCTGCTTCTACGAATCCGGTTCGCCGTCTCCTCATCGGCCGTCACCACGGCTCCCGCGTCTCCAAAGGCGCCGAGGTTCTTGCTGGGAAAGAAGCTGAAGCACCCGGCGTTTCCCAGACTGCCGACGCGCCTTCCGCAGACTTCGGCCCCGTGGGCCTGGGCGGCGTCCTCGATGACGAGGAGGTTTCGCCCTTGCGTGATCTCTAAGACGGCGGGCATGTCCGCCGGAAGGCCGAACAGGTGAACCGGCAGGACCGCCTTCGTCCGCGGCGTGAGGGCGCGCTCGAGCTCCGCCGGATCCAGGTTCATCGCCACCGGGTTGATGTCTGCAAAGACGGGCCGCGCGCCCGCATGAAGGACGGCCTCGGCCGTGGCGATGAACGTGAAGGCGGGCGTGACGACGTCGTCCCCCGGGCCGACGCCCAGACTGCGCAGGGCCTGGGTGAGCGCCGCGGTCCCGGACGCCACGCCCACGCAGAAGGGTGAGCCGCAGAAGAGGGCGAAGTCTTTCTCGAATTCCTCGACCGCCGGCCCGCCGATATACCGGCCCGAATCGATGACGGACCGGACGGCCTCGTCGATCTCGCTGCGGATCCCGCCCTGTTGCGCCCGGAGATCGCACAGGGGGATGGAATTCTCGCTCACGATGGGTCTCCGACGCTGAGGAGCGGGCAACGAACGATGCGATGATAAGGTAGGCTTGGCTTGAACTCAACAGATTATAGGAGGTTGCTGTAAAACTCTTTTCGGCGTTGCGGAGTACCCGTTGGTGTCATTCCGAGCACAGCGGGAATCTCGGCAATGTCCTTCCATGAACAAACCCTACCACGCGACTCTGACCTATCCCCAGTTTTCGTGGGGTGGGGGAAAGAGAGCCAAACGCCGCGATTTCCGCTTCGCTCAAATCGCGGCTACACCCACCTAAAGAAAATCGTAGCCCCGATCTGAGCGAAGGGACGCCGTCCCGAGCGGAGATCGGGGCCTTTCCCCGATTCACAGACCAAAGCCGCCTCAACGAACTCGGTCAAAAACTGGGGATCACTGAGACGCGACCTCCT
This sequence comes from Nitrospinota bacterium, assembly GCA_046758845.1. GTDB lineage: Bacteria > UBA8248 > UBA8248 > JACPRG01 > JBHIBA01. Next base: position 1,704 of record JBHIBA010000527.1, read on the forward strand.
TGACAGCGTAACAGGAGGAGCGGAGAATGTTGTCATAATTAGACCCGGATTTCCCATATGGATGAGAATTTCCGAGCGACTCCAGCCGGATTTTTCCTGTAAGACGAAGGCGTTGGTCTCCCCGCGCCACCTTGTGGTGGGGGTACCCAATAGGTGAAGCGAAAAAGCGGGCGTTGAAGGTCCGTTTTGACCGTCGGCTGAGGCTTGAGTTGCACGGAGCGAGGGTCACCAGTGACGCTGGTCTGCTCACGTATGGCGAGCTATCGATTATGGAGAAGATTCGGGAGGGAAGCCTTGAGCGGGGAATAAATGGGGGCGCTCTGATGTTTCCATGGCTTAGTAGCCATTTTCTTGGAAATCCCCATGTAGCGGGTCCAGACGCCCACGGGCGCTTGGCGTGCCTCCGTCAAGAGTTGAAATGGGAAATTCCGGTTAGATAGTCGAGTCTCTCAGGGGGGGACATACCCTTAAATCGCGTTCAGTGGAAGTCTCTCAGCGCCCCCGTTGGTCACATGGACCAACGGGGGCGCTCGTTTCTGCGTGGCCGAAAGGCTTAGAGGGCCACACAATAGAAGGGGTGAAAAGATGAGAAGCAGAACCTCGGTGTTTTTGGCAGCCCTGATGG
>JBHIBA010000528.1:0-2319 GCA_046758845.1 Nitrospinota bacterium
CTAGAAGGGTGTTCCACTTGAATGAATTGACATGGACTGTCGCGATTTTCATTGGTGTGAACAAGAATGTCAAGCGATTTCAAGGCTTTTTGCAGACTTCCATCAGGTTTGCGAGATGGGGCCAGGGAGTGGCCGGGACGCGCCAGGTGGGGCCGAACGCCCGGGTTTGATGCGCCTGTCACGTGCGGCGATGAGGGTCCGCGAGGCCGCGCGGGCGTTTGGTTCGCACGGCAAGACGGTGTGCAAGATTCTAAGATTCTTGATACCGCTGGGCTACTGGCGCAAAGGGCGCGAGTTCGGCCGAAGCTCGGTCCCTTCACCGGTGTAATCGACCATACCCTAAAGGAGGTAGGTCCGCTCACTTCTGCGGGGAAGGGTCCGGCGGATGAGAAATCAGGAATTTGGCTCGTCGATGAAGGCCCAAGCGAAGCCCAGGGCGTCAAGGACATCTCTCGCTTCGGCCCGTCGGTTGCTCCACGGCCGGGGACGGAACTCAACGGCCGGAGGATACTTGCGGAAGCGCGCGAGGAGGTTCTCCAGCTTTTCTTGGCTTGGCGCATCGGCCTTGAAGGCGGGCGGGAATTGAAAAAGGAGAAAGCCGAATTTCCCGGCCTCAATCCGTAAGGCAAGCCCTTGCTTGAAGTCCTCGTAGTTTTCCCGGCCGAGGAAGGGGTTCCATCCGGCCATCTCCTTGAACATCTCGGGTGATCGACCAAAAGTGCCAGTACCCGAACTGGATCGTGAGGAGGGTGCAGTCAACTTTATGCTCCCTCGACCCGAACGTCGCCAAACTGTTTTCGCCAAGAGTTCGATGGTCTCCATCCTTACTGAGGAACAATCGATGTTGTACTTCAATACTCCAGTTTTCGCGGCCCCGGTGTCATGGAATAAAGGCCCGTGTCCTTGTCTATGTAAACAGGCGGGAGCTCTTTCGTTCTTTCAAAATGTGGATAAACCAATTCGAGGCTTCGTCAAAATGGGGCCAAACTCCTATCCCGGCGCACAATCTTTCGCCGGAGTTCCCGGTTGTCTGCGTCAGAGAATCTGAAGGGAAATATATGAACTTGGGTTCCTCCCACTTTGCGTGCGTCGGTTATGACAAAAACCTCCTCTATGCTCTTGTCCCCAATCGGGACGCAACCAATTGTGACTTCCTTACCGTGGATGAGTATCTCGTTACCGAGCGGTTTCACAAGACTATTTCCCCAGATGGAGGGAATGCCCCGGATTAATTTGCTGTCAATCTTACTCTTGTTCCGCCTCCACCGGTTGAGCGCTACTCGCTCGCCCCTGGTTGTGATGATGCCCAGATGCTTACCGATGATGACGTCTGAGGGATTCGGATAGCTGAGGGCCAGGGAAAGGTGATAGCTACTCCAGGGGTTATGGTAGAGGACCTTGTAGACACCTTCCGGGACCCGATCGTCTCCACTCTTTCTTTTTGGCCCAATTTTATGAGGTTCCTGGTTCCGATCCCGTCTATAGTTCAGAGGAAGGTTAAAGGCCCTGTAGGTTTCGACCAGGATGAAGGGGCCCGATGGGGCGTTTCTCGCCCAGATCTCCAGCTCTTCCTCCAGCTTGAATATGCGGATGAAAACATCGCCGGGCGGGTAGCTCAAGCCCCTGCTCTCTACAAGACGTTTTGTGCGGTTCCTGACTTTTATTTCCCATCTGCTTACTTTATCCAGGATTTCCCCTGTTTCTTGTGCCATTGAGATGGAATGATGCGATAAGAGGAGAATCAGGCTCAAAGCCAACGAAATGATCGGTCGTTTGGGCATCCTTTCCCCCGTTCGCTCAGGCTCAAAGGAACCGGGATTTCCCTGGCGACCGTTTCCCAGTCACGCGATTGCCTTTTATCAACATCCGGGCCGTGCGGCCGGAGAGCTCCGATACGTCCCAGCTCACACGGGAAAGGGTTTCCGTGCATTTGCCCGTGGTCTTGCGGACGGCCTTGCTTTCAACCGGGAGCGCCACCCGGACGAGGTTGATGTTGCACCCCCCGCCGATCAAACCTGATTCGGGGCAGGGTGATCTTGAATGCATGAGAGGTGAGCGTTTCCTGCGGCCCGTCTCCCTGGATTTTCCCGTGCGCTTCCACCCGCCAAGGTCGGCCGACGCCGGTGTGTTATAAGGCATCGCCGCTGGGGTGGCTGCGGGAGACAGTGCGGCCCAACCCCCGAGTGTCAGGGCGCCCGCCAGGTTGGAGAGAATCCACCGGCCCGCCCTCACGTCAGGCCTATCACGCAGCCATCTGAAGAGGCCGTAGGGGTTGCGGGAGCGGAGCCGCGTACCGGCGCCGGCGCGGCCAGAGCGAGC
>JBHIBA010000529.1:0-2315 GCA_046758845.1 Nitrospinota bacterium
AAGCTGCGTACGGGGCTTAATCCGTTCCAAACTGACCCACTACCGGAAAAACCCCCGGTTCCAGATCCTTTGACTTACCGCGTCGGGTTTCCGTAAGATTTGAATGCGGAGTGGGCTCGGTCAAGATGATCCGAATCAGCCATCGGAAGGGAGGGTCTTGGATGCCGGAGGGGAATGCTGCCATCAGGGTTCTCTTTTTTCTCCTCGGCGCGGCCTTGATTGTGGCCGGATGTGGGGCCCTGTTGAGGGATGAGCCTCCGGCCTCTGGGGAGATTCCGCGACCCCCTCAGCAGAGCTGGGGAAATGGAAAAAGTGCAGGCTCCTCCGACGAGGGCGTCTCGGCCGGGGAAAATGGAGTGCAGGTGCCCCAGGGCTCTGAATTTTCCTTGGCCGTCCTGCGTCGGGACCGTGACCGGTTGAAGCGAGAGGTAGATCAGCTCCGGAGCGAGCGCGACCGCCGGGATGCGGAGCGGCGGCTGTCGGAAGACTTTCTGGCCGACCTGTTTCGTGCCATCGAGAAAGAGAATTACCCTCAGGCCCTGTCCTCCCTCGACCGGTTCCTGCGCAGCAATCCCGGTCACCCTCTCAGCCGCCGGGTTTCGGAGATCCGACCTGCCGTGGAGAAGCTTCAATCCATGGCCGCCGAGCGCGAAGGCCTGCGCGAAGAAATCCGCAAGCTCAAGGAGATTCAGATTCACTTTGACACTCTGCGCAAACAGGGCCTTTGAGCTTTCCCGCCCCCCTTGAGAATGCAGTGACCCCGGACTCTGACAAAGGAAGCCCTCGGCTGAAATCCATCAAGGCCCTCCTGGTGGACGATGACGACCACATCCTCCACACCTTGGGCATGCGGCTGCGTGCGCAAGGAGCGGAGGTGCGCACTGCGGGGGACGGGGTGCAGGCCGTGGAAACAGCGGCCGCCTTCCGGCCGGATGTCGTTCTGCTGGACCTCAAGATGCCCCGCATGGACGGGCTCAGCGCCCTGCGGGAGATCCGCAAGCTGGACCTTCGCTGTCAGGTCATCGTCCTGACGGCTCACGGAACGACGGCCACCGCCGTCGAGGCCATGAGGGAAGGGGCCGTCGATTTCCTGGAAAAGCCCCTGGACCCCGATCAGCTCTCTCTTCTCTTTCAGAAAGTAGGGGCGCGCAGGAGCCCCGGGCCCGGCGGAGGGGACGGGGAGGGGGCTGCTTTGTTGCCGGCGGAGGCTTCGCGGCGCGAGGCCGAGAGCCAGTTCATCGGAGAGGCCCGTGCCGTCCGCCGCGTGCGAGAGCTGTTGCTGCGCGCCGCCCCCACTCAAGCGCCCATCCTCGTTGCGGGAGAGAGCGGCGTGGGGAAAGAGGTCATCGCCCGGACCATCCACGCCTTGAGTCCGCGGCGCGACGGCCCCTTCATCGTCATCAACTGCGCGGCCATTCCCGAAAATCTGTTCGAGAGCGAGGTCTTCGGCCACGAGCGCGGAGCTTTCACCGGCGCTGCGGCCCGCAGGGCGGGGGCGTTCGAGTTGGCCCACGGAGGGACGCTCTTCCTGGACGAGGTGGCCGAAATGCCTCCGGACCTTCAGGTGAAGTTCCTTCGGGTCCTTGAAGCCGGCCGTTTCCGCCTCGTCGGCGGGCGGGAGGAGATAGAGGTCGACGTCCGGATCGTGGCGGCCACCAACCGGGATTTGCCTCAGTCTATCGAAGAAGGAAGGTTGCGAAAGGACCTCTTTTACCGGTTGAACGTCTTCACCCTCTTTCTCCCCCCTTTGCGGGAGCGGCGGGAGGACTTCGCCCGCCTCGCGCATCATTTTCTGAACCTCTTCAACGCCCGGTATGGAAAATCGGTTCGCGGATTTTCCGGGGAGAGCTGGGTCCGGATGGAAAACTATTCCTGGCCCGGGAACGTGCGCGAGCTCCGCAATGTCGTGGAACGGGCGGTCATCCTCTGTCCGGAGGAGGAGGTTCAGTTGGGACATCTGCCCGAAGCGCTGCTGGGCGTCTCGGACCGGGGCGAAGAAGGCGTCCCGCCGGAAAAAATGGTCGCCGTCCCCCTGGGACCCCTGTCGAAGGTGGAAGAGAGGCTCATCGCCAAGGCCCTCGACGAGACGGAAGGCAAAAAGCCCGAGGCGGCCCGCCTCCTTGGGATCAGCTTGAAAACATTCTATAATAAGCTTAAAAAGATGAAGAACCCGTCGCAGGACGGATAACCGGCGCGAGAGACCGCCCCGATCTGCGCACGGGGCCTTCGCCCTTCGCTCAGGACATGTTTTGAAAATCGACCAGATTTCCCAGGGGGCGCTTTTTGTAAGCCGCCCCCCTGGGGACCCCCCGGAA
>JBHIBA010000530.1:0-2315 GCA_046758845.1 Nitrospinota bacterium
GAGCACAGGCACGACAATTTCGGCAAGGCGTCGCTCTATTCCTGGAATTTGACCTCTGCCGACCCGAACGGCGAACCGGTCGTCGTTCCGGCCAAATCGGAGGTCACGGTGCACATCTATGGCACCTGGGGGACAGCCACGGCGGGCGTTGAGGGCAGCTTGGTCGAAGACCCGAGGGTGAGCCAATTCGTCCTCCTGGGCGATCAGGACGGCGTGACCATCGCCATGACGGCCGACGGCATCGAGACGGTCCTTCAGAACGTCTATCGCATCCGGCCGGTCCTGAGCACGCCCGGTTCGGGCGCGGACGTGACCGCCTATATGCTTTTCGTGTGAGGCGGTAGCTGTCCTGGGCGGAGTCGAAGAGATGCCCGAGAACAACGAGAGACACCAGGAGCTCCTGAGCTTGGCGAGGTCGCGCTTCCAGAACGTCGTGACGGCCGAGAGCCACATCCGGGAGGCGGCCATCGAGGACATCAGGTTCGCCTACAACGTCGAGGAAGGGCAATGGGACGCCGCGGTGCGGAGCGAACGGCTGCGTGACGCCCGCCCCTGCCTGACGGCCAACAAGCTCAGGAAGTTCATCGCTATCGTGGCGAACCAGGAGCGCGAAAACCGCGTAGCGGCTAAGGTCCGGCCCGTGGACGACCGCTCGGATCCCGAGACGGCGCAAATTTTGGAAGACCTGATCCGCCATATCGAATACGCCTCGAGGGCGGACGAGATCTACGCCTCGGCCGGCGAGCAGGCTGCGGCGGGCGGGTTCGCCTACTGGCGGATTTTGGCCGAGATGCCGGAAGATGGGTTTGACCAGGAGATCGTCCTGCGGCACGTGGAGAACCCTTTCTCGGTCTACATGGACCCCAAGCGGCGGTTCTGCTTCATTTCCGATTGGCTGGATAATGAGGAGTTCAAAGCGGAATACCCGAATGCCTCCTCCGTGGATTTTCCTTGGCAGGGACGCGGCGAGGAATGGGCTCTCTGGTACGAACCGAACAAGATCCGCGTGGCGGAATATTTTGTGAAAGAGCGCGTCAGCCGGAAGCTCGCCAAGGTGCGACATCCGCAGACGGGCGAAACGGCCGTGGTCGAGCTGACGGACGGGCTCGACGCAGAAACCCTCCAGGCGGAAGGTTTCGAGATCCTCCAAAGCCGCGAGTCGGAAGGCCATAGGGTGCGATGGTACAAGATCACCGGCCTGGAGGTCCTGGAAGAGCAGGACTGGCCGGGCCGCGAGATCCCCGTCGTCGAGGTGGTCGGCGACATGGTGAACATCCAGGGGAAAATTTACAAGCGAAGCCTCATCCGCGACGGGAAAGACCCGCAGCGGATGTATAACTACTTCCTCACGACCGAGACCGAGACCGTTGCCCTGGCACCGAAGGCACCGTTCCTCCTGACACCGCAGGAGATCGCGGGGCACGAAGGGATGTGGGAAGAGGCCAACCGGAAGAACCTTCCCTACCTGCTTTTCAATCCGCAGGGCACCCGCGTCCCCACAAGGCAGACGCCGCCGCAGGTGTCGAGCGGCCACCAAGCGATGCTCCAGCTCGGCAACCAGGACATCAAAGACACGCTCGGCATGTACGAGTCTTTTCTCGGCGAGCAGGCATATGAGCGCTCTGGCAGGGCCATCTTCGCGCGGCAGCAGCGTTCCGCCATCGGCACGATGCATTTCCCGGATAACCTGCGCCGCGCCATCGTGGAGACGGGCCGCATCTTGATCGACATGATCCCGCGCGTCTATGACGCCGAACGGCTGATCCGAATCCGCGGGGAAGACAACGCGGAGCGGATGATCCGCATCAACCAGACCATCGTGGACCCCACGACGGGCGAGCAGGTTGTTCTGAATGACCTGAGCCTCGGGAAATACGACGTGCAGGCCGACGTGCGGCTTTACTCGACCCGCCGCCAGGAGACGGTGGAGTTGATGATCCAGGCGCTCCAGTATGCGCCGCAGATCGCGCCGTTCATCGTGGACTTGGTGTTCAAATACCTCGATTCGCCCGGCGCGGCGGAAATCGAGGAGCGGGTGAAGCGGTTCCTGGAGACGCAGGGGGTTCAGGGCGAGAGGGGTCCGCCCGTCGCTGGCGGGGATGGCGGCCAAGGGAGGCGCGGTGCCGCCATTGAGGCCATGCGAGAAGCGGGCATCCCGACCGGGCTCGAGGCTTGAGATATGAACGCCGAGGGCCAGAGGGGTCAACTTGCAAAAGGAAACCAAAAAGAGTAGAATCTGAAAACAACTGAATGCTTCCGCTGTCGGAAGAACCGGGGCGGGATGGCCGAAAGGCTTCCCGCCCCTTTGTTTTGGC
>JBHIBA010000531.1:0-2307 GCA_046758845.1 Nitrospinota bacterium
GCCCCCGTAGCTCAGCAGGATAGAGCAACGGATTCCTAATCCGTAGGTCGCGTGTTCGAATCACGCCGGGGGTACCATTCTTTCAGTGCGTCATGCGAAGGCGAACGGCGCATCAAGGGCCGGGTACTAGGAGGTATGGAAAGTGACCCCGGCCCACCTTCAAGCGCCTTGCCGAGAGGGGTCTCCTCCTCGCCATCTCTGCCGACCGCGCCACGGGGGCACGGCCCCCTCCGGCGATATCTCCCCGGGCAGCTCGCCGCGCCATTCCTCCGGCGCCCCGGGTGGGCTTAATGCTCGCCCCATCAAGGAGCGCCGGCCCGCTGACCTAAGGGTCACAGCAGCCGCCGAAGGGAGAGACCGCCTCCGACCTGGCCCACGGGTAGGGTCGAGGCGAGAGCCGGGCTCTTGCGGCGCGGATGGCTGCCGAAGCTTGGCCCCAGGCCAGCCCACGCCGGGGAAGGCTCAAAGGAGACCTTGCTCCTAGTGGCCGAAGCAGCGAGAGCTTCGCCCCGATGGGTTTCGGTTGACAGGCTGGGGCGCAGTGACGTAATAGATCGTCCAAACGGAATGGAGAAAGCCAAAGAGGCTTAAGCACACGGCACCCTAAGGGACAAGATACGGAGCCCAATAGCGTCTCAGCGAAAGAGAGGGTGTACCTATTGCGCCGCGGGGAGGGAAGGGCGCCTCCCCCCGATCTTTCAGCCCGACGAGCGCGCCGCAGCGAGCGGGCGCGGCGTTTCGGCCAGGCCGGGCGGAGGGCCTTTCCAGATTGGCACACAACGGGGGCACAAAAAGGGAGGAGTAGGCCATGAAGAAGCTGCTGAAGCTGGTTCTTGCAACAGTGGTCGCCGTCGCCTTCGCAGGGTTGGCCCCTCCTGCCGACGCCCAGAAGTACCTGGTGATCGGCGGGGGCTCGACCGTCGGAATCTACTACCAGGTGGCCTTGAACGTCTGCAAGCTGGTAAACGAGAAGCTGGGGGGCCAAGGCTACAACTGCATCGGCCGGCCGGCGCTGGGTTCCGTGTTCAACGTCAACGCCATCCGCCGGGGGTTGCTGAACTTCGGCGTGGCGCAGTCGGACCGCAACTGGCAGGCCTACAACGGCGCCGCCGACTGGAAGGGAAAGCCCTTCAAGGGACTTAGGAGCGTCTTCAGCATCCACGCCGAGACCGTGATGCTGATGACTCGCACCGAGACCGGCATCAAGTCGGTGAACGACCTCCGCGGCAGGCGGGTGAACATTGGAAACCCAGGGTCCGGGCAGCGGGTCAACGCGATGGACGTTCTCCGGATCCATGGCATCGACCCCAACAAGGATCTCAAGGCCGAGGGCCTTCAGCAGCACGAGGCCAACCGGGCCCTGGTGGACAGGAAGATCGACGCTTTCTTCTACACCATCGGCAACCCCTGGGGGGGTGGCAAGGAGGTATCCTTCAGCACCTCCGTCCGGATCATCCCCGTCGACACGCCGGGCATCAGGAAGTTCATCGCTGACAAACCCTACTACGTCCTCACCGTCATCCCCGGCGGCGTCTACAGGGGCGTGGGCAAGGACGTGCCCACCTACGCCGTGAAGGCCACCTTCGTCACCAGCAACAAAGAGCCCAACGACGTGGTCTACAACGTCACCAAGACCATCTTCGAAAACCTCGACCGCTTCCGGGGGATGCACGCCGCCTTCCGGTACCTCCGCCCGAAGGACATGCTGAAGGGGCTCTCCGCCCCGTTTCACCCCGGCGCGGTTAGGTACTACAAAGAGAAGGGCTTGATGTAGCCGCATCCCGGTTCTCCTCGAATCTGCGGAAGAGGGGCCGGGGAGAGGCCGGACGGGCCTCTCCCCGGCCCTTGCGCAACTGGGCCTCGAGGGGGCTGACCGGCGAGAAGAGGGAAGAGTGTGGCCCACCTGTCAAACTCTGCCGATGCCGACCGCCGGAGTGCGGAGGAGATAGCCGCCGAGGTCGAGACGGGGGGGCGGCATCCCAAGGACGTCACGGGCTGGCTGATCGTCCTGCTTGCTCTTTGCTGGTCCTTTTTCCAACTCTACATCGCCTACACCCCCATCAACTCGATCATCGCTCGGAGCATCCACCTCGCCTTCGCCATCACCATGGTCTTCCTCTCCTTCCCGGGGAGGAAGAAGCCCGAGACGCCCCGGTGGATGAACTGGGCGGTGCAGATATTCCCCGGATTCGTCCGCCCGCGGCGCTCCCCGCGAGAGGCCATCCCCTGGTACGACTACGTCCTGGCCGTCTTGGCGGGCTGCGGCGCGTTGTACATGGCCTGGGACTACGAGGGGATCATCCAGCG
>JBHIBA010000532.1:0-2300 GCA_046758845.1 Nitrospinota bacterium
GAACTTTCCCGCATCGGAAGGAAGGCTGCGGTCGGCCGGCGCGCGCAGGGGCTCCCAAGAGGTGAGGCCGGAGTTGGGACGGTTGATGCCGGTTCCCAGGGAAGAGACGACGGTCGTGCTCCCGGCATAGAGGGCGAAATCCAGCTGGTCGAAGCCCCTGTCCCCTTCCTGGATGTGTTTGCTGATGGCCCGGTTCACCCGCTCGCCGTATGTGTTGAGGTGGGGGTCCCACTGGGAGCGCATGATGGTGTTGTTCTTCTGGTTGAACCGCTTGTAGCCCGGCAGGACTCGGTAGTTCTCGGCCATGGGGGGCCTCCTTGGGCTGGCGGGCGAGGGCGACTTTTCCGCTAACCCCTGCGCGAAAGCCCAGCTATTCATAAAATACAATAAATTCCGAAAATTTGAAAGGCCAACCATCTCGCCGCATTCGGGTTCTCTCCCCGATATGTGCCCTGATTTGAAACATCTTACTCGCGCGTGATTTATCGAATACCCACTGGCCTGTCTACGCTTGTGCTACTCTCCCGCCGGCCGCTCTGCCTCTTCCTCCTCATGCGTTTCATCGCTCTCATCTTCGGTCGGTTCCGCTGCCGAGACCCGCCTTGTTATCTTCTTTCGTTGTGGGAGCCGTATCCGAATATTATCCATCTCTACCGCAGACGCTTCATTCAAAAGCCGACGGACCCCCTGAATGATTTCCTCGAATCCAACGATCACGTCCATAGTTTTCCGCAAGTGCCGGCGCAAATGGCGGAGGGAAGGCTCAGACAGCATTGCAGAAAGCAGGTTTTTCGGTTCCAGCACTTTCCGGCGTCGCCATAAATCGTCAAGCCCACTGCTTCGCACGTTTCTGTAAGAGATTAGCTCAAACTTTTGGGCAAGCTCCGAGGGATCGTCTATCAGCAGATTCCACTGTTCCAGAAGGGTAGTTATTGGCGGTTGACCGAACTCGACGTGATAGACCCTCCATTCGCGTCCGTTAGTGAGTAAGATCCACTCGCATCCTGCATCTATCGCGTAGGAGGTGACCTGCTTCAGGTGCTTGAGGGCCAAATCAACTCCGACACGTTTCAGCTCGATCATGATCACGGGTTTGCCATCCGTGCCCTCTTCCAGCTTGACCGTAAAATCCACATGCTCTGTTTCCCCAGCCCCGCGAACAGCTTGTTCTCGGGAAAGGTGCTTGAAAGCATCGTATCCAAGGACCGTCTCAAAGATCCGCTCTACTCGTCGGCGCGTCTCAGCCTCATTTGCGTCGCTCCGCATGATTTGCTCAATCATGTTCCTGGCTTCTCTTATTGCCCGCCGCGTCTCTTTGTCGATGGCTTGCCTGGCCATAGCTCCCTCCTACTAGAAAATGCTCCAGATACCGCTGGAGGACCGTCCACCGGAGCTCAGCGGACTTCCCCTCTGGTACCCGTCAGCGCTCGCTCTTCGTAGTTTCCTCTGACAAGATGCGTTTGCCAATTATAGGATGGTGTCTCAATTCCTCGACAAGACAAACACACTGCTCACCGCCCCCGGTCCCCCCAGGGTGTGGCCGAGGGCGATGCGGGCGCCGGGGACCTGGCGCTTCCCAGAGCGGCCGAGGAGCTGGTCGGTGAGGTCGCAGAGGACGCGCGCGCCGGTCGCGCCGATGGGGTGGCCGCAGGATTTGAGGCCTCCGCTCGTGTTGACGGGCAGTTCCCCACCGAGCTTCGAGTGCCCCCCCGCGACAAAGGCTCCCCCTTCGCCCTGCTTCACGAAGCCGAGGTCCTCGTAGTTCACGATCTCGGTGATGGTGAAGCAGTCGTGGACCTCGGCCACGTCTATCTGCTCGAGGGGCTTTGTGATCCCCGCCCGGGCGTATGCCTGGCGGGCGGCCTCTCGGGTGGACTCAAAGCCCAGGAAGTCGAATTTCGGCGAAAACTGGGTGGTGATGTATCCCGCGGCACAGGAGAGCCCCACGCCCTGGATCACCACGTAGTCGCGCCGGAAGGAGGGAGCGAGATCCGCCCGCGTGAGGATGAGGGCGGCGGCCCCGTCCGTGGTGGGGCAGCAGTCGAGCAACCCCAGGGGCTCGCACACCCGGGGGGCCTTGAGCACCTGCTCCACCGTGACCTCGCGCCGGAAGTGGGCCTTGGGGTTCAGGGAGCCGTGGTAGTGGTTCTTGACGGCCACCTGGGCCAGGGTCTCGTTGGTGGCGCCGAATTCCCTGAAGTAGCGGGTTGCCAGGATGGCGAAGGCGCCCGGCGCGGTGCGTCCTTTGGCGTAGAAGGGATGGCCTTTCTCCACGTGGTGGGCCACGAGGCTCCCCCGGG
>JBHIBA010000533.1:0-2276 GCA_046758845.1 Nitrospinota bacterium
GGCAGCCTTTGCCCCTCCGGTGGCTTTGTACTTTGTCCGGATGCCCGTCTGCCTTCGGCAGCCGCAGCATCCGGCCAACAAGCCAGTTTTAGGCGATAGAGTGCCGCCCCTGCGGGGGCGGCACTCTATCGCGAAACAAAAGTTTTCCGGGGGGTTCCAGGGGGGCCGGTTTTCAAAAAGGCCCCCCTGGGAATCTGGGCCTTCAGCCCGTCAGCTCTTTTTCGGTCTTGTCTTGCCGGCCCGCACTTTCAGCCGGCGGCCGAAGGGGTGAACCTCCCCGGAACCGTGCCCCACGGGCAACTTCTGCTTGGCCAGCTCCGCCCTCAATGCACGGGTTGCCTCTTCATCCACCTCATACTCTAGCGCCTCCGGGTCCCCGACACGGATCACAACCCCGTAAATGTCGCGTGCGACTTCGGGAGAGATGAACTCGTTCATCACGTCCTGAAGGACCAGCTTCGGGTCTCGACTCCTTGGGTTGCCGTAGCCCCCGCCGCCGTTGCTTCGGAAAGAGATCACGTCTCCGGGCTTGACCAGGACGCCCGTGGCGTGCATCCCAAGTTGGCGTACTCGTTCGGTTCCCTCGTTGAGGGTCAGAGAATTGGGGCCTCCGTTCAGTCCGCCGGCCAGGCCGTAGGGGGTGACCTCCTCTCGGTCTCCGTGGATGGTGACGACCCCTTCTCCCCACAGGCGATAGTGACGTTGGAAGCCGAAGCCGCCCCTGAACCTCCCGTGACCGCAGGAGTTGGGCAGAACTTCGGCCTTGAGGTACGTGTAGGGGAACCAGCGCTCCAACACCTCCACCGGCTGATTGCAAGCCCCCCCGGCGAACATCATCATCATGAAGCTTGGTCCGTCCCGGTCCACCCGGGCCCCCTGGCCTCCCTCCATCCAGTTATAGGAGACGAATCGGTTCTTCGTCTTGGGATGGACCCCGCCGCAGACACAGTTCTCTAAGTTTACCGTCCCGGCATGGATCTGGCGGGTGTCCACTTGGGCCAGCGCCTGGGCCCAACAGGCCATGACGGCCGCGTCGACCTTTTCGTAAGCGCCGGCGCAATAGCCGGCCATCGGAGACGGGGGGACGATGTGGACGGCGCTTCCCGGCTCGCTGAGGATCGGAACGGACCGGATGATGCCGTTGTTCAGGGGGGTCAGGTGGGGGAAGCAGTGGAGCGTCCCGTCGAAGGCGGCCGAGATGAGTCCCGGGTGCGTCAGGCCCGTCGGGCCTTTGGGCGCCGGGTCACTCTTGCGGAAATCCAGCGTCGCCCGGTCCCCCCGGATGGTGAGGGCACAGTGGATCTTGACCCTCGGGTGCTCGGGGTCGCCTTCGTCCATGTCGGAGTAGTCCACAAATTCGTAGGTCCCGTCGGGCAGCCGGGCGACTTCCTGGCGCAGAAGCCGCTCGGAGTAGTTCATCGATTCCTCGAATGCCTTCAAGAGGGTCTTAACGCCGTACTTCTCTGCGTACTCTTGGAGGCGCGTTTCCATGACCTTCACAGCCTGATACTGCGCCGCCAGGTCGCCCATCCGGTCGTAGGGGACCCGGACGTTCCAGCGGATCAGGTCGAAGCTCGATTTCACGGGCCGGTCCTGATCGTAGAGCTTCATGGTGGGGACCAGGAGCCCTTCTGCGTACACCTCGCGGGCCCTCGGGTTGAAGGTGCCGGGGACGGGCCCTCCGATGTCGGTCCAGTGGCAATTCGCGATGGTGAAGGCGATGTGCCGGCCCTTGTAGAAGACGGGACGCACGAGGCGGACGTCCTGGGTATGGGTCCCTCCCCGGTACGGGTTGTTGAACATGTAAACGTCCCCCGGGCGAAACCCTTCTTCTGCGTCCTCGATCACGCTCTGGACCGTCCCCTCGAAGGTCCCGAAGTGAGGCGTGTGGTCCCGCGCTCCATGGGCGACCAGCCGGCCGTCCCGGCTCAGCAACGACACGGAGTAGTCCCGTCCCTCGGTGATGGCCGGCGCATAGGCAATGCGCTCGACCATCGCGCTCCCCTGGGAGCAGAGCTCGCGAAACGCACTTCGCAGGACCTCGAAGGTGATGGGGTCCATTGCGGCGGCGGTCTTTTTCCTTTTTGACTTCGCCCTCACGGCAGACTCCTCCAGAAAAGACGTATACCCCGGCTAGCGCCCGGTTGCGAAAATTCGTGTCACGTCGTAGCCCCGATCTGAGCGAGGGGTCGCAGACCCCGCGGGCGCAGCCCGGAGCGGAGATCGGGGCGGGTGCATAGGCCGCGATTTCCGCTGCGCTCAAATCGCGGCTACGC
>JBHIBA010000534.1:0-2255 GCA_046758845.1 Nitrospinota bacterium
ACAAGTGCGGTGAATTTTTCAATCTGGCCGATTCCGAGGTTCGCCCTGTTCTCGATGACCCCCGCTACCGTCCTGTCCAGACGGGGGACCTATTCTACTATGACCATGGAACGTGTCAGGGGACGGTGGTCTACGCCGTTGAAGGACCATTCCAACCCTGGAGAGGGAAAGATAAATAACAAATCGCAAGCCTGACCCCACTATCCTCCGGAAGATAACGTCGGCAGCTGTACAACCCCCATCGAGGTCCCTCCCGGTTCCTGGACGACAGCGTCGGTCCAGTATACCGAGGGGAATATCCTCTAAGGGGATAGTTCCCTTAGATTAAAAGCGGCGGGGTGACCTGGCAAAGGTGGGTCAGAGCTGCTTCTCGATCTCCTTCCCGATCCGTTCCGAGGCATCCCGATCCCCGAAAGTCCCGATCCGAATCCTGACCAGGGTGCTGTTAGTCGCTTTGGGCTCCAAGGCCACTTTCACTTTCGTCCCGTCCCCACGCCGCGCTTTGATCTTTCCTCCCAACCGGTCCTTCTGGGTATCCTCGATCCGGACCTCGAGCGCCTTCAAGGCGTTCAACGTAGCGGCCCAGGTCCGGTCCAGAGAGGCATGGTACTCTCGCTTTAGCTCCCCCTTGATATATGCGTAGGTCCCAACCCCACCCCCCGCGCCGGCTCCGACCAAGAACAGGGCGCACCCCGGAAGCAGCGCCAGCACCATCCCCAATCCCATCATCCGCATTGACATTCTCACCATAGCTGTTCCTTCCTCCCCTAAGGTTAAGGGATCATCTGCCAATGTCTGTCTGTGAACTTGACTGCTCGAAGAGAAAAGCAATCCCTGGGCCAACCCTGGGGAATCCACCCAGCGGGCAAAACGAAAGGGGCTCCCGAAGCCCTGCCTAGATTGTCTGATGCGCCAACGATTGTGCCGGAGGTGGGCTAGAAGCTATGCCTACCCCGATTTTCATCTCCGCGCCCGTCGGATCCCGGGTTACACAGTGTTATTCAGATGCAGACACCCGGGACGCACTTACCACAGCATATCGTCCTCTTCCG
Organism: Nitrospinota bacterium; assembly: GCA_046758845.1. Lineage (GTDB taxonomy): Bacteria > UBA8248 > UBA8248 > JACPRG01 > JBHIBA01. Next base: position 1,053 of record JBHIBA010000534.1, read on the forward strand.
GTTCTTCCTCCTTATCCTCTTTTTGGGTGAACGTCGCGGGGGGTACTGGCGTAACGAGCGTTACGATTTCTCCCGTGGTGATATTTCTTGCCGTCATTTCCAGACTCAGACCGGCAGTGTCTTTCTGTCCTTCCGCCAGTTGTAAATAGAGAAACCCGGATTTTTCTTTATTCGGCAGGATTTCCCCGTCTTTGAACGCCTTTGCGGTGAAATCGGCGAGGACTTTCTTGTTAACCTTACTCGTATGCTTGGCCGAGGCGATCGCCGCGATCGGGATGGCAATAATGGGGACGATCAGACTCCAGCCGATGGCCCGGCCAACTGCGCTCCGTTCTGCCTTGCTGGCCGCTTCTTCAGGGGTAAGGGGCTTCAGTAGGGCATCGCCTCGGACGAAGATGTCCTCGACTTTGACCTCGCAGGGCTCCTGGCCACTGTTCGCCACTTGGATCAGCAATGGAAGCACGCCCTCCTCTGGGAGATTCGTGTCGAAGGCTAGCTCGGATTTCTCCTGCGTCGCGTACTCTTCGATATAGAGTGTCAAATCTCCCTTCGCCACCTTGTTCACGTTTGGTCCAGATGGATTCAACAGAACTAGGCTCGTGCTATAGCTGGCGCAGCCAACCAAGAGGCACACCATCAACAAGAAGAACCCTCTCAAAATAATGTTGTTTCTTTTCATGGTCCACCCTCCTCCGTGGTGTACGATCCCGTACTTAGCCACGGGACAAGCTTCCTTGTTGGGGAAAGAATTCAACTGCCTTCAAAGATTCTGCATGCGCAAATTGAGTGCCATCAGATGAAAGATGTTCAAGGACGAATGGGTATGGCCTATCTTCTAATTTGTAAAGGGTTTGCATGATACTGTGGGAGATTTCTCCATTGGAGCGAAACGTGAGGGTGCCTAACGGACTAGGCAGTCCGTTTGTAAAGGTGCTCAATCGCCTTGGCACTCTCCCCAAACGGTGACCTTTACGGAAAACCCAGGCGAAGCCGTTTTCTTCCTGGTGCTGCAAGGCTGGTCCTTCCAAAAATAAAAACGCCTTCGCGGGCTGTGCTCCGCCCGGGAAGGCGTTTAAATGGTTGATGCGCCGTCGATTGTGCCGGAGGTGGACCGCGGGCTATCGTTACCCCGGTTCCATGTAGATTCTATCTGCGGGGAGCTTCCCGCTCCCCCCAGTGACTGATCAACGTTGCGACAACACG
>JBHIBA010000535.1:0-2253 GCA_046758845.1 Nitrospinota bacterium
GGTCGGCGTCGAAGACGCAGATGCCCTGGCCCATGTTTTCGAACGTCGTCTCCAGGAGCGCCGATTTCTCTGCCAGCGCCTCCTCCGCCCGTTTGCGCTCGGTGATATCTGTGAAGGTGGTGATGAACCCACCTTGCGGCAGCGGGTTGCGCCGCACGGCAAACACCCTGCTGTTGGGGCTCATGCGTTCGATCCACCATTTCTTTCCCTGCCGGGCCGAATCCACCCGCTCCTTCACCTGCCGTTCGATATCGCCGGGGCCGTAATCGCCCCTTTCGGCAATGAATCGGATGGCCTCCTCGTACGAAAGGCCCAGGCGGATAAGGCCGGCGGGTAAGTCCAACAGTTTGAGGTAGTGCTGGTTGAAGGCGACGAGTTTCAAATCGGAGTCATAGACGCAGATGCCCTGGCCCATGTTTTCGAAAATGGCTTCGAGAAGTTTGGAGTGCTTGGCGATTTCCGCCTCGGCCCGTTTGAGCTCCGTAATGTCCGCGCGGATACCGACAATTCCGCCCTCCCGGGTCTTGCGTTCGGTGACACGCAGCCACCGCCCGTCGCTCAGTCGCTGCTCCACCGCGCCTCGTGGGTTGTAATGTTGCTCGAGCCGCTCACGAACCCACTCCTCGACCCGGCCGATCGCCGCGGCATGCAGGCCCTTCTCGGCACTCGCCCGGATGATGTCCTCGAAGCGAGCCCCCGGGACCAGCTTCAGGTGCCTGCTGGTCGGATAAATCTCCTTGTACTTGGTGTTGTACAGCACCAGCCGATCCTCCGCGTCGAACAGCGCGAAGCCCTCGGAAATACTCTCGATGGCGTCCACGAGCCGCGCCTCGGTCCGCTTGCGTTCGGTGATGTCCCTTGCCACGCAAACGATCCCGTCCAGATTGCCGTCGGCATCGTGCATCTCGGCGCTGGACAACAGGACGGCAATTTCGCGGCCGTCTTTCGCAAGAAAGGTTGCTTCGACGCCGCCCCTTGAGCCACGCGCCATCAGGCTGGAGACTTCCGGTGTCCCGTCCGGATCTTCCTGCCCGGCGAAGATTATCTGCACCGGCAGGCCGATGAGCTCGTACGTCTGGAAACCCAAAAGCTCGCAGGCGGCGGGGTTGACCATCCGGATCGTCCCCTCGGGGGAGAGCACCACCAAGACGTCGAGCATGGTCTCGATGATATTGTCCACATAGGCTTTTGAGACCGTCTTACGCTGAAGGTCCGTCGCCATTTTCTTCACGGCCTCGGTCAGCGTCCCGATTTCGTCGGAGCGCTTGACAGGGATATCCACATCGTAATGGCCCTGCCCGATCCGGGCGGTGAGCCGGGAAATCGTCTCGATCGGACGGCTGAGATTGCGGGCCAGCAATATCGTGAGAAACACGCCCAAGACAATCACGGCGAAAGAGCCGATCAGGGCGGCGGTCACGTGGCGCCTGAGCGTCCTGCGGTTAACCTCGTCGAGATCGCTTTCCAGGCTTTTGATGTGGCGGACGACAGGCACCCTGGAAAGGCCCACTCTGACCCCGCCCAGGACTTCGGGCCCGAGCTTTATGGCGGCGGCGACGTTAATCGTGTCATACGTGACCCAGACAACGGGGTCGCCAGTCACCAGGGAGCGGCGCGTGTGGGAGTCGTTCAGTATGCTGCCGAAGGAAGCATTGTTCTCCGTGGCGTCGTGAAGGATGAGCCCCGTTGAGTCGAAAACATAAATGTAGGAAATGTCGTCGCGGGCCTGGGCGGCCCTGACGGTTTCGTATATTTTGTCCAGATTATGGCGCACAACGTCATTGACGAGGGCGTCGGCCAGTAAAAGGGCGAGGCCCCGGCCCCTGTTCTCCAGCTGCTTGAAGAGCGCGTTCTCCAGGGTCCTTGCGCTGGAGCCACGCATTTCCGCCGCCTGTTGCCAGGTCTGGTACAGCGAAATCGCCAAAAACAGGCCGACAACCAGGGAGATTAGCGGCAGGATGGTCAGGGCATAGCGGCTTTGCAGGCGCAGTTTCAACTATTTCAGCCCTGTCGGAAGGTGGGTGTAGATGTCGCGGGCCTCGGCCAGCTGCGAAGCGGCTTCGCCGTTTATTTCGTCGTACTTCCTGACCTTGAAATATCTCCTCAGGACTTTTCTGCCCTCGGGGTCCCTGTGCATGTTCACGAGCACGTCCTTCACGCGCTTCTTGATCGCGGGGTTAAGTGCGCGTCTTAGGGAGACGACCGAGCGCACCATCGGCGCGGTGCGGAAAACGATCTTCAGATCCTTTTTCA
>JBHIBA010000536.1:0-2250 GCA_046758845.1 Nitrospinota bacterium
GCTTGGGGCGTTTCCCGTCCGCCCCCAGCATGAAGACGTCGCAACCGGGCCCGTAGAGGGGGTGCTCCCGCATCTCCAGAAGGTAGGTGACGCCGTTGTGCTCCACCTGCGGCATGCCCAAACTCCCAACCTCTCCCGGACGGTCTCTTTTCCGGGAGCCCTTTCCACAAGTTACGGCGCGCCGCCGCTCCGCCTCCCCTTGCGCGCGGCATTCGTCAACCACCGGATCAGGGATCGCAGCCCCGGGGGGGCCGCCGCCTCGCTCGTGCGCACGGTGTGGCGCCGCCCTTCCATCTCCACCGTCAACGTGTAAAGAAAGCGGTCCGCCCCCTCCGCAGGGCCGGCGATCTCTTCGGGCAGCTCGAAAAAGCCGGCCGCCTCGACCAGCTCGCGCAGCCGGCGCGCCTCCTCTTGAGAGAGCGCCTCGGAGTCTATCGTAGCCGCCATGCGCATGCCGGCGAAGCCGCCGGTGCGCTCCCATTGGACCCGCAAGGTCTTCCCCTCAAGAGCCTGCACGCGCCTTTGCCACTTTCCGTCGGGATGGCTGATGAGCAATCGGTCGCCCTGCATGGGCAGAAAGGCAGACGAACATGCCAACGCCGCGCCGCACAGGGCCACCTTATACCGCCCGCAGAGACTCAGCAGCGCGCCCCTCTTTCTCCGTTCTTCCCAATGGCTTACTTCTTCTTTTTCCCCTTGGCCCTGACGTCGATCCCCACCTTGGCCCAACCGTTGCGGACAGCGTTCTGCTCCGGGCTTCCGGCTCCGTAAAGCTCGTCCGCGACCTGGAACGTGAGATTCGCGGCATCTTGAAAGTCCGAGTTGCGGCGGAGCCGGTCCCGCAAGGTAATGTACCATATCTGCCCGGCCTTCTCCCAGGCATGTCCCCCGATTTCTGTGGCGACGAAGTAGAACGCATGGTTCGGGATGCCCGAGTTGATGTGCACGCCCCCGTAGTCGTACCAAAAGGGCAAGTCCTTGTAGTCTCTCATGTGGCCGGGCTGCGGGTCCTTGCCGTCGAGCAGGGGGTCGTCGTAGGCCGTCCCGGGCTCCCTCATGGACCGGAGGGCCACTGCGTTCACGCTGGATGTGAAGAGGCCCGCCCCGATCAGCCAATCCGCTTGGTCGGCCGTCTGCCCGAGGATGTGCTGCTTGACCAGGGAACCGAACACGTCGGAGAAGGACTCGTTCAGTGCGCCGGCCTGAAAGCGATACGCGAGATTGGCTTCATACTGGGTGACCCCGTGCGTCAGCTCGTGCCCGATCACGTCCACGGCGATGGTGAACCGCTTCCATATTCTTTCCTCTTCGGGCAGGTCCTCGTCCCCATCGCCGTAGACCATCTGGCTCCCGTTCCAGAAGGCGTTGTCGTAGCCCTCGAGGTAATGGACGGAGGAGTCCAGGCGCATGCCGCGGTCATCGATCGAGTTGCGGCTGAACACCTGGTCGTACAAGTCATATGTCGCCCCCGCCCCGTCATAGGCTTCGTCTACGGCGGGGTCGCCCGTCGGGCCTGCCCCCTCCTCGCGCACCAACCTGCCGGGCAGATCGCTTCCACGCTGCGCGTCGTAGACGGCGCGGCGCTTCTGACCGGCGGGCGTTAACCCGAGAGCCGCGATGATGTTGAGCGTTTGGCGCTGCGCGCGCACCTGCTCGGATATCGTCAGCGTACGCCACGCCCACTCTTGCTGGCCCTTGGTGCCCCGTTGTGCGATCGCGCGCAGGATGTGCGGCGGAACGATGCACAGAATGGGATGCCTTCCGCAAGCCATCGTAATCCCTCCTCTATCTCCATGCAGATAGTGATGGGCAGCTATGGGGTTTCATCCTAAGATGAATCCCCATTCAGCCGACATTCCCCAGATAGCCGCCACGCACGCCTGTCGGAGCCAAGGAGGATATCAGAATAACAGAAGGCGTCGGCCCGTGCAAGGCTGAATCGGAACGGGACGGCCGCCCGGGGTCGCGTAGCCCCCGGCCACCCGGGTGCCCGAAGATGGCGTCCCACACCGGGCGGGCGGCGCGCCGGAGCTGGTGGCTGAAGGCTGCCTGCGCCTTCACCCTGCGGCGGGCGCGGGCCCGCTGCCCAGTTCCCACTTCTTTTGAGCCTCCCTCGGCCATCGGGGGCTCAGGGGAGCGGGCTCCTTCGCTCCGGCCGGTGCCGGGGGCCATGGTCCCCTCAGTCGGCCAGCCCCTCGGGCTTCTTCCCGCAGCAAGCCCGCACGATGGTCTTGATGTTGCCCCGGACGT
>JBHIBA010000537.1:0-2235 GCA_046758845.1 Nitrospinota bacterium
GGAAATCGCGCTCGTCTTGCGCGGTCGGGTCCTCGATGCTAGTATGTTATGGAGAATCCCGCCTACAAGGATCTATCGAACCCTTTCTTGGAGCCATCCATCCAATGGAAACGATTGATGCGGGTCAGGTCCTCATCAAGAAAGTCCACGTCGGAGGATTCGGGAACAACATCTACGTCCTCGTTTGCAAGAAGACAAACGACAGCGTCATCGTGGATGCCTCCTTCGAGGCCCAAAAAATCCTCGACGCTGCCGAAGGGACGAACGTCCGTAACATCCTGATGACTCACTGCCACAGCGACCACGTTCAGGCCCTGGAGGAGTTGAGGAAAGCGACGGGCGTCCCGGTGGGCATCCACCCCGAGGAGGCGAAACATTTTCAGATCAAAGCCGACTTCGACCTGCACGACGGCGACCGCGTTCAGTTCGGAGAATGCGGGGTCGAGGCGTTCCTGGCCGGGCCGGGGCATTCGCCCGCGGGCCTGGCCTTCCTGCTGCCGGGCCACTGCATCGTCGGAGACGCCGTCTTCCCGGGGGGTCCGGGGCGGACCGGCAGCCCCAAGGCTTTCGAAGAACTGGTAGAAAACATCCAAAAGCGCATTTACACCCTGCCGGAGGAAACGGTCCTCTATCCGGGACACGGGGAGAACACCACCGTGGCCCAATCGAAACAGGAATATGCCGCTTTCGCGTCCAAGAAACGCAGCGGTCCGGTCCACGGGGACGTCCTCTGGCTGGAGTCCTAGGCGCGGTGTCGAACCCTTCCAACGGTAACCCGATCCGCGAAGGCGTGGACGCCCCGACCAACGGCGGGCAGGGAGTCCGCTGGCCCTTCGTGGGCGAGCCCCCCGTCCATCCCCCCCTCTCTCCGTGGACGCGGTTTCAGGGCGGGGGGTTCTACGTGATGCTTTTCACCCTCTTTGCCGTCTGTTGGACGATCCTTTGCGGGGCGGGGATTTACTACGGAATGCGCAACGTGGCCATCGCAAACCGGATCGGGTTTTGGGACGCTGTGGAACTCCGCTGGAACACGGGCCTGTGGCTCTGGGTCCAGGTGTGGCTTTATCCCGTCCTGGCCACGCAGGTCGCCTCCCTACTGATCCGGCTTTACTACAGGCGCAAGGGAAAACCCCTCAGGCAATCCTTGACCCCCGGACCGGCTAAGACCGGTAGGCAATGACCTAGACCATCGTTACGGGGATCGTCGAGAATCTTCCAATGGGAATCACGACTGGGCGCAGACCGATCGCCGGCCACATCGGTTGGGGTCTTCTGACCTTGGTTTCCATGGCCTTCATCTTTTCCGGAATCGGCCCCATCGAGATCCTGGGCGACGCCCTCCTCGCCCTTTGTCTCATCAAGGCGGGCCTCAAGGTGACCGGACACGTCATCGGCGGGGGACCGCGGCGCCGCGTCCGGTTCGGCGCAAAGCAGCCTCCGACCCCTTCCCGAAGGGGACCCTTCCCCGGCGGTTGACCTACCTTTCATCCACCGCAGAGGGATCAAACACAATCTCTGTTGGGGGCTCTCCTTGTGTCTGGGCCCGGCCCCGCCGTTCGTGAGCGGGGGGTGAGCGGATTGTTCTACGGATGATCGGCTGCCTCGTCCTCATCGGCCTGATGATCAGCGCCGCCATCGGAAAAAGACCGGGGGCGCTGATCTACCTTCTCCTGGTCGCCTTGTACGTCGGCCTACGGAACTGGACGGAGCGCGCCCAGGCCCCGCGCGGCGAGGAGGGGGAGCCCTTTGCAGGCTACCAGAGCCTGGAAGACTGGAGACGGGCCAAGCGGATAGAGGCATGGCTGGCCTGGAGCGGGGTGGCGGTTCTCAGCGCAGCCCTTGCTTATTACTTCGCCCGCTGATCCGCCCATGCCTGCTGAATGATTGCGGGGGGCGCTTTTTGGGCACTGGCGTGCCGGCCCAACTGCGGCTGGACGCGAATAGGCTTAAACGGGGCCTCTTTGGCGCACACCCTTCGAGAGGTGATTCACCAGGCACGCCAGTGCAGAAACCCGACGCCGCGCGTCCGGCCCCCCAGGCCCCCTGGAAAACTTTTTCTTCGCGAAAAGGGGCGGCCCTTCAGGGCCGTCCCTTTTCGCAAAACCTGGCTCGTTGGCCGGATGCTGTGGCTGGCGAAGCCAGACGGGCATCCGGCCAAAGCATCAAGCCACCGAAAGGCCACAGACAACCGGCACAGCCAAATCCGCACCCAACCCAAAAGCAGGCCCGGCCACG
>JBHIBA010000538.1:0-2225 GCA_046758845.1 Nitrospinota bacterium
CGGTCGAGCTGCAACCTGGCCGTTCCCAGGGCGTTTCGGATTTCGTGGGCCATTCCTCCGGCGATGTGGGTTTCGGTGACCCTCCGTTCCCGCTCCATCAGCTCGCGCATGCGCGGTTCCCGCACGACGCGCACCCCTGCCAGTCGTTCGTGAATTCCCAGCGTCATCTCCCTTCTCAAGAGCCGGTCCACAAATTGCGTCAGGATGAAAAACACCAAGGAAGCGCCCATCGGCAGGCGAACCGCGTTCAGGAAGCCCACGGACATGGATCGGTCAGTGGCTTGGGGAAGGAAGGACAGGGCCACGACCCCTGCTAGCAGGGCGGGAAGGGCGGCCACGAAGGCCCTGTGTAACCCGAGCCGCCCGAACGTCCGTTCCCGGCCGATTCCCGGAGAGGGCACCTCTCCTTTCCGGATCATCCGAAGTTGCGTGAAGAGGAAGCCGGCGGTTCTGCCGGAACGGTGCAGGGAGACAATAAAGTAGCCCATATAGGGCAGGGCGAAGAGTCCAATGAACAGTCCGGCCGTCAAGGCGGTGCTTTGGCCGTAGCGCAAATGTCCCCAGATCTTCAAATTCAACAAGGTGTCCAAAAGAAAAACGAAGAGAAGGACGCCCGTCGCCCAACCGAAGGTGAAGATGAGGGAAAGCGCCAGGTCCAGGGCGTGAGCGAGCCAGCGCCAGGCGAGTCCCGCGGGCCGATACAAGGGCGCCAGGGCGGGGAGGCGAAGGGCGGCGCGCTGGGGCCCGCCGGAGTCAGAGGGAGCGGACGACTTCGTCCTCCAGAGGCGTAGGCGAGCGGGCAACGCGAGGTTCATTTCTGCGCCCTTCCCGGGGTAGGCGCCTGTGAGCGGATCTTCACCCCGTGCCCGTCGGCGGATCGGCTGCTCCTTGCCCTTGGAAGGAACAGCGAAGCGAACCGGGATTTCGCGCCTTCGTCCAGGTCGTCTGCTTTGTTGAGAATTTCCAGGATGTGTCCGGGGTCTTTGCGAATGGCTTGGCTGGCGATGCTGGTCGCCGTGAGGAACTTCGAGATGCGCTCCGTGACGGCCCCGCTCACGAGCGGAGAAAAGAGGTGGAAGATCACGTCGAATAGCTCACTGTCCAGCTTGACGTACAGAGTGAGACGGAGACTCTGCTTCTGAGGGTCTTGGGGGATTTGTTCCGCCACGATGATCGCGCGGCCCCACAGGTCGAAGAATAAGAAGTTCTTCAGCCTTCCGCGCGCCAGATAGATTCGTTTGTTTTTCTCCCGCAGGACGAGGCTCATCCGCCCGGCCAGGCCCTCCCCGTCGTGGCCCTCCAGGACGTTGGGCTCAAGCCTTCGTACCGCCTGTTTGCCGAGGCCCAATCGTCGCACGACGTAGGCCGTCAGGTCCAGGTGGTCCAGTAAAAAATCGTATTGTTCCTGGTTCCCCTCGATGACCGTGGGGGACAGCTCCCGGTACAGGGTGTATCCGTTGGAGATGTTGATAAGCCGGAGCCGGTCTTCTTTCTTGGGGACGGCCTCAAAGGGGATCAAGGGGCGGGAAAGCTGGGGAAAGGTCCAGGTGGGGATCAGAAGGAGAAAGACCGCCAGGCCGAGAAGGATCTTCTTTAGTGTGAAAGCGCCCCGAGGTTCCATGTGCTTACTCGGGCCTTCCCCGGCCGATGGGCCGGACCCCTACCGCTGCGCTCATCGGACAACAGAAAGAAACGGACGGCCTCCCACCCCTGCCGACCGAGGCAGGATTCTTCGGGAAAGAAACCGCCCCTTGGGACAGGGAGTAGATCGCCCAACGGCGCGCTCCGGCGGTCGAGGGAATGCCTTTCGACGTCTCCGTCACGGGTGGGGAAACCCCGTCGTTGACCCTTGGACCCTTAGTAGCACCGCCTTTCCCAGTGGCCTCCGACCCATTCTCGGTCATACCTGTAGTAGCCGTACCCATTCCGGTATTGCACAACCCACTGCCCCGGGACCCAGACCCTGTCGCAGGGCGGGGGATAATAAACTCGGGGGGCGATGAGGGCATCCAGGAGAATGCCTGTGCCTAGGCCAAACAGGAAGCCCTCAAAATGATGGCCATGACCATGCCGGCGGAAGCCGCCGTGACCATGCCGGCGGAAGCCGCCGTGACCACCCCGGCGGAAGCCGCCGTGACCACCCCGGCGGAAGCCGCGGTGACCAATCCGGCGGAAGCGGCCGGGACCACCGGAACGGAAGCGGCCGGGACCACCGGAACGGAAGC
>JBHIBA010000539.1:0-2224 GCA_046758845.1 Nitrospinota bacterium
CGGTTGGAGGTGTGTGCGCTTAAGCCGGACGTCTTTGGCGCGCGCCTTCCGAGAGTTGATTCACCAGGCACGCTAGTGCCGAAAAATGACGCGGTGCGTCCGCCCCCCCATCCCCCAGCAAAACTTTTTGTTCGCGAAAGAGGACGGCCCTGCAGGGCCGTCCTCTTTCGCCTAAAACTGGCCTATTGGTCGAATGCGGGAGCCTTACGAAGTAAGGCGCGCATTCGGGCAAAGATGGTAGCCATCGCAAGGCCCCAGACAACCAGCCCAGCCATACCCACGCCTAACCCAAATGCAGGCCCGGCCACGCAGTGCCGGGCCGTCAAAAGTTTTCCGGGGGGTTCCCAGGGGGGCGGCTTACAAAAAGCGCCCCCTGGAAAAGCCGGCCGGTTTTCAAAAAGGCTCCCCTGGGAATCCAGGCTTCCATCCCCATCTGCTAAATCGCGGCTACACTGCATGGCAAAGACAAAGCGTCCATCCGAAAACAACCGAAAGGGGGTCCGCGGATTTGCGCGGCCAAGCGCAGGGCCTTTTGCTTCCCGATGAAAAGGGACGCCGAGACATGAGCTCCTCCCGAATCTTGCCGCCGTACTTTCGCCCTTCTCTTCAGTATCCCGACTACCCCTTCCACGGCCTGCTTCGGACCTCCTTTGACCGGTCTCCGGACCGGGTCGCGCTGGTGGACGGTAAGAAAGAACTCACCTTCCGCGAGCTGGAGGGTTTATCCAACGCCTGCGCGCATGCGCTGGGCGCGTCGGGGGTCGGGAAGGCCGACCGCGTGGCGCTCTTCCTCTTCAATTCGGCCGAGTTCGAGATCGCCTTTTTCGGGGCGAGCAAGATCGGGGCGATCCTCACGCCCTTGAACCCTTCTTTCAAGGAGTCGGAAGCCCACTCCCAGCTCCAAGACTCGGGGGCGAAGCTGTTGGTTGTGCACGAATCCCGCCTCCCGGTCATTGAGGCCATTCGCGGGGAGCTCCCCGACCTTCGAGAGGTGATCGCCGTGAGCGAGGGGGAAGGCGCGGGGGGATACACGGACTTCCGGAACTGGATCGCGGCGCACGCTCCGTCCGCGCCGCCGGAGGTCCCAATCGACCCCCGGGAGGATCTCATCGCGCTGCCTTACTCCAGCGGGACGACGGGACTCCCGAAAGGGGTGATGCTGACCCACCGGAACCTGGTCTCCAATTACGTGCAGTTCGTTGCCAGCCACCGGATCACCGAGCGCGACAGCGGCCTCGTCTTCCTTCCCCTGTACCACATTTACGGGACCATGATCATGGGAGGGTTGGTGTTGGCCGGCGCCCCGCAGGTCCTGATGCGGCGGTTCGAGGTCGAGGAGGCGTTGCGCCTGGTGGAGCAGCACCGGTTGACGGTGTTCCACGGTGTGCCCCCTGCGCTGTTGGCGATCTCCCAATTCGCCGATCTGGATAAGTACGACCTCTCTTCCCTGCGCTACATCATGAGCGGCGCGGCGCCGCTCCCTCCGGAGGTCCGGCGCCGGGTGCAGGAGCGGACCGGGGTCTTGACCTTCATGGGCTACGGGCTGACGGAGGCCTCCCCGCTGACCCACCTGAACCCGCCGGTCGAGGAGTGGGTGAAGGAGGCGTCCGTGGGTCCCCCCGTCTCCGACGAGGAACAGAAGGTGGTGGACACGGAGACGGGGGAGAAGGAGCTTCCGCCGGGAGAGGTGGGGGAGCTCGTCCTGCGGGGACCGCACATCATGAAGGGGTACTGGAATGCGCCCGAGGAGACGGCCCTCGCACTCCGGGACGGCTGGCTCTATACGGGGGACATCGTCCGGGTGGACGAGGATGGCTACGCCTTCATCCTGGACAGACAGAAGGAGATGATCAAGTACAAGGGGTTCGCCGTGGCGCCGGCCGAGCTGGAGGCCTTGTTGCACCGGCACCCGCAGGTGGCGGACGTGGCGGTCATCGGCAAGGAGAACTCCGAGGCCGGGGAAATCCCCAAGGCCTTCATTGTGCCGACAGCCTCCTCTCCACCGGACCCGGGGGAGATCATGGCCTTCGTTCGCGAGCGGGTGGCGGGCTACAAGCAGGTCCGGGACGTGGAGTTCATCGACGCCATTCCCAAGTCCGGCAGCGGCAAGATCCTCCGGCGCGTCCTTCGGCAGAGGGAGAAGGAGAGGGGGCGCGGGCAGGTCGCATCCTAGTGTGCTGTCCCGTAAATTCGCGACATAAGTTCCCAGGTTCCAAACGGGCGT
>JBHIBA010000540.1:0-2224 GCA_046758845.1 Nitrospinota bacterium
GCTGGTTCGATACGGTGGCGGCACGCTACGCCGTCATGTTGAACCGGTGCGATCTGGTTGCCCTGACCCTCCTGGATGTCCTGGGGGGGTTCGATGCGATCCCCGTTTGCGTTGCCTACCGCTACGGCCAGTCGCGACTGACCGAGTTCCCATCCGAACCCTGGGTCCTGGAACAGGTGAAACCGGAGTTCGAGACTCTCCCGGGCTGGAAAGAGGAGATCACCGGAGTCCGGGAATTCCGTGACCTGCCCGCCCGGGCCAGGGATTACGTCGAGAGGATCGCCGGCTGGATCGGTGTCCCGGTCGGTCTGCTCTCCACCGGTCCAGCCAGGGAACAGAGGGTCCTCCCGGAGGGTACCAAGCTCAAGAAGTGGTTTCCCTAGCCCGGATAATTCATGAAAAACCAGTGCTTGGCACATGAATTGCTCCTGAATCGGCTGAGAACAAGGTGTTCCCGCCGATTCTGGAGAGAGGATCATGGCCAAACGAAACCGACAGACTGTTGAATTCCCACATCTGTTCGAGAAGCCCCTCGTCATGAAGTTCACCGCGCCCGACCAATCGTCCGACGGTGGCGTGTTGCTGCTGAAAGCCATCGACAAAAAGATGCGGTTGACCCAACGGCTCGCGGAAGCCATCCGGGACCGGCGTCAACCGGGCAAGGTCGTCCACCCGATCCGGGAAATGTTGCAGGAGCGCATCTACGGCATCGCATGCGGGTACGCCGACGCCAATGACGCCGCACGGCTGGCCAAGGACGGCGCGATGCGGCTGGCCTGCGAGAAACGAGACGAGGATTTGGCCTCGCAACCGACCCTTTCGCGCCTGGAGAACGCGGTGACGCGGACGGACTTGTTCCGTTTCGGGACGCTGTTCACCGACGTCGTCCTGGAACGGGAGAAGAGAAAGCGGCGGCGGCGAAAGGTCCGCCGCATCACCATCGACATGGACCCCACGGAGGATCCCACCTACGGGGGCCAGCAGCTGACGTTCTTCAACGCCTACTACGACAACTGGTGCTATCTGCCGATGGTGACCACGATCCAGTTCGACCAGGAACGCGAGCAGTACCTGGTGGCTCCGGTGCTGCGGCCGGGCAACGCCAAGGGCAGTCTGGGAGCGATCAGCATTCTGAAGCGTTTGGTGCCCCGGCTCCGGAAAGCGTTCCCCCGGGCCGAGATTTTCGTGCGCCTGGACGGAGCTTTCGCCACGCCGGAAGTATTCTCCTGGTTGGAGGAGGAGGAGCTGCCCTACGTGGTCAACATGGCGAAAAACCCGGTTCTGAAGCGGTTTGCGGAGCCTCTCCTGAAGCGGGTCCGGCGGCGGTCGAACAAGAGCGGACAGAGCGAGAGGGAATACGGCGAGGCCCGGTACCAGGCCGCCAAGTGGAAGAGGAAGCGCCGGGCGGTCATCAAGGCTGAGGTGGTCCGGTTGCAGGGCCGCGAGCCACGGGACAACCCGCGGCTTGTCATCACGAATCTCTCGTGGAGTCCGAAGGGCGTGTATCGGTTCTACCGGAAGCGCGGGGACGCCGAGAATCGCATCCGGGAACTCAAGGACGGCTTGCGGTTCGACCTGACCAGTTGCACCAAGTTCGAGGCCAACCAGTTCCGGAATCTCCTGACGGCGGCGGCCTACGCCTTGTACCAGCAGCTTCGGTACGAGGCGCGTGGCACGGAGTGCGAACGCGCCCAAGTCTGGACGTTGCGGGAACGGCTGGTCAAAATCGGGGTGGTCATCCGGGAATCGGTGCGCCGGATCTGGATCGAGGCGCCGCGAACCTATGTGTGGCTGAGCACTTGGCGTGCGGTGGCCGCGCGCGCGCGGGCGGGTCCGTAATAAGGAGGCGGTCGATGAGCGAAGCGAAGAAACCGAAGCGCCGGAAGTCTGCTTGCGCAGAGCAAAAGAAGAGGCCGTTGGTGATCGAAGTGGTTTTCCCACGCGCCGTCGAGGCCGAGGGGGCGTCTTCGCCTGCCGAAGCGACAGGCGAGACAGCAAAAACCGGCAAGAAAACCAAGAGCGAGCGCCTGATCTTTCGTTTTTAACAACGTTCATGAATAAAGCGGGCTAACCCTCTCCTTGTCAACCGTGAAACCAGGCGTATCGGGAAATAACCATGGAATAACTAGTTTTTCAAATAGTAATTGAATCTTCTAAAGGCGCTGCAGGACCTGTCGTTCATTTCCCTGCAAGAAGTGATACCGTTCCAACCTCACCTCCGGGA
>JBHIBA010000541.1:0-2209 GCA_046758845.1 Nitrospinota bacterium
GCCCTCGATGCGCTTCTGCAGGCCAAATGGACCAGCATGAAGACGGCCCTCCAAGAAAGTAACATCCCCGCTGCGCTCCAGTTCATCGTCTCGAAAAGCAGGGATCCCTATCAGACACTGTTCAGTGAGCTCACTCCTCTGCTCCCGACAGTCGGCGCTGACCTGGGCGACCTCCGGTTCGTCGAGCTTCGGGGGGACGTTGCCGAGTACGAGCTACTGGTTGTCGAGGAGAGTCAAACGATTTCCTACTACGTGGAGTTCATTCGGGATACCGACGGGCTATGGCGTGTGAGCTTCTTCTAACAGCAAGTCCGGGACCAGGGCGGGGCCGCGGAGACCGATCATGACCAGGCGACGTCGCTACGCACTGATCGCGGTCCTCCTTCTGCTGCCCCTTATTGGTTTTCGCATGGTGAAGCCGGGCTGGCTCCTCTACACGGGCGGCCCCTACCGAGGACAGCTCCTCGACGCCGCGACGCGGCAGCCCCTCGAGGGCGCAGTTGTGCTCTTCTACTGGAATAAAGATGTCTTTGGGGGGGCTGGCGGTCCCGTCGCATTCTTCCAGAAGGCCGTCGAGCTCCTCACGGATAAAGAGGGGCGGTTCCATATCCCGTGGTTCATCGGGATGTCCCTGAATCCTTTCGCCGTGGTCCAGGAACCGAAGTCGATCTTCTACTATCCCGGCTACGGGTCGGAACTTGCGGAGGTCACCCCGCGAGGCGGGGAGCCGCTCCGGGACGCTACCGTCATCCCGATGCGGAAACTCCAAACCAGAGAAGAGAGAATCCGGGTAGTGGCGGGTCTACCGCCAGGTGGCGTGCCCGACGAGGCCATGCCCAACCTGATCCGGCTGATGAACATTGAGGCAACGGCGCTAGGTCTCCAGCCCTCGCACGTTCGGCCGGGAGGCCGTAGATGAGGGTCAAGCGTTGCTACATTGCAATCGTAGCCTTGGTGTTGCTCGCTAGCGGTGCGGTAGGGACAGCCTGGTCCTACGACGATGAAACGCACCGGGCCCTCAATGAGGGCGCTGTGAACCGATCCTCTCTGAACGATCATCTCGTCCAAGTGCTGGGCTTACTCCAGGGAATCAACACCGTATTTGAGGACAACAACGGTAATAGTAGGCGGGTGCGCGAGTGGATCCGGGAAGGGGGTGTCTTCGAGGATATCCCACTTGGTCGGACAGCCAACCACTTCCACTACCCGCTCCGCGAGTGGGACGGCGCCCGCCTGACCGATGCCCCGGGGAGCCTCTGCGCGGTTGAGTCCTCAATCCTCTGGGCCCAGAACCCGGATCAGCTCCCCGCTTGTTTCGCCCGGGCAGAGACCTGGTCCTGGATCCGCGCCCGGCAGGAATTTCGCGAGGCGCTGAGGAAGGTAGACCCGAAAGACCGCGAGGAAGCCTTTGCTAATACCTTCCGGGCTATTGGCCAGGTGACGCATCTGGTTGCGGATGGCTCCGTGCCCGCCCACGCCCGGAACGACTCGCACATTGGCCTTCTAGGCCTTACCGGGGAACCTTTCGAGGTGTGGGTAGAAGGTGAGGCGGCAACGCGCCTTGGAGAAAGGCCCGAGGATGCCCGCGTTCGCTTCCTCGCAGAATTCGTCCCCATCAGCGAGCACTTCTCCCCGTCGATCCTCGGGACGCAGCCGAACCCCCTTGCGCCGATCCCGATCGCGAAGGTTTTCGACGTCGATGTGTACGATGGAACCGCGGCGACGCTGGGGGCCACCGGTGGCCTTGCCGTCGGAATCACCGAAGTCGCAAACGCCAACTTCTTCAGCTACTCCACTGTCTTTGCCGACCGGTTCGCCGTGACAAATCCCCGCTCCTCGCCCTTCCCGGCGAGTACCGCTGTGGAGCAATTCGTGGACCCTAACAATAACCGGCGGTACTGGCGGAAGACGAGTCCTGGGGTCGAAGTGAACCACCTGGCGACCGTAACCCGCCTCGACTTCTTCCGGCGGCTGCTGACCGGGGCTCCGCCGAATCCGCTCCATGGAGGCTTCGATCCGGTCGTCCATGACGAGTATGCCCGGCGGTTGCTCCCTCGCGCGGTGGGGTATTCGGCTAGCCTCCTCGACTACTTTTTCCGCGGGACCTTGAACTTCACGGTGAGCGCCGGGGCTGGGGGGCAGAGCGTCCTCAGGATTACGAACACTTCCTCAGAGACGATGCAGGGGAAGTTCACCCTGCATGCTGACA
>JBHIBA010000542.1:0-2200 GCA_046758845.1 Nitrospinota bacterium
CGGGCCGGCCAAGCTGCGGTTGCGGGGGGCGCTTTTTGAAAGGCGCCCCCCCGCAACCCCCAGCAAAACTTTCGTTTCGCGATAGCGTTCCGCCTCCTTCGGAGCGGAACGCTATCGCCTAAAACTGGCTCCCTGGCCGGATGCTCTTGTAGCGGGGTCCCTTGCGGGCCCCCGTTGGGGGACGCAAGACAGTCGCTACGAAGACGGGCATCCAGCCAAAAACACCGCGTTTGCGCCCGGACAAGAAACCCTTTGTCTCCTTCGTTGCAAATCGGTAGAATCTCCTCGACCGCACAACGGCAAACTCCACGGGTTGAAAGCTGAACTGGCGGAACCCGCCCATGAGATCGCGGGTCCGCCTGATGGGAGACAGGCCACCCAGCAACTGCAAGATAAGGAATGTGAATATGGACCTGGGAATTCTAGGGAAGGTCGCCATCGTCAACGGCGGCAGCATGGGAATCGGGAAGGCCTCGGCGATCCTCTTGGCGCAGGAGGGCTGCGAAGTCGGCATCTGCGCCCGAGGGGAGGAGAATCTGAAAAAGACGGCCCGGGAGATCGAGGAGAAGACCGGCAAAAAGGCCCTCACTGTCCAGGCCGACACCACGCAGGAGGCGGACGCCCAGAATTTCGTCAACCAGAGCGTCGGCCACTTCGGCCGCGTGGACATCCTGGTGAACTGCGCGGGAAGCTCGCCCGGCGGGACGCTGAATGAGCTCACGGAAGCCGACTGGATGTCCAGCCTGAATTTGAAATTTATGGGCTATGTGCGCTGCGCGACGGCGGTTGTGCCTCACATGCGTCAGCGCAAGTACGGGCGGATCGTCAACATCGTCGGAAACGACGGCGTGAAGCCCATCTACTTCGAGCTGACGCCCGGAGCGGCCAACGCCGCCGGCATCAACTTCACGCTGGCCCTGGCCGAAGACCTGGCGAAGGACAACATCCTCATCAACGCCGTGAACCCCGGCCCTGTGGACACCGCCCGTTGGTGGGGTCTGGTGGACACCATGGCCGAAGGACGGGGAATCACACGGGAGGAGGCCGTGCAGATCGCCCTCAAGAGCCTCCCTCTCGGGCGGTTCTGCACGGCGGAAGAAGTGGCCAACCTGGTCGCCTTTCTCGCGTCCGATCGGGCCAGCTACATCACCGGGGCCTCCATCACCATTGACGGCGCGCAGCGCAAGGCCCTGATGGACACGTAACCATCCGCCTGGACGTCAGAGCCCCGGCCCCTCAACGGACGGGGCATGCGGGTCACAAGACCCGGATTTTCACTGTCGATGTCGGGAGAAGGATCGTGGCGAACCTCAAGCTCGATTTCGCTTGCGCGGATTATGACCGCACGAAGTATCTGGAGGACGGGACCGTCAAACCGGTCGGGATCGATTTGAACTTCATTCGCCTTCCGGTGGAAGACATCTTCTGGCGGATGAGCAAGTTCCAGGAATTCGACGCCTCGGAGATGAGTTTCTCCGCGTATCTCATCTTCCGGTCCCGTCCCAACCCCCCGTTCAAGGCCATCCCCATCTTCCCGTCCAAGTTTTTCCGGCATTCCTGCGTGTTCATCAACAAGAACGCCGGAATCCAGAGGCCCGAGGACTTGAAGGGAAAGCGAATCGCCGTCCCCGAGTACGCCATGACGGCCATTGTCTGGCTCCGGGGGACCATGCACCACGAGCACGGCGTGGACCCCACCACCGTCACCTGGGTGACCGGAGGCCTGGAGGAGTGGGGCCGCAAGGAACGGGTCCAGTTGAAGCTCCCCCCGTCCATCAAAGTGGAGCCGGCTCCCGCCCCCAAGACATTGAACGACATGTTGGACTCCGGCGAGATCGACGCCCTCTTCACCGCAAGGGCCCCGTCCGCCTTCTCCAGACCCGGCTCCAACGTCGTCCGGCTGTTCCCCAATTACAAAGAAGTGGAGGTCGACTACTACAAGCGCACGGGGATCTATCCCATCATGCACCTGGTCGCCATCAAAGAGTCCATCCTGAAGGAGCACCCCTGGGCGGCCAAGAGCCTTTTCGACGCCTTCTGCGAGTCGAAGGAGCTGGCGCTCAAGAACCTGGAATCCACGGGGGCCCTGGCGGCGACACTCCCCTGGCTGATTCACGAGATCGAATTCAGCAAGCAGGCCCTGGGCGAGGATTACTGGTCTTACGGCGTCGAGGCCAACCGGACGACGATAGAAACCCTG
>JBHIBA010000543.1:0-2198 GCA_046758845.1 Nitrospinota bacterium
AGCTGCAGGGCGATCTCGTATAAGAGCTCCTTGGCGGGGATCGAGGGGTTGATCACCAGGCCGACATCGTATTTCTCCTCGTTCAGCCGAAAAATGAGCACGCGGCTCAGGGTGCTCTTGCCGACCCCAATTTCTCCCGAGACCAGGGCGACCCCCTTGCCGTACTCGGCCACGTAAAGCAGCCTGTCCAAGATCTCTTGATAGCCTGGAAATGGGCAGAAAAAGTCCGGGTCCGGGACGGTCTGAAATGGCGCCCGGCTCAGGCCCCAATGCTCTCTGTACACTTCATCACCCTCTAGTTTTGCCCCCCAAGGATGGAAAGCGAAAGGTTCCATGGTTTGTCGAGGGAACGTTTCCGCACACTTCTATCGGCATGCTCCACAAGGCATGGGCCAGGCCTTGGACATGCAAATATCATGCAAGCTGGCAAGTCGTGCTCGGTCAACAAAGACTACGTGTCGTAATGTCTTATTTCCGAACAGGTCTCATCGATTCGGCGAGGCCCCCTGCCCGCATAAGAGAGACCCCCGGATGAGGTCCTGTGCGACCCAGCGGCTCAGTGCCCCCCAGGGAGCAGCATCCCTTCGGGCAAACTCACCAAAACGCTTGACAGGACCGGAGGAACTCGCCTCAAAGCCTGGGTTTTTTGGCACTTAGCTTGCAGAACTAGACACTGAACGCTCCGAAAGCTTCAACCTTACAGGCGCGGCTCCGGCCCTGTTGAGGAAATCCCGTTCCCTGGATCGGGGGATTACTCAGATCCTGCGCGAAGGTCATGACATACCGGTGCTATGAACTCAATGCATACCATGATGGGAGGAGACTGCTCTTCTTCCAGAATGGGAACCCATGAAACCGTCCAGGCAGAAGGACATCGCTAAAGTTAAAGGCGACGGTCGCCGCACGACGCCATCGGGCAAAGCCAAGAAGGCTCCCCAGAGGCTCAGCGATCTCGTCAGGAAATCGGCCGACCCGTCCCAAAAGGCAGGTGCAACCCCGCCGCAGCGTCCCCCCAAACCAAGCGATATTGCCCGGAACCGGAAACACAGGGCGGCTACTCCAACGATTCGATCCGGCATTGCTTTGGAAGACAGTCGTCTGGAGAGGGCTGCCTTGGCCCCGCATGAGGCTTCAATCGAGCGCGCTATCATCGAGCGGAAGGGGGCATCGGAAGGCGCCCACCTGAAGCACCTCGATGTACCCGATCAGGTGTTCCAAAGAGCGGTAGACGCCATCCGAGGAATTCTGCAGGCGGCCAAAACCCAGGTCCCTTTTTCCATGTACAGCGCAGAGGAAGCTGCCGATCTCCTGCTCCCCAACCTTCAGGAGAGCGATGCCTTGCTGGTCCACGTGTTTACCCCGGGGGCCCCTCCCGTGGACCCCGCACTGGAGGCTGTGAATGTGTGCATCCTGGCGGTGAAATTCGGCTTGGAGCTGGGCTATACCGGGGAGGAGCTTCGCCAACTGAGCCTGGCGGCCCTGCTTCATGACGTGGGGATGGCCCGTCTCCCGGAGGGGCTCGTCGAGAAAAATGGTCCTTTGAATCCAGTCGAGCGCGCCTCGCTGGGACGGCATCCCGAAGCGGGGGCCCAGATCATCAGGAGACTCGGCCCCGATTACACATGGCTGGCCGAAGTGATCATTCAATCCCATGAGCGCGTGGACGGGTCGGGCTATCCCAAGGCACTCAAGGGAACGGATATCCACGAATATGCCCAGATTGTCGGTTTGGCTGATGTGTACGAGAGCCTCGTGCATCATCGGCCGTTTCGCCGCCGCCTGAGCCCCCTTGAGGCTCTGAAGGAGATCCTCAGTCGAGAGCGAACCACCTTCCCCGATAGGGTCCTCAAGGCGCTGATCCAGGCCCTGTCCCCCTATCCCGTGGGGAGCTTGGTCCGGCTGAACACGGGGGAGATTGCTCAGGTAGTGGCAAAAGATAAGGACCGTCCCCTCCGTCCCGTCGTCGAAGTCCTCATCCGCGGGGGGAAACGGTTGGAAGAGCCTGTCCTGACCGACCTCAGTCAGATCCCTCTCCTCAACGTCCAAGATTCACTTGCCGAGGAGACCCTCGCATGAAGCGGTTCGTTGCACCATGGCTGATTCTTGTACAGCTCATCCTTTTCTCGGGCTGCGCCCCTAAGATACCTCCCGCCTCCCCAGAGGCCACCGCCAGGGCCATCCAGGCTTCATCCTCTCCA
>JBHIBA010000544.1:0-2192 GCA_046758845.1 Nitrospinota bacterium
ATCCCGGCGGCCCTGCTGGCGATCATGACCGAATGGGCCTTCGAGGGACTGGAAAGGCTGCTGATCCCCAAGCATCTCCTGCAAAAGCCCGCGGAATAGCGGACCCATGCTCCCGGTTATTCTCAGGGACGCGGGGGACAGGCCTCCAGATCGGTGATGGGTGGCGCCAGGACCGTCGGAAAGGAGAGGAGCGATGGGTGCGAAGGTTCCGTATTTAGAGCGAGAGCAGGTACCCGTAGAGGTTCAGAAGGCCTACGATAATCTCCAAAAGGCGCGAGGTCACGTGTCGAACATGGTGAAGCTCATGGCGCACCACCCCAAGTCCGTTCCGCCGTTCCTCCAGTGGTACGCGACCCTCCGGGAGGGGGCCCTGGACATCAAGCTGCGGCAGCTCGCGTATGTGAAGGCCTCCCAGTTGAACGGATGCCATTACTGAGCGACCCACAATGCTGCCCTCGGTCAGAGGGTGGGTGTCCCTCAGGAAAAGTTCGCGGCCCTCCCAGAATACAGGACGAGTCCCCTCTTCTCGGACCTGGAGCGACTCGTGATCCGGTATGCAGAGGAGATGACGCAAAAGGTCCTCGTCGACGGAAATCTGGTCGATGCGCTGAAGGGTGTACTGAATCCCGAGGCCCTAGTCCAGCTTACGCTGACCGTTGCCGCGGCCAACTTCACCAACCGCGTTAACGAGGCCCTCGGCACCACGCTCGAATCTCAGCATTAAGGTGGCGATCGTTGGATCGGCGCCCCGCGTAGGGTAGAATGGGGGTACCATGCGGTGGCTCGTGGACGGCTATAACGTGATCCGACGGGAACCTGGACTGTCGGCGCGCGAGCAGGTGAGCCTGCAGGCGGGACGCTACGCACTCTGCCGCATGCTGACAGCAGCCGCCCGCGCCTCAGGTGATCAGTTCACCGTGGTGTTCGATGGGACGCGCGGGGGTGGTACGGTGTCCAGCAGTGGAGGAATCCGCGTCCTCTTCTCCAAGGCTCCGGAGAGGGCCGATCAGGTGCTCGCGCGACTGGCCGGTGCGGGCGTCGCTGTCGTCTCGAATGACCGCGATGTGCGTCGGGCGGCCGATCGTGCCGGGGCTGTCGCCGTGACCACCGATGAGTTTCTCACCCGCGTCCTTGCGCCCCCCATCCCCGACAAGGACGAAGACGACGATCCAGATCCTGGTCCCAAAAAAGGGAACCCGCGCCGGCTTCCCAAAAAAGCCCGCGCCGCCCAGCGGGCACTGAGACGGCTCGGCCCCACGACAAAAAAGTTCCCATAGGCCTCCCCTCGCCCTCTCGTCCCTTTCCGCCGGACATACGATTGGGGAGAAGGAGAAAGGTATGATTTCTCACGAACTGCTGAGTGATGAGGGCATTCTTATTGTCTCACCCCGGGGTCGGCTCGAATCCGCCGACTTCACAAGGCTTGCACAAGAAGTTGATCCCTATATTCAGGAAAAGGGAAAGCTGGCTGGCCTGATGATTTACGCGGAAGCGTTTCCAGGATGGGATCATTTGGGGGCGCTGATTTCCCATCTGAAGTTTGTCAAGGATCATCATAAGCACATCAAAAAGGTCGCCGCGGTGACCGACAGCACATTCCTGTCGGTTATGCCGCGTGTGGTTGACCATTTCGTTAGCGCCGAAGTCAGGCACTTTGATTATCGAGACAGAGAAGCCGCACTTGAGTGGCTCCGCACGTAACGCTGAAGTAGAGTGGGGAACAGAGGCAGGAATTTCCTAGGCGAGGGGAGGAACGGTGTCATCTACCTCGAAGCCGTGGGCCTCGATCATCCTGTGGGTGTCGGCGGCCGACTGGCCGGGCGTGGTGAGGTAGCCGTCCACGAAGAGCGAGTTGGCGGGGTAGAGGGCGAGGGGTTGCTGGGATCGGAGGTTGAGTTCGCGACCCCCCGCGACCCGGATCTCTTTAGTCGGATTGACAAGGCGAAAGAGGCACAGCGCCTTGAGGCAGCGCTCGGGAGTCAGATCTCGGTATCCCTCGAGCGGCGTTCCGGGGATGGGATGGAGGAAGTTGACCGGGATCGAGGCCACATCGAGTTCCCGGAGGCTCAAGGCCAGGTCGATGAGGTCCTCGTCCGTCTCCCCCATCCCAACAATGCCGCCGCAGCAGGTGCTCAGGCCGGCCCGCTGGACATTCTCGACCGTTCGGACTCGGTCGTCGTAGGTATGGGTGG
>JBHIBA010000545.1:0-2187 GCA_046758845.1 Nitrospinota bacterium
AACCGAGCTGAAGCGTGGAAGAAATCCGTCGCGGAGATCATCCTGGCGAAATACCAGTTCTCCGGGATGAACACGCGGGCGGGATCGTCCAGGCGCTCCTGGCGGAAACCAAACACCGGCGGAGCTGGAAGAAGGTGGCGGCGCAGGTCGACCTGGTGGCCGACGGCTTCGCGCCCAACCCCGTCGGCCCGGCGAAGTTCTATCTGAACGTCCGACTCACCAAGAAACTCCGCGGGGGGACCCTGCCGCGGTGGGCGGCGGACCCCAGGGACCGGACCAGGGTTAATTGCCGGAAGGTGGTGCGCGTGATCGGAAGGCACCACTTCTTAAATTTATGTTCGTAGCCGGCTGGTGGGTCTTCATCGTGATCCTGCTCACGCCTGGAGAGTATTATCCCGAAGGCTACGCCTATCCCACTCGAGAGCTCTGCGAACAGGTGCGGGCGATCGCGCTGCACCAGCGGCTCCCAGGCCAGCTGGTCACCGAGTGCGCCCAGGTCCCGGAGATACAGCAGCCCGATGACCAGAACACCGTGCCGCCCCCCGAGCAGACCCGCGTCCGACTCCGGGGCGGGACAATGAGCCACGCTGGCGTGGACGGCCAATGGCCAAAGACTCAAGATTTTTGACCACGCTCCGGATCGAGAAGATCGGGCGGCGGCGGTGGCGGCTGACGGCCCCGCTCCTCTACCGGAGCCGCGCCCTGGGGCGGACTATCGAGGTACCCAAAGGGTTTCAAACTGATCTGGTCTCGATCTCCCAGATCCCGCTCCTGCCCTGGCTGCTCGGAGGCCGGGCCGACCGCGCCGGCGTGGTCCACGATTACCTGTATCAGCACGGCAAGATCGACGGGCGCGAGATCGAGCAGGACTTGGCGGACTGGGTCTTCCGCGAGGCGGCCGAGGCGACGGGTGTGCCGCCATGGGCGCGGTGGATGCTCTATCGGGGTGTCCAACTCTTCGGCGGGCGGACGTGGCGGCGGTATCGCCGGGGGAATTCGCCCCGCCGGCGTGGCCGCGAGTCGCCCAAGATCCCGCCGAGACGCGGGAGCCGCGAGGCTCCATGATCGCCCTGATCCTCGCGGCCTCACTCTTCGGCCTCGGATATGCGCCGGGGCTCGAGGTCGAAGTCATCAAGGTCGTGGACGGCGACACGATGAGGGTCCACATCCTCAACCGGCCCGACTGCCCACCCATCTTCTGCCGCAACATCCCCGTCCGCTTCCTCGGCATCGACACGCCCGAGATTCGCGGGAAGTGTCACGCGGAGAAGATCTTGGCCACGAAGGCGCGGGAGTTCGTGCGGAAGCTCGTGGAGGGCGCCGAGGAAATCCGGCTGCGCGAGGTTTCGCGGGGGAAGTTCTTCCGCTTGCTCGCCCGCCCGTTCGTCAAGACCAAGGCAGGGGAGTGGGTTGACATCGTGCAGGAACTCATCGATGCCCGGCTCGGGCGGCCGTATGAGGGGGGCAGGAGAGAGCCATGGTGCCCGCCGTCCTGATCGGGTTGCTTCTCCTGGTCGGCCCGCCCCAGGAGAAAAGTATTTTGAGCCGGGAGATCGAGGTCCACGGCTCGAACCTTGAAAACCAGATCGCGGGGCCGGTCGCCGAGATGAAGCGAGAGCTCCTGGCGCGGGGTTGCGACCGCGTGTCCGTGGCCCTCCGGGCGTCCCGCTTCTCGCCGCTGGAGATCGAGGTCTCCTGCGCCGAGTGGCGCTGGCGTGATCCGCTGGACCCGTGGGCTATACTGAGGCCATGAGTCGACACTCTAACAACGTTCAGTGGAAACACTACGCCGCAAGCTCCAGAATCCCGACCGGCGTGGGGCTCCCCGTCCACTGCTCGTCCTGCCCTGCTACGACGTATCATCCGGGCCCAGAGCGATGGGCGTTCCGCTTCACGCGGCTGCCGTGGAACGTCTCGGGAAGTCGACGAGTGGAGCGAGTCTGCCCGCACTGCCAGATCGCTATACGGAGCACGATGGCATGACACGTGAGCCGATCGTTGAAATCGAGATCGCCGTCAGAGTCCGCAACCTCCCGCCAGAGGAAGCGGCCAAGGCTGTGGAACCTGTCGTCGAACGCCTCAAGCAAATCAAGGGGGCGAAGATCCGAACGATGCCCGCAGAGCGCCTGGAAAAGATGCTGGAAGGGGGGTCACCAGAGGAAGCCGAAGCGCAGCCTCCAGACTCCT
>JBHIBA010000546.1:0-2164 GCA_046758845.1 Nitrospinota bacterium
GAGCTCTTGGATGAGCGCCGGGAGCTCGTCCACATCGAGAAGGAGGTGGACCCGGATAACAACATCGGCACCCTCTGCCACCTGGCCCAGGAGCGGGCCATCTGGATGAAGAAGATCAAGGACCATCCCGGCTGGACGGCCCTGGCGCAGGCGCCCGCCAATTGGCGTCACCTGGCCATGGCCTTCGGGGTCAACCGGGAGGATCTGGTCTTCCACGTCTCGGAATTACTGGCCGCTCCCGGCACTGAGCCTGTCTTTCTGAACGGGGAGCCCGCCCCGTGCCAGGAGGAGGTGATCACCGGAGAGGAGGTGGACGTCAGGAAGCTGCCCATCCACTTGCAGAGCCGGGAGGACGGCGGCAAATGCATCTCCGCCTCCATCTGCATCGTCAAAGACCCCGACACCGGCCAGTACAATCTCTCCTACCATCGCATGATGCCGATGGGTCCCAAGGAGACGGGCTTTCTGATGCTCCCGCGTCACATGTGGAAGGTCTACAAGAAGTACGAAGAGAAGAATCAGCCCATGCCCGTCGCCGCCGTCATCGGCCACCATCCGGGGTTCGCCTTGGCGGGGGGCCTTTCGGGCACGGCGGAGATCGACGAGGTCCGCCTGGCGGGGACGTTCATGGGCGAGCCCGTCCGGATGGTCAAGGCCAAAAGCATCGACCTGGAGGTCCCGGCCGACGCAGAGATCATCATCGAAGGGGAAATCCCACCGGACGTCCGCAAGCCCGAGGGGCCCTTCGGCGAGTTCCAGGGGTATTACCTGACCGGCGAAACCTACTCGCCGGTCTTCCGGATCAAGACCATCACGATGCGTAAGGGCGCCATCTACAAGATCGTCCAGAGCGCCTACAATACCGAGGCGGCCATCTTTCACCGCGTGCCCATGGCCGTCAACTTGTTGAACCGGCTCAAGCAGAACGAGGGCGGGATCACCATCCACAACATCAACGTCCTGCCCACCAACTTCACCGTGGTCATCCAGATGACGCCGAGCTTCGAGGGGCAGGCCAAGAACGCCCTGATGTCGGCCCTTTCGGGGGGCTACCTGCACCACAAGATCGCCATCGCCGTGGACGAGGACGTGGACCCCTTCGACATGAACGACGTGTTTTTCGCCGTCTCGACGCGCGTCCACCCGGCCAAGGACGTGATTGTCATCCCGGGCGTGCGCAACCACCCCATGGACCCCTCCATCACCTTGACGGACCCCGAGCGGGACTACAGCAGCAAGGTGCAGAGCACCGGGGCGAAGATGATCATCGACGCCACGAAGCCGTCCTTGAGCCACCCCGCGCGGGAGCGCTTCAAGCGCGTCGTCCCGACCGGCTGGGGCGACTTCGACCCGAGCGAATTCTTCCCGGATGAGAAGCCGTGGTGAACAACTCTAAGTAATCCAAAATCTCTGATCATTTTCACTAAGTTCTCAATACCTAGAAAAATATGGCTTCATCGAAATCATCCAAACCCAAAACATGTCCCTTTTCTATCGTCAAAAGTAGCAAGTCACGCAACAACCGAGAAGAATCATTCATTGCGAATGACAAGATCTCCTCGGAGAGTGATTCTCCATGAACAGCTTTACTCCGAATTCCGTATAACTTTTTGATCGCTTCAAATTTTGCCTTTCGCTTTTCACCTCTAGGTTCAAGTAGGCTTGCCGATAGCAACGAAATCCTATAGACAAGCTCAGAAGTAACGCCAAAAATTGCTTCTATGCCGCTCCATAATCGTGCAATTGCAGCCCGCACGTCTTTCGCATAGCGCCAATCGATTGCCGCCTCTAAGGCAAATCGAAAAACCTCACTATTTGCCGCTAACCTATCAAAGGTGGTGAAATGCTGATAAACCCATTCAATATCCTCTTCATTTATCGGGTCTGTTCTGGGATTTTGATCAACCAACAAGGTCAAGTGAAAATCCAGAATATCTCCAATGAACCGAGGCAAGTCTCTCTTCGATTCAAATACGGCAGATTCTACTCCCTCCTCATGCATTTGCTTCCTGAAAATATGAGCTGTCCGTTTCTGATGACCAGCAATATGATTCCAGGAATAGGCGCTTGTCGCAATACAAAGATGCTTGGTAAATCCTCGTAAGACTAGAACCTATCTCAAAATTGTTTTAGCAGGATGAGAGCGCAGGCGAGGTGAACAAAC
>JBHIBA010000547.1:0-2160 GCA_046758845.1 Nitrospinota bacterium
CCCGGCCACGCAGTGCCGGGCCGTCAAAAGTTTTTCAGGGGGTCCAGGGGGGCGGACGCACCGCGTCAGGTTTCCGCACTGGCGTCCCTGGTTGATCACCTCTCGGAACGTGCGCGCCAAAGATGCCCGGCTTAAGCGCACGCACCTCCAACCGCAGTTTGGCCGGCACGCAAGTGCCCAAAAAAGCCCCCCCTGGTAGTCATCTCCTCTCCCCATCCGTATAATCTTCGATCTTTGGTGGAATTTCGACTCCTTCCGGGGGATGAATGGGTCCTTTAGACGGCATCCGCGTGCTCGACCTCTCCCAGGTGGTGGTGGGGCCTTACTGCACGATGCTCTTGGGAGACCTCGGGGCCGAGGTCATCAAGATCGAACGTCCGGGCCGGGGAGACGACACCCGCGACTGGGGCCCCCCCTTCTTGGACAGCGAGAGCGCCTACTTCCTTTGTCTGAACCGGAACAAAAAGAGCGTCACACTCAACTTAAAGGACCCGCAGGGGCTGAAAGTCCTCATGGACCTGTCTGCGAAGAGCGACGTCTTCATTGAGAACTTCAAGCCCGGCACACTCGAACGGTTGGGAGCCGGGTACGAGGCGATCTCGAAAGTCAACCCGCGCATGATTTATTGCTCTGTTTCAGCCTATGGTCCGACGGGTCCGTACAGGAACTATCCCGGCTATGACGTCATCGTCTCGGCCGTCGGCGGGCTGATGAGCATCACGGGCGAGAAGGACGGTCCTCCGGTGAAGGTGGGCGTGGCGATCACGGACGTCTCGACCGGCATCCTGGCTCACGGTTCGATCTTGGCGGCGCTGTGGGCGCGCGAACGCACGGGAAAGGGTCAGAAGGTGGATCTCTCCCTTCTGGAGACCCAGGTTGCCGTCCTCATCAACCAGGCCAGCAATTATCTTCTGGGCGGCGTCGTTCCACACCGCTGGGGAAGTTGTCACCCCTCCATCGTTCCGTATCGGGACTTCAAAGCCAGCGACAACTACGTCGTCATCGGGGCCGGCAACGACAACCTCTTCCGCCGGCTCTGCGATGCCCTCGAGCACCCCGAATGGGCCGACGACCCCCGCTTTCAGACCAACCCGGACAGGGTGAAGAACCGCGACGCGCTGGAGGGTCTTATCCAGGAAGTGATCCAAACGCGCACGGGGGACGAGTGGTTCCATCTCATCTCTGAGGCCGGGGTCCCCTGCGGTCCGGTGAACACCATCGACCGGGTCTTTCAGGACCCGCAGGTCCTCCACCGGGGCATGGTCCAGGAAGTGGACCACCCCAAAGCGGGCCGGATCAGGCTGACGGGCGTGCCGGTGAAGTTCTCCGAGACGCCCGCCGAGGTCCGCATCCCGCCGCCGGTGCTCGGAGAGCACACCGAGGAGGTCCTTCGAGACCTGTTGGGCTACGACGAAGGCCGCATCGACTCCCTGCGCAAGAGGGGGGTCGTCTAGTGTGGCGTCCGCGAAATTCGTTGAATATGTCCTACGCCCCCCGGCTCAGGGGTGCCACGGGCGGCTTGGGGTCGGCGACCTCTTGTCCGCCCGTGCCTGCGCTTCGGCTTCCATCCATGGAAAAGGCGGCACTGGCAGGCAAGCTGCCAGTGGCACCCGCCGGTTTGGAAGCCGGGAACTTATGTCGCGAATTTACGGGACAGCACACTAGGAGGTTCTTCGATGGTCCGGAAAGAAGTCATCACCCCCTCCGGGCTGGGTGAGCCCATCGGCCCCTTCGTGCGCGGAATCCGCGCGGGGGGCAGCGTCGCCATTTCCGGGACGAGCGCCCTCTCCCACCTCACAGGGACCCTCGATTCCCGGGAGATGCCGAAGGATTTTCAAGCGCAGGCGCGTCAAACCTTCGCCAACCTCGAAGTCGCCCTCCAGGCGGCGGGACTGGGCTGGGAGGACGCGGTCAAGATGACGGTGATCCTGAAAAACCGGGGAGACTACGGGGCGTTGAACGCCATTCGCAAAGAGCTCTTTGCCGACGTCCCCATCGCCAGCACGACCTTCATCGCCGAGCTTCTGCGCGAGGACATGCTCATTGAGGTGGACGTCTGGGCGATCGCGCCCTGAGGCTGGAAAGACCCAGGGGGGCCTTTTTGTAAGCCGGCCCCCCTGGACCCCCCGGAAAACTTTTGACGGCCCGGCATTGCATGGC
>JBHIBA010000548.1:0-2154 GCA_046758845.1 Nitrospinota bacterium
GGCCCGCACAAAACAATATCTGATGGTAAGGATCGGCGTTGCCGACAACAAGGAGAGTCGATGTGCCGGAGAAAAAGGTTGATTTCGGGCTCACGCTGCCGAACCGGGGCGTCATCGTCGGGATCGTGACCGCCAGAGAACTGGTGGACATGGCCGTGAAGGCGGAGGAGACCGGCGTCCTCAACGACGTTTGGGCGGGGGACAGCATCCTCAGCAAGCCTCGTCTGGAATGCATCCCCCTGCTCGGCGCCATTGCCAGCCGAACCTCTCGGGTACGACTGGGCGTGGCCTGCATGGCGACCATCGTTCAGCGCAACCCCGTGGTCTTCGGCCTTCAGTGGGCCAGCCTGGACGTGCTCTCCGAGGGCCGGACGGCCCTGGTGGCCTGCATGGGGTACCCCGCCAGCCAAACCCCCGCCGCCGCTAAAGAGCTCGAAGTGATGGGCATTCCCAGCCGGGAGCGCCCAGGACGCCTGGTGGAGATGATCCAGGCCCTGCGCGCCCTGTGGTCGGACGAACGCGCGACGTTCAAAGGCAAGTATTACTCCTTCGAGGACGTGAACCTTTTGCCCAAGCCGGTTCAGCAGCCCTGCCCCATCTGGATCGCGGCAACCCCCAGGGCGGATCGGATCGGGGACCGGGGAGTCGAGCGGGCCCTGAGGCGAATCGCTCGCCACGCAGACGGGTGGCAGACGACGCTCCTGACGCCCGAGAGGTTCAGTGAGTACCTGTCCCGAATCCACGAGATGATGCGCGAGGAAGGCCGCGACCCCTCCGCGTTCAAGACCTCCCTGTACTACAACCTGAACGTCAATCCCGACCGGGAAGCAGCTTATCGAGAGAGCAAGGCATTCCTGGATGATTATTATGACCGCGATTGGCCGCGAGAGATGGTGGAGCTGTGGACCGCCCACGGGCCCGTCGAGCAATGCGTCGAGACCATCCGCGGCTTCATGGACGCGGGGTTGGACCACATCACGATGCGAATGACCGCCCCGAACCAGGCCGAACAGTTCCGGATTTACGTGGAAGAGGTCCTGCCCGCGTCCGGGGCGACGGTTTCGCCGTAGCGGCGCGGCCCTTGGGTTCTTTCCGCGAACCCCTCACACATTGGACCGCCCCAGCGGAGGCTTGGACGTCGCCTCGCCGGGCGCCTGCATCCTGGGATCGAAGGCGTCCCGAAGGCCGTCTCCGATGAGGTTGTAGGCCATCACCGAGAGAAAAATAAACAGGCCCGGAAACACCGTGATCCACCAGGCCGTCCTCAGGAAGGTTCGCCCCTCGGCCACCATGTTCCCCCAGCTCGGCGTGGGGGGCTGAATGCCGAACCCCAGGTAGCTGAGCCCCGCCTCCGCGAGGATGACGTAGGCCACCCTCAGCGTGGCGGCCACGACGATCACGGGAACC
The DNA here is from genome assembly GCA_046758845.1 of Nitrospinota bacterium. GTDB lineage: Bacteria > UBA8248 > UBA8248 > JACPRG01 > JBHIBA01. The sequence goes on from JBHIBA010000548.1 coordinate 1,408, forward strand.
ACGTTGGGCAGGATGTGTCTGACCATGACCCGGAGTTTTCCGGCGCCCGTCGCCAGGGCGGACTCGACGAAAGGCCGCTCCTTTAGGGAGAGGAATTCGGCCCGCACCACGCGAGCGGTAATCGGCCAGGACGTGAGGCCGATCACAAGAATCAGGTTGAGGAAGCTGGCACCGAAAAGGGCGACGATGAGGATCATGATGAAGTACGTGGGAAAGGTGATGATGGTTTCCGTCAGCCGCGACAGGAGATGGTCAATCCAACCACTATAAAAACCGGCTAAGGCCCCTATAACGATCCCCACCCCGATGCTGATGCCCATTGAGAACAGGCCGACGCTCTGAGAAATCTGCCCCGCCCACAGGGCACGACTGAGGATGTCCCGCCCGTAACGGTCGGTTCCCATCCAGTGTGTCCCGCTCGGGGGCTTCAGCCGGTCGGCCAAGCTTTGCTCGTTGACTCCATAAGAGGCCAGCCAGGGCGCCAGAATCGCGAGGAGATAGAACATCAGCAGAAGCGCGAGACCGATGACCGCCCGCCGGTTCTGAAGAAAGCGTCCCCAGAATCCCCCCCCGATCGACACGCCACGTCCGGAGCCGGGGGGAGTCGGCCCGACGGGCGGCGACCCTTCGACGGGAAGCCCCCCGGAGGGGTCGCCCCGCACGCCCTTCACGCCGGAAAGAGAAGTCCTCTGCATCTCCCTGTCCCTCGATTTTCTATGAAACCCTCGTCTTTGTTTTGTGCGGGGG
>JBHIBA010000549.1:0-2151 GCA_046758845.1 Nitrospinota bacterium
AGTTCGTCGTCACCCACTCCCACAGCAACGACCCGCTCATCTGCGCGGCGGGCGTCGCGAGCCTGGACGTCATCCAGGAAGAAGACGTGCCGGCGAAGGCTCGCGCGATCGGAGAACACCTCAAGGAACGCTTGGAGGCGCTCGCGCAGCGGTACGAAATGGTGGGCGACGTGCGCGGCCGCGGGATGCTTCAGGGGATCGAGCTCGTCAAGGACCGCAAGACGAAAGCGCCGGCCACCGAGGAAGGCCAGGCGATGGCGCGCCACTGCCTTGAGGGCGGCCTGATTTTCAGCCAGCGGCGGGGCGGCAGCATCTTCCGCTTCGTGCCTCCGGCCACCACCACGGCAGAACAGATCGAGGAGGCGATGGACATCCTCACCGCCGCCCTCGAGCAGGTGAGCGTCCGGGGCGCCACGGCGCCGGGGGCGCAGCCCCCCTAGGCGCCGGCATGCAGATCGCCGGGGGCACGGGCCGCAGGGCGCGCCACCTGGCGGAGTATTTGGCCGAGGCGCTGGGGTGAGGGGGGCTAGGCCGAAACTTTCTCTTCAAAATGAATCGCTTTCGGATAGTTGCGTTCGGCGCGCACAGATTTGGCCGAGTCTGCATGACAGGCACGCGGGATGTCTCAGATGACACCATTTTTTTCCGACGACCCACATTGAGGAATCGATCGCCCCGGGTTCCTCAGGATAGAGCTCCCCAGCCGTCTGGATCAGCTCCTCCGGGGTGTCTTTGTCTGCCAGCCCGGTTCGGAGCATCACGCGCCTTACCAGGCGGTCCACGGATATTTCCGACTCATCCAGCCTCTCAACCCGAACTCCAAAGAGGTGGAAGGCAGTAATCATATTGACGAGCATGGAAGCTTTCTTTTGGCCGATCCCCGGAAACGCCTCGAAGCGCTTCTGGAGCACTGCGGCAGAGGGGGAGTCAGACCATATCCCCTCGACCGAGCCACCATAGGATCTCTTGATAATATGGCAAGCTTTCTTGAACCATTGTGCCATCTTTTTAGGGTAGCGTGGTTTGTAGGCACTGTAGGCAGAAATAATTTCTTCTCTAGATAGGGAGTCCAATTTCTCAACAGTCAGCTCGCCCAGGTTTTTTTCTAGCGTGAGCAAGACTTTGGCCGCACGTGCTGTGGTCTGGCCGTGCTCGAGGATGCTGGCTAAAAGCAGAGCAAAGGGGTTGCTCGTGAGCTGGTGCCTACTCGCTTCTGAGGCAAAGAAACTCCAACTGACTGGTTCCCGTAGAATCTCATCACGAAGCCCTAAGAGGATGCTTACTAAGGCAGGTCTATCCACTGCCTGTTCCCCCGGCACCACGGTTTATCTCCCCCGCCTCTCCTTGGGTTTCACCTTGAACAAAATCCAGTTCTTCCCCCCCGTGCGGAAGAGCTGGTAGACGCCGCGCAGGCGCTCCCCCTTGAGCTCCACCTTGCGAGCGCCCTTAGAGGTGAGGATCTTCTCGGCGAGATGCTTCGGGGCGTACGACTGGGGGGAGCCGAACTTCGGGGCGCCTACCGGGCTTGCGGCGCCAGCCTGGGCCAGCGGTTGGCCTCACTTTTTGCAGAACTTCGCGCCGAGCCGATTCGCCTCACCGCAACTGGTGCAGGCAGCTTCGAGCCGAGAACCGCACTCATAGCAGAAGACGGCGTCAACGGGATTCTCGGCCTGGCACCGGGGGCACTGCATACCGGGGCCTCCGGTCAGCCGGATGGATGGAGGAAGGAACCTGTTTGAGGCGAATCTACCCCGTGGATATCGCCAGGGTCAAGGAAGGGAGTGTTGAGAACGCAGAAGGGACATCCGGGGGATGCTCACACTCTCTCAGGAAGAGGGACCTTCATCCTTCCGCAACAGGGGGCGAAGCGATACGCCGCCGCGCACCACGGGTCCCTGGAACGTCGGCGGCGAAGGGACTGCCCGCTCCTCGACTCTTCCCTCCGCAAGCCGGGGGCAACCTGCTAAGATAGGCGCCAGGAGGCCCTGTCCCGCCGACCCAAACGAGGCGGGAGCTCGGCGCGGCCCAGGGGTGGCCTGCCGGTGAGGCTGGGGGCGCACATCCCGGAGGTCAGGGGAGAGCCCTGACCCGCTCAGAACTCCACAGAAGGGGAAAGAGGAATGGCGGATTTTGTGGCCGTCTGCAAGGCGG
>JBHIBA010000550.1:0-2149 GCA_046758845.1 Nitrospinota bacterium
CAGAGCTGGAGCGGACTCCAGGCCCTTTGCTTCCTCCTCTTCTACCTCCTGTACTTCCCCTGCGGGACCACCCTCCTGACCATCTGGCGGGAGACGCGCAGCGTGCGGTGGACGGCCGTGGCCTTCTTCCTCCCCCTGGCCGTAGCGGCTCTGGCGAGCGCGACCGTCTATCAGGTGGGCTCGCTTCTCTTCTCCTGAGGGCGCTGCGGGAAAAGCCGATCAAGATTGGCGCGAAGGTCGTGCGGCACGGGCGCTACCTCACGTTCCAACTGGCCGGGGTGGCGGTGCCGCAGACGCTGTTCGCGGAAATGCTGCGTTTGATTGCGCGTCTCCGGCCATCGCCGCAACGCACATGACCGGGGTAGCGAGGGAGTGAACGAAATCATTCACCACCCGAGGTGTGCCCGAGCTGCGCCAAAGCTGGCCGGAGGAGTGGGAAATATTGTCGGAACTCGGCCCATTGGCAGACCGCAAGGGTGGTTTGGCCGGTTGGGAGCGTCCTCATTGCCGGCAAGCTGTCGTCAGATAGCTCCGAACGCGAACTTGTGCTAGTGTCGCGGCTATCAATGAGGCCATTTGGGAAATGTCGGTTCAAAACCATGATTCGGCGAAGCGGAATCTGTTAGTGGCCTACGTGAGTCGAAATTGCTGGCAAAGGCGCGTTCCAGGCCTCCGTAGTGCCGATCCATATACTTTTCTTGATGCGTTAATCTCTCGTCGGAACCTATTTCCCGAGATGCTGCAAATCAGCGAACTCCCAAGAGGGATTGGCACTCGGTGGTCCCAGAGGCAAGGTCGAAGTTAGAGGATTTCAATGAAGGGGGAGGGGGATTGATGTCCACAAAGGAAGCCGACGCTCACACCGAGAGCCTCGCTCGGATTGAAGCGCAGCGCGCCATTGTCGCTCAGGGGATCACTGTCGAAGGGAATATCAGGGGAAAAGGAGACCTCATCATTGATGGGATCGTGAAAGGGGAAATTCACTTTCATCTTGTACCCGAAGGCAGGTATTGATTTTTTATTGACTTTTTCCAAAGAATTCAGTTGTCTGTCCAAGATGAGGTCTCTTTCTGATATAACACGTACCGCATTGCGGGGTAAGAGAGGTGCTAACTTGTCTGTTTACTGACTGCCTGAAGCGTTCCTACTCAATGGTTCTCTTGGCCATGACATTCATCTCACTTCCTGTTACAGGGTGCGCAACCTTAAAAAATGGCCGGGGTTGGGGCCAGGACGCAATCTATCCGGTAGACCTTAAGAGAATCCCTCGTGCTGCGTATAATGCGTTCTTCGATTTGCAAACCTTGATCCCTGCGGCAGGAGCGCTGGTCTTCGCTGTGGATGACTTTGATGAAGAAGTCTCGGATTGGGCCACCAAACACAACCCCATCTTCGGATCCGAGGACGCTGCGAGAAATGCCAGCGACTCTCTCAGGAACCTGCTCTCGGCGGAGGCCCTCCTCACTGCCCTTACTACTTCGAGCGGTGACGATCCCAAGAATTGGGCCTATTGGAAGGCGAAGGGCATCGGGGTCGAGTCGGTTGCCTATATAGTGACGTCGGAAGCAACGGGTTTGATAAAGGACGCGACCGATCGTACCCGCCCAGACGGCAGTAATAACAGAAGCTTCCCCTCAGGTCACTCCTCGTTGGCCTTCTCTTTTGCGACACTTGCTAATCGGAATCTCAACTCCATCCCGTTACCCGACGAGGTGAGACTCCCTCTGCAAGTAGGAAACATTCTCCTCGCTACAAGCGTTGCCTGGGCACGAGTTGAGGGACGGAAGCATTTCCCCTCGGACGTGCTCGCCGGTGCTGCCCTGGGGTATTTCCTCAGTGCTTTTATCCACGATGCCTTCCTCGGTCTTCCCGAAGATAAGAGATTCCGTTTTGTCATCTTTCCCTTGAAGGGGGGAGCGATGACTGGGTTGTCCTTTGCCTTCTAATCCAATGCTATCCACCGGAGTTCGATATCGAATGACCATAGCGGTTCAACCGGTGTGATGCCCGAGATGGCTTACAATACAGCGTGGCTATATGAAGTTGCCGAAGGCAATTTAAGTATACGACACAAAGTATTCTAGAGGGATTTACCCTAGAAGTCATCCCAAAACCCTTTTCAGCACGGTGAGGGCGCAGGCGAGATGGA
>JBHIBA010000551.1:0-2138 GCA_046758845.1 Nitrospinota bacterium
AACGGCTTCTTCCTTAAACGCCTTACTGAAGGTCTTATTCTTTCGTTCTCCCATCGCACACCTCCGGGTTCACTTTAGTCCCCTTTTGGTGTGTCCGTCAAACCGGGGTAAGATCCGGAGTCTTTAATTGAGATGCCATATTAGAAAGTCTGATTCTAGTCAGGCGTCCTGAGGTAGATTCGAGATCATGAAGGAAGAACCGCATACTCCCTTGCCAACGTGGGTACGCCTTTTGAGGCCGCTCCTGTGGCCGTTGCGCTTTGTTCCCGGGATGAGGCATCCGATGAGGGTTATCGATACAGATCGTCGGATCGCTCAGTTAGAGGCTGCAGGAGATCTCGAAGAGGCAAGGGCGGTGCGATCCTCGGCGTTACAAGAGGGACCTAGCACCTGCCTTGGCCCTCTCTGGCGATCGGAGGGAGAAGATCGCCTCTACCGGCTCAAGGATTACCCGGGGGCGCTCGCGGCGTTCGAGAATGCCTTGGTTGCCATGGAAGACTCGGCACTATTATACGGCGTTTCTCAATCGGATCGGGTGTTGTACGGAGCAGCTTTGGCGGCCATTCTTATGGGGGACTGGGCCCGTGCAGAGAAATATTATCATCGGTTCGTTGAGCTTGTGGATAGCCTCAGGTCCGACCCGAAGCTTGCCGGCCTACTTGAGTGGCATGAGAAATCTGTCGGATGGCTCAGGGGACAGATTCAGGGGGAGCAACCCGACGGTTCGGAGGGGAGTTTCTAGGGCGAGGAGGGAACGGAGTCGGCGATTTCGAAGCCGTGGGCCTCGATCATGCGATGGGTGTCGGCGGCGGCCTGGCCGGGCATGGTCAGGTAGCCGTCCACGAAGAGTGAATTGGCAGGGTAGAGGGCGAGGCGTTGCTGCGACCCCAGGGGAAAGGCGTTGGGGGAATAGGGGTTGGAAATCCTTGATTGAGCGGGAAGTGCAATTATGCCCGGAGTTTGATAATATTAATAGAATCAGCCTTGGAACTCATAAAGGCCATATGACTTGGAGGCCTTGTGACCCGATGTGGGTCCCCGGGCACGGGAAAATATGAGGGGAGATGGGAGAGAGCCTGGACTTAGACCGGGTGAGGAGGGCGATTCGTGCGCGACGCGTTGACTGGCAACGTCATGCGTTGGAACGCATGGCAGAACGTCATATCGCCAGGACCGAAGCTTTTCAAGTTTTGCTCGCTGGCGAACGAATCGAGGATTACCCCGACACCGTGCCGTTTCCATCCGCGCTCTTCTTGGGCTGGTCGGGCCCGCGGCCGCTTCACGTGGTGGTCGCTTATGATTCGTCCAAAGACCGGGTTTTTGTTATTACAGTTTATGACCCGGATCTAGAGCATTTTGAACCAGATTTTAAGACGAGGAGGGCGCCATGAAAGGCGGCAGGCACGACAGTTGTCCCCTGTGTGGTGGAACGAAGAAGCCAGGGACCACAACGTTTACAGCGGATCTTGGCTTTGGGGTCGTCGTGGTGAGGGATGTGCCGGCGACGGTCTGTTCCCAATGTGGTGCAGACTGGATTGCTGATGACGTTGCCAAGCGCATTGAGGCGGTGGTGGGCGACGCCAGAAAGAAGCGCCTCCAAATCGAAGTCATGTCGCTGGCATAGGGTAAGGCCGGACGCCCAATCTCTTGGTATCCAAAAATACAGAGTCAGTCGAATCAAATGAAAAAAGTTGCTAAGGTACAAACACGGGAAGGCGTTGCCTGCCTAATCTCTTATCTTTGCTAGCTACCGGTTTTCGTACACGATTCGTCCGATCTCTTTCTCGGAAAGCGGGTTGGGGCGGTTGAGTTGACGGGAAATGCGGCGCTGGAGCCGGTACAATTCGTCTTCTCCCTGCTTCGCCTTATAAACGTTGAGCATCTCACGCAAAAGCTCGGCTTCGGTCTTGCCGAGCTTCCTAGCTAAAGCCTCAAATTCTTCCGCAATCCCGGAAGGAATGGAAAGCCTGAGGATACGGCGCTTCCGGGGCATTGGTGCCTCCTTGGACACAATTATAGTGGGCGTGATCCCAGGGATAAAGAAAAATGTGGCTAGGACAGGGGAGGGACGGAGTCGTCGATTTCGAAGCCGTGGGCCTCGATCATGCGGTGGGTGTCGGCGGCGGCCTGGCCGGGCG
>JBHIBA010000552.1:0-2131 GCA_046758845.1 Nitrospinota bacterium
CAGGCCCGGCCATGCAATGCCGGGCCGTCAAAAGTTCTAAGGGGGGTCTGGGGGGCGGACGCACCGCGTCAGGTTTCCGCACTGGCGTGCCTGGTGAATCACCTGTCGGAAGGCGTGCGCCAAAGACGCCGTCCAGGGAGAAAGACCCCCAACCGCAGTTCAGCCGGCACGCAGTGCCCAAGAAGCCCCCCCAGAGAAATTCACCTTCCCTTCCGTCATACCCTCAAAGCGACAGAGAAGCCCGACGTGGGAGGGCGACCAGGTAGATCACCCCCGAAAGCAGGGCAACGCCGGAGGCGGCGTTGAAGAGTCCCACGACCCCCAACGCGTCGAAAAACATCCCCGACAGCGTGGCGCCCACGATTCCCCCGGCTCCGTATGTCGCGGCCGAGAAGAACGCCTGTCCGCTGCTCTTCAGCGCAGGCGGCGTGCTTTGGTCCACGAAGCTGACGCTTGCGACGTGGAAGGCCGCAAACGTCAAGGCGTGCAGGAGGGAGATGACCACAAAGGCCCACGGGGTCCGGGCGTAAGTATACAGCCACCACCGGACCACAGCCGCCCCGGCCGCCAGCAACAGGAGCGAGCGCGTCCCCATCCGCTCCGACAAGGGGCGGGAATACATCAGGAAAATGACCTCCGCCGCAACGCCCACTGCGAAAGACCATCCGATGACCCAGCCGGAAAGCCCGATATCTTGCATGTGAACGGGCAGGAACGTCCAGAAAGGGCCATGGCTCGTCCGGAGAACGAATCCGGCAGCCAGGAAGGCGGCGAACTGCGGCCTTCTCAGAAGTGCCACGATTTCCGGTCCCAGACGCGGGCGGGACCCCCTGTCCTCGGGCGGGAGCGTCAAGGCCAAAAGCGCCTGGAGCCCAGCCCCCACGAGAAAGACGTACACCATCGCCCGGATCGAGAAGGCGTCCACCAGGTAACCGATGGAAAGGCTCGCCAAGATGAACCCGACCGACCCCCACAGCCGGAATCTCCCATAGGCGGCGGGCCTTCTATCCCCACTCTCTCGGCCTGTGCCCGCCAGATGCTCGAAGGTGGCGCTCTCCACGAGGGGGAGGGTGGATGTCCGAAAAGCGGAGAACAGAAACACAACAACCGCAAGAAGAAGGAAGCTCTTAGCGGCCAGCAGACAGGCAAATGAGCCTCCGGCTGCCACCGTTAGAGAAAAGATGAGGACCCTCCGGCTCCTGAACTTATCGGCGACGAATCCCCAAAGAGGCGGGACCAGGACGGACCCGAGAGGAAGCAGCGCCCAGATCGCGCCCACCTCGGCCCCGCTGAGCCCCCGCGATCGAAGAAACAGGCTCAGGTAGGGGGCGTAGACGCCCAGGCTGAAAAAGCTGAAGAAGTAAAATCCCCGGAGGGTAAAAGAAAGGGGCACGAGAGGGCGAAGCCGGCCAACGGGGGAATTCATCGTTCTCCACAGACGCCACGGAAACACGACCCGCAGGCACGATAGGGGGACGATGAGTTCAGGTCAAGGCCGCCTCGTGGTAAGATGCTACCGGCAAGGGCCGATGTGAAAGCCAGACGGCCGTCCGTAGGAGAGAGCGACGTGCAGTGTGTTCCCTTTCATAAGCAGGCGCATCCAAAGCATCCCGAGAAAAGCCCGCCCCGCTTTTGCAGGCTCAACCGCCTTTCATCGGCAGGATTCGTTTTGCCCGTCATCGCGGCGACTTTGGCCGGCTGCGTCTCGACCGAAGACTTCAACCGGGTTGTCTCGGAAAGGGACCGGTGGAGAACCTCCGCCCGGGCCCTTGAATCAGAGAACAAACACCTTCGCGAACGCCTCGACCAGTGGATGAAGGCCCACAAAGTCCTGGAGGATCGCGTGAAATCCATCACCGCCCGGCCGGCTCCGGTCGCCATTCCGCGGCAGACGGTGGAAGAGAACAACCGGCTGAAGTCCCGGGTGGAGAATTACGAGAAGCAACTCACGGCCCTCGAGGCTGAGGCTCAGAAACTCAGGGAAGATCGGAACGCTTACCGCAACTGGTACCAGATCTACCGTAAGCGCTTCAACCAGGCGGTCCTTCGCGAGCAGCAGCTACAACGCCGAAGCATGGTCTACGAGCGGATGGTCAAGAACCTGGAAAAGGAGGTCGAAAAGGGCAACCTC
>JBHIBA010000553.1:0-2120 GCA_046758845.1 Nitrospinota bacterium
GCCAAAGAGGCGGACTACGACCTGGCCGTCCTCGATATCAAGCTGCCCGATATGGACGGGGTGGCAGTCCTCCGGGCCTTCAAGGAGATGGTCCCCGCTGCTAACGTGGTTTTGATCACTGCCTACGGCAGCGTCGAGTCGGCGGTGGAGGCCATGAAGGCCGGTGCCTACGACTATATCGTCAAGCCGTTTCGGGCGGAGGAGATCTTGAAGGTTGTCGCGAAGGCCCTGGAACAGCGGAGGCTCAGGAAGGAGGTTCTCCATCTCCGCCGGGAGGTAGAGCGTAAGTACAGCTTCGAGAACATCGTCGGCAAAAGCCAGGCGATGCAGGAGGTCTTTCACCAGATCTCGAAAGTGGCCGCCTCGAACAGCACGGTCCTTATCACCGGGGAGAGCGGGACGGGGAAGGAGCTAGTGGCGAGGGCGATCCACTACAGAAGCCAGCGGAAGAACGGTCCCTTCGTGGTGATCGACTGCGGGGCCATTCCGGAGAATCTCCAGGAGAGTGAACTGTTCGGCCACATCAAAGGCTCCTTCACGGGGGCTGTGAGTACCAAGCGAGGCTTGTTCGAGGAGGCCAACGGCAGCACCCTGTTCCTCGACGAGGTGGCAGACCTCTCCGGCCCCTCCCAGGCGAAGCTCCTCCGGGCCCTCCAGGAGGGCACCATCCGGCGCTTGGGGGAGACGAAGACCATCCAGGTGGACGTCAGGGTGATCGCCGCCACCAACAAGGGTCTGGCAGAACTGGTGCGGGAGGGGCGGTTTCGCGAGGACCTCTACTACCGCCTAAACGTCATTCCCATCACCTTGCCGCCTCTTCGGGAGAGGAGGGAGGACATCCCGCTGCTGGTCGAGTGCTTCATGCGTCGGTATGCGGCGGCGGCCAAGAAGGAGGTGGGGCGGATCTCCCCGTCCGCCTTGGAGGTGCTCTTAAGTTACCCTTGGCCAGGGAACGTCCGGGAGTTGGAGAACGTCATCGAGCGTGCGGTCCTCTTCTCAAATGGGGAGGTCATACAGAAGGAGCTTTTGCCCGAGGAGGTCTCCCTTCAAGGGGAAGCGATCCGCCTGCACGTGCCCGAAGCCCCTCTGCATGTGAAAGGCGCTGTGGAGAAGATGTCTCGGGAGCTCGAGAGAGGCTTGATTGAACGGGCCTTGGACATGACGGGAGGGAACAGGACCGCAGCGGCTCGACTGCTCGGGATCAGCCGCCGTGGCTTGCTCTACAAAATAAAAACCTACGGCATTAATTAGAAGTGGAGGGAGATGAAGGGGAGACGAGGAGGCTAGCATTCAAGGTGAATTTGTTCTGCAAGATTAGGATCTTGGGGAGGGGGCAATGTTTTCAAGAATGAAACGATGCAGCGGGATACTGATTGTATCCGGGCTTACCCTATTTTTGACAGGCTGCACGACCGTTCGCAAGGCACCCGCGTACAAGGACTATGAGGCGAAACGTTTCGAGCCTCCCAAGGGCAAAGTGAATATATACGTCGCAAGAAGAGGCGAAGTAGCAGGGGCCGGGGTTATCTTCCAAGTCGTCGTGGATGAGGAGAGTAGGGGCGCAATCGGGTATGATAGGTACCTCTTATTCCAGAAAGATCCCGGAACCCATTCAGTCGCGGTGCTTATTAATAAAAACAAGGAGGCTGTTTCCTTAGACACAAAAGCTGGGCAAAACTATTTCCTAGAGGTAGGAGCGAAATTTGGCGTGTGGGCCGACCGGCCTTGGATTAAGCCGCTTGGTGATAAGGAGGGTCGGGAAGCAGTTCGTGAGATGTCCCTCGCACGACAACAAGATGTGGCGAGCGAAGATGTTGCTAGCGTTCCGGAAACGAGACCAAGACCTGAAACGGCCACTGGGACGTGCTTTGCGGCACGTTCGGACGGCGTCGTCATTACGGCTTACCATGTAGTTAAAGATGCCGAGTCCATCCGGGTCCACTTTGGAGATGGAATCATCACGGACGCGAAACTTCGGACGTTCTCCGCCGGGAATGATCTTGCAGTCTTGCACATCGATCCCCCCACGCCGCACTTTCTCACTCTGGCCGAAGCCAGATCGGTACGCGTGGGCGACCAGGTGTTTACGATGGGGTATCCAGTGGCGGAAATCCCGGGAC
>JBHIBA010000554.1:0-2092 GCA_046758845.1 Nitrospinota bacterium
CGGATACGTCTATTTTGCCGAAGGATTCCTCTGGGGTCCGAAGTTCCGATCCGTTGAGAGCGCCAAGGGAAGTCTGACGCTCATGCCCTTCGGTTACGTGGAAGGGGGAAAAGAAGTTCAGCGAATCGTCGTCAAGATTGTCGACGGAGTCATCGCAGAGATTACCCGGACCGAAGACAATCCGACCGGTAAATGGCAGGAGGTCCCCCGGGAAACTCCTTCGGGCGATTCATAGGCCCTTCCGAAACGGCCAACCGCTTCCTCTCCCCTACCGCACGGTCCAGGCCCTTAAAACCCCGCGAAAGCCGCCTCAGGAGTCATCTGCGCGGAAAAAGCTGCGCCCGTAAGAATCGGCCTGGTTGGGCTTGTCCCCGTCACCAATGAGGTTAGGCGGTGGGGATTACCGGCAAGCATCCTTCACCCACTCCAGGTACTCTCTGGACCCCGCGACAACCGGAAGGACGACAATCTCAGGTACCGTATAACTGTGCAGGTCCTTGACGCGGCTTTCCAAATCCGGCAGCCTCTTCTCCCGGGTCTTGACGATCATCAGAACCTCCGATTCCCTGCAGACCTCTCCCTCCCATCGGTAAACGGAGGTTAGTCCCGGTAGGAAGTTGACGCAGGCGGCGATGTTCTCCGCCACCAGCGCTTCGGCGATCTTCCGGGCTTCCTCCTCGTTCCCGCACGTCACCAGTACCACTCGGTATTCCGTCATCTTCTTCCCACCAGCCTGATCCGAGTCATTTCAGCGCTCCGATGATGTCGCGGGCGATCAGGATCTTCATGATCTCCGATGTCCCCTCGTAGATCCGGGTCCCCCGCGCGTCCGCATAGAGCCGGGCAATCGGGGCGGCATCAAAATAGCCGGCCCCGCCATGAATCTGAAGGGCCGCGTCCGTCACCCGGCCCGCCGCTTCCGATGCCAGCAGTTTCGCCATCGCCGCCTCGGTGGCGTAGGGTTTTTCCTGGGCCTTCACCCATGCGGCCCGAAGGGTCATCAGCTCGGCCGCATCGATGGCCGTGGCCATGTCCGCCAGAGAAAACTGCACAGCCTGAAGCTCCGCCAAGGGTCCGCCGAATTGCTCCCGACTCTTTGCGTGCCGGAGCGCCAGATCAAAGGCCGCCCTTGCGATGCCCACGCACTGCGCGGCAACCCCGAGCCGCCCCATCCCCATGACCGTCTGGATGATATCGAAGCCCGATCCCTCCTCACCCAACCGGTCTTCTTCCCGGACAAAACAATCCTTGAAAGAATGAACGGTCATACTCGCGGCCCGAAGGCCGAGGGTTGCGTCCATGACCTGGCGCTTCGTTCCATCGGCGTCTTTGTCCACCATGAAAAATGTGAGACCCCTCCGCCGCTCCTGCGAGGTCCGGGCGCAGACCAGCGCAATCCCCTTGAAGGCCCCGTTGGAGACATAAACCTTCTTTCCATTCAGCACATAGCCGCCCTCGACTTTTCTTGCCGAGGTCTGGATGGCGGTCACGTTGGACCCCGCCTGCGTTTCACTTAACGCGATCGATCCGATCTGGCCGCCCGCAACCAGCTCCGGCAGGAGGCGTTGTTTCTGTTCCTCAGAGGCCGCTCGGTTCACCGTGTCGCAGACCTGATTGTTGATGGACATGACCAAACCCAGGACCGAAGAGGCGGCCGCGATTTCCATCGAGGCCAGAACGAAGCCGACCGGGTCGATACCGCTGCCGCCGAACTGGGGCGGAGCGACCATTCCCAGAAAACCTTGGCGGGCCATTCGCGTGAGAAATTCCTCCGGAATTTTTCCGTCCCGCTCCCAGGCCTTGGCCTCGGAGGCGACGCATTCCTTAACGAAGCCCTGGGCCAACTCACGAATGTGCAACTGCGTGTCGTCGGGCTGGAAGTCCAAAACGTTCTCTCCTCTGAAAGCGAGCTTTTCTAAACCTCGAATGCGCCCATTATGCCAAAAACAAAGGCGGCGATGTTGCGGGGGGCGCTATTTGTGAGGCACCACACCCCCCGCAAAACTTTTTATTGGCGGAAGAGGGTAGCGCCTAACAGCGCTACCCTCTTCCGCGAGAAACTGGCCCGTTGCCCGAATGCGGGAGCCTTGCG
>JBHIBA010000555.1:0-2088 GCA_046758845.1 Nitrospinota bacterium
CCCTGCAGGGCCGCACTCTTTCGCGAAAAGAAAGTTTTCCGGGGGGTCCAGGGGGCCGGACGCACCGCGTCAGGTATCTGCACCGGCGTGCCTGGTTAAGCACCTCTCGGAAGGTGTGCGCCAAAGACGCCCGGCTTAAGCGCACGCACATCCAACCGCAGTCCGGCCGGCACGCCAGTGCCCAAAAAGGTCCCCCTGGGATTTTCTCTTATTCCAGAGGGAAAGTCCCATATGCTTCTGAACCTGTTCAGGGGCTTCCACGGCGCGGGGGCGGGGGGGGCCAACACCCGGTTTGCCGACTTTCGGCTTGACCATCCCCGGCCAAATGTGGCGAAATGCGACCGGACCCCTTCCACGAGAGAGCGAGCTTATCGGCCTGGATGGCGGGGCGCCTTGAGGGGCCATCCGCCAACCCCCGTCCGCAGGGAGGTCAAAATGAAGATCATCGATCTCAGCCTGGATACCCAGCATCACGTTCCCGTTCCCCCATCGGTCCCCCAGACGGTCACCATGACAACGGCCTACCGGAAACCGACCCACTGGCAGGCCACCTGGGTTTCCTTCTCGGCCCACACGGCCTCCCATTGCGATTCGGCCTTGCACGTCCTGGGCGGAAAGGCGCCCATCGACCGGGTTCCCCTGGAGAAATTCATCGGGGAGGCGGTCATGCTGGACCTGACGCATAAGGGGCGCAAGAACGCGGAGATCACCCTGGACGACGTGAAGAGATACGCAAAGCTCCCCAGGAGGAACGACATCATCATCCTGCGGACGGATTGGGGCCGGAGGAAATTCGGAAAGCCGGAATACTATACGGACTCCCCGTACATCAACGAGGACGTCGCGCGGTGGCTCGTGAGCAAAAAGCCCAAGGCCATCGGGTTCGATTTCTTCGAGGAGTACAACGCCCGGCTCAAGGACTTCAAACCCGCCGATTTCGTCGTTCACCGGATCATGATGGGGGCGGGGATCTTCCTCATCGAGGGAATGACCAACCTGCATCTGGTCCGGAAAAGGCGCTTCACACTCCACGCGGCGCCGATCAAGCTGAAGAACTGCGAGGCCGGCCCGGCCCGGATCTACGCCGTCGTTTAGCTGCCCTTCCCCTACTAGGTCTTTCGGGCGCGCGTGGGTCTTTCGGGAGACCTGGCCCCGGCCGGAGGTTACGACGGATGAAAGGCGTCTCGATCATCGACTTGTCCCAGCCAATCTATCAAGGCATGCCCGTCTATCCGGGCCACGTGAAGACGGTCATCTTCACCAACCCCACCCACGACGAAACCCGCCGCGCGAAAAAGCACTTTTCCTATGAGTGCCGCGGCATCCTGATGAGCGACCACGGCCCCACACACCTGGACGCCATCAATCATCTCACGCCGGACCCCAGCGCAGAATCCATCGACCAGATACCGCTGGAGACCTTTCTCACCTGGGCGATCTGCCTGGACGTGTCGCACGTGGGCGCCCAGGTCCACATCAAAAAATCGGACTTGGAGCGCGCCCTCAAGAAGCACGGCCTCACCATCGAGAAGGGGGACACCCTGCTCCTTTGGACCGGCCACTATGACCGGAATTACGGCAAGAATGACAACATCGAGTGGCTTTACGAGTACCCGGGGCTGGACCGGGAGGCTACGGAATGGATCGCCGACCAGGGGGCCGTGAACATCGGCGTGGACGCCCCCAGCATCGACAACTTCAAGGATACGACCTACCCCGCTCATCATGTGTGCCTGGAGCGGAAGCTGATCAACACCGAAAACCTCTGCAACCTGGACAAGGTGGCGGGAAAACGCTTTGTTTTCTGCGGCCTGCCGCTGAAGGTTGTGGACGGGACGGGCTCGCCCATCCGCGCCGTTGCCCTGCTCTTCGACGAGGGCTTCGGCGGGTAGCTCATCCCTCGCTACTGGAGATTCATCTGAGAAGAACAGTAGCGCGGGGGCTTCAGCCCCCGGGGGGGATTCCGGGGACACCATACTTATTTCTCAAAAGTCAAGAATTTAGTATGGTGTCCCTAGAATCCTTGGGACGGGGACCCGCCCCTTGTATCTTGCATTGTACGTAATGGGTCATTGTCGGGTTCATTGT
>JBHIBA010000556.1:0-2066 GCA_046758845.1 Nitrospinota bacterium
GTGAGCTTGTCGAACCACTTTGTGCCCGCCTCAAGAGGCGGGGTTTACATTGAATTATTTGCCCATATGATAGAAAAAGTTGATCCGCTCCACGTTCATTTCCAACCACTGCTTGTAACCTCCCCACGACTCATATTTGGGTAGTTTGACCATCTTTCGGATCTTGTCAGCGTTTCTCTCGGTCTTTCGTGCCTCGCGCACGGCCGCCATCAGATCCTCAAGGTATTCACGCTGTTCGCGAACAGCGGACGCGGGCGCGCTGGGCGGACCGTGACCCGGAATGACGCGCTCGAAGTCGAGCTTTTCGATCTTACGCAGAGACCGCACCCATCCCAACGGGTAGAAGTCGGGCATGTTGCGGAAGGCGACTCGCTTCGGAGTCACGATGTCGACGATAAACAGAATCTTTTCTTTTGGTAGCCGCATCACGCTCAGACAATTGCCGTGGTTGCGGCCGAAATAGTGTAGCTCGACCGTCCTGCCCTCGAGTTTCACGTCGTATCGGTTCCCCGTATACGTTTCGCCGGGCATAACCACATCGGGCTTTGGGTTGTTATGGAATTCCTTGACGCAATTCGCATGGCTGATGAACTTGGCGCCGGCGGTCTTAAAAACCCCGCCCCCGGAAATGTGGTCCCAGTGTTCGTGGCTGTAGATAACGTATTTGACTGGCTTGTCTGTGACCTTTTTGATCTCGTCCATCAGGATGCCGGCCGCCTTGCTGTTTATTGGGTCGGTGGCAATGACGCCCTGGTCGGTCACCACGAACATGTTACGGTGGAATGCAAACCGGAACGAATAGACCGTGTCCGCAATTTTCGTCGTCTCAAACAGTTTCATGCCCGGCGGCAACTGCGCCCAGGCCGGCCCGGATTGAACCAGGGCACAAATAATTGAACCTAGAAAGACTGCGACCGACAGCAGGGTTTTGATTGTTCCCTTCATAGGGTCATCCTCCCTTCTTCTGGAAGCGCTTGTACAGGCCCTTGATATTCCGGTGGATAAACCTGTCGTAGTTTCGCCACTGCCGGAATTCTGGGAACGTCAGTTTCTGCACGGCCTGATTGACCGTAAGCCCATCGGCAATTGCACCCTTGACCCCCTTGACCATCGCACGGATGAACCTCTTTGCCCCCTCGATATCCGACTTGACCGCCGGTATGCCGTGTCCCCCGGCATAAACCTTGACGTCCATCGCCTTGATCTTATCGAGAATGCTCAGCCAGCCGTCGATACTGGTGGCGTTCGCCATGAAGTTGATGCTCTTGCGATTGAACGTGTCGCCCGTGTACATGACTTTTTCCTTCGGGAGGTAGATAAATAACGCCCCGGGAGTCTGACCCGGGCCGAAGTGGAGCAGCTGAATCTCGGTGTCCCCAAGATAAAGCGTCGTGCGCGGCCCTTCGACCGTGATGGAGGGAAGCCTGACGACCACCTCCGAAAGGTCGGCCTTGGGGCTGATCCGACGGCGGAAGGCGAACTCCCTTTTGACATTCTTCGAGTAGTACTCCCGGACCGATGCATGGGCGATGAGCTCGGCCGGCGGCACGAAGACCTGGGCGCCGAAATAATGATCGGAGTGTCTGTGCGTGATGAGCAAATATCGTACGGGTTTATCGGTCCGCTCGCGGATCTTCTCTCTCACCCGGCGCGCCCAGGCCGGCGTGAGCATGGCATCGACCACGGCCACACCGGCCGAAGTGATGATGAACCCTGAATTCCAACTCCCGTTGGCCTTGATGAATTGAAATACTCCGGGTGCCAGCTCTCGAACCTCGGACTTCTTCGGCAGGTCCGGATCTCCCACCGGACCAGTCCCGCTCTTTAAGTGGGACGCCCGTGCCGCAGGAGGCTCGACGAAGCCTAGGAGCAGCCAAAGACCAAACAAAACGTATAGAGCTTCACGAACTCTCGCTCTCCAAGGGTGCATGAGCACTGGATTACCTGCCGTTCTAATTTTGGCTTCGGGCTGAGTGTGCATTTCTTTCCCCTTCCTCTGTGGTCTTCCCTAAATTTTCCTTTCTGGTTATCCTATCTTCCGCTTTTCTGCAATCATTCAAGGTGTC
>JBHIBA010000557.1:0-2062 GCA_046758845.1 Nitrospinota bacterium
GCGGCAGCCGCGACTCGAGCCAACTCACTTCAGATGGAATCAAAAATTTACCGATTCTTCCCCTTGAGACGCTCGCTCGCGCTTTCGTCGGTCAGGCTCCTGCCACATCCTCGATTTTGACGCTTTGAGCCAGGGTGTTGCTCACAGGACAGCACGCCGCTTCCTGCATCAGTGCCGCCCTCTCCGCGTCCGTCAGGTCTCCAATCAGGCGGATTTCCCTTCGAATTTTCGCGATGCGAAGCCTGCGCGTTCGTTCTATCGCCAGGGGATCGTCCCCCGGCGGCAGGTTGGATTTGAAGGTCAGAGTGACCTCGATGTCCTCCAAGGGAATCTTCAGAATCCGCGCTGCGTCCCGCAGCGTCACCACCGTTCAGAGGCCGAGGCCTGAAACCACAAGCGTAAAGGGGTTCGGGCCAAGGCCGTCGCCGCCCAGGACGGGAGGCTCGTCCCCGATGAAGGCGTGAGCGTCGCCGATGATGACTTGACTCTGCTTCCTGTGGATGCTGCGCACGACCACCCGATTCCAGAAACTCTTCACATCATAAGGGACCTGAGTCATCGCTCATTCTCCAAAGGCGATTGTCGAAATTGCGCGCCAGGATGGGGACGCGCTCTACCTCCCGTTCTCATTCTTCTCTCCGAGGGCCAGGGGCCTTTCCCTGTGGGGATCGTTTCGGCGGGAACGGGCACGAACGACGGATTCCGGGCCTCACTCGACGCCGAGCTCTTTCATCATCTTTCGGTATTCGATGGAGGCGGTATCCGGCCCCTTCACGTGCAGCTCCTCAGTCAGGTCCAGGAGAAGCTCCTCCGGCCTCTGGTTCTCGACGATGAGGCGGTCCTGTTCAATGATGAGGTCCTCCAGGTCTTCGATTCTCCTTCCCTTCGAAGGGTCCGGCTCGTAGTTGCGGCCGATCAACGTGAACCGCGTGCATTCCTTGGCCGTATGCGGCGCGCATATGAAGTACAGCAGCTCTTTGTTGCCGTTCGGCTCCGCCCTGCCGATATGACAGGCGAAGGGCCGGCTGACCCAATAGAAGCGTTGATAAGGGATGGGATGCAACTTGTCCGGCGGGTTCTCAACCGTAAACCGCACGGTCTCGCCGTCCCTTTCTGCGGTCATTTCCGGGGTCTGAGCGTGCGCCCGGTCGCCCAAGACCCCCTCGTGCACCCAGGGGAAATGAGAAAAGTCGAGGAAGTTTTCGACGGCCCGCGCGGCGCTGCAATGCCAGACCCTCTTGTCCCGGACGACCAGGCGGAAGCCCGGGTCCTCCAAAGGCGAGAAATCAGGGATGGGCGCCAGGGGGTTGTCCCCCAGGCAGACCCAGACCAATCCATATCGCTCCCGGGCGGGGTAGGCCGTCAGGCAGGCCTTCTTCGGGATGGGATGCTCGGGCGGAAGCGAGGGGATCCGGACGCATTCGCCCCCGCCGTTGTACGACCAGCCGTGGTAGGCGCAGACGAGCCTCTCCCCCTCCACCCACCCCAGCGACATCGGAGTCCCCCGGTGAATGCAGAGGTCATGAAACGCCCGGACCTGACCGCCGAGCCGACAGAGGACCAGACGCTCGCCCAGGACCCGAACGGCCAGCGGACGCTCGCCGACCTCCCCGGAGAACGCGGCCGGATGCCAGTAGCCGCGCAGGGCCGGCCATAGGTCGCTTTCACGCATGGCGTTCCCCCCCCTAGAGGCAACGGGCAATCGGCCCAAGCCCCCGTCTCCGCGCCTGCGGAATCAGCCCGTGGCTGTTCCCCCGGGGGATTCCCCCTTCTGACACGCGCGGCGTCGGCCGTCCGATCGGAATGACCATTATAAACCGCCCGGATGCACAAAGTTTGTGCAACCACAGTCCACCCATGGGTGGACCAAGATTTTAAGATTTCTAAAGGGTTGTGCTTGCTGGAACTGTTGTCAGCAATATAATATCGAAATAATGTCGAAACTCTAAGGCCCAAAAAAACGCAGGCCAAAAAAAAGCGCCCCGCTGGGAGGCGCAAAGGTTTCCCCCTTAAAAGGGGTAATCCTGCGAAGCTTTCGCTCTTATTGCAGAAAGCAAGGCAG
>JBHIBA010000558.1:0-2062 GCA_046758845.1 Nitrospinota bacterium
TTCCGCGATTTTCCTGCTGGGGGCAGCAATTGTGAGCTTACTGATCCCGGAACGACGCTATTCAGTCCGGTACGTCAATCCCGCAACATAAATCAGCCTAAGTTTGGCCAAATCATCGATGGCCCTGTCCCGACCCTCATTGCGGGCTGTGTAATTTTTTTCGGCTTGCATGTCGAGATTATCGACCAGGGGGATGGCTCAGATGTGGGTTTCTTGGAGTAATAGGTTATCATTCAACGACTAGCCTGGTTTCATGGCGGAATCTTCTTAAGGCAAATACCAAATGCCCGGCGAGAGCAAAGAAGGTTATCGATTCCCTGCCCTTGACAGTCCCCCAGGCGAAGCCTACGATGCAATTGTGTTGCCCTAACCCCGTGATTTGAAAAGGCAAAGCCGCGTTTCACCCCAACAAGAGGGTTGTGAGTTGCCCCCGCGTTTTCCCCCCTGGATGAGAAAGCGGCTCAATTTCTCGGAAGAGACCCACCGGATCAAGGTCCTCATGCGCCAGAAGCGACTCCACACGGTGTGCGAGGAGGCCCGGTGTCCCAACCTGTTCGAGTGCTGGTCCAAGCCGACGGCCACTTTCATGATCCTGGGGGACGTCTGCACGCGGAGCTGCGGGTTTTGCGCCGTCGCGACGGGAAGGCCCTTCGCCGTCGACCCGCACGAGCCCGAGAACCTGGCGGAGGCGGCGGCCCAGATGGGGTTGCGCCACGTCGTCGTCACCTCCGTGGACCGGGACGACCTTCCGGACAAGGGGGCGGCCCAGTTCGTCTGGACCATCGAGGCGTTGCGCCGGCGACTCCCGACAGCCTCCATAGAAGTCCTCACCCCCGACTTCCGGGGGAAGGAGGAATCGATCGATCGCGTCATCGAGGCCCGGCCGGACATCTTCAACCACAACATCGAGACGGTCCCCCGGCTTTACCGGAAGGCCCGCCGGGGCGCGGATTATCGCTGGTCGCTGATGCTTCTTCGTAAGGTGGCGGATGCCGGGCTGTCGAACACGAAGTCGGGAATCATGGTGGGGCTGGGGGAGAGGCAGGGAGAAGTCCTGGAGACGATGCGCGACCTGCGCGATTCGGGCTGCCAGATCCTGACCATCGGACAGTATCTTCAGCCGACTCAGAACCATTTGCCCATCGAGGAATTTGCGCACCCCGGCGTTTTCGCCGAGTACGAGCGCAGGGGATTGGAGATGGGTTTCGGCTACGTCTTCTCGGGTCCCTTCGTCCGCAGCTCCTTCAACGCCGAAGCCGTTTATGGGGCGATTCAGGCGAAACTCCCGCAGGCCAACCACGGAAACGGCGCGGCCGAAGCCGAGGCCGTTCGGACTTATCTCCCCATTCCTGTCTAAGGGTAAACCCTCATCCATTCCCCCCGGAAAGGAGCGGAATGTGCATCGTCACGGACAATTGTAAGGCATGGGATCGCTAACCGCTTTTCACGTCGGGCTCATCGGGTTCGGAACTGTCGGGTCGGGTCTGATCAGTACGCTTCAGGACAACACGCGGGAGATCGAGCGCCGTGCGGGCTTTCCCATCCGCATCAAGCGCATCGCCGACCTGGACGTGACCACCGACCGGGGCGTCCAGGTCCCCGACGGGGTCCTGTCCCAGGACGTGGACTGCCTCTTGGACGACCCGGAGATCGACGTGGTGGTGGAGCTCATCGGCGGATACGAGCCGGCCAAGACCTTCATCCTCCGGGCCCTGAAGGCCGGAAAGCACGTCGTCACGGCCAACAAGGCGCTCCTCGCCCAGCATGGAGAGGAGATCTTCGCCACCGCCGCGGAAATGGGGCTGGAGGTCGGCTTTGAGGGGTCCGTGGGCGGAACCATCCCGGTCGTCCGGGCGGTCAAAGAAGGTTTCTCGGCCAACAGGATCGAGTCCGTCTTCGGCATCGTCAACGGCACGGCGAACTACATCCTCACCAAGATGACCGACGAGGGGCAAGACTTCGAAACGGTTCTCAAGGAAGCGCAGGCGCAGGGCCTGGCCGAAGCCGACCCCACGTTCGATGTGGACGGGATCGACTCGGCCCACAAGATCGCCATCCTGGC
>JBHIBA010000559.1:0-2058 GCA_046758845.1 Nitrospinota bacterium
ATCGCGGCTACAACGCAGGAAGGCAGGGGTCATTCAGCAAACTGACCCACTACCCTTGGTTATGATCTGTTTTGGAATTTATCGGTTGGATTCCCTTTGAAACTTAAGTAGCATGAGCGTTAAGGGAAAAAACAGAGATAGCCTAAGCT
The DNA here is from genome assembly GCA_046758845.1 of Nitrospinota bacterium. Taxonomy (GTDB): domain Bacteria; phylum UBA8248; class UBA8248; order JACPRG01; genus JBHIBA01. The sequence continues at coordinate 150 of JBHIBA010000559.1, forward strand.
TTGAGAGAAAAAACAGAGAGGGGGGTGAAACCATGTATGCCCGTTTGAGCCAGCTTGTTCTTAAGCCAGGGACAATGTCTTCCGCGCTTGAATCCATCGATGCGGCCGCTGGCGCGATGAAATCGCTGAAGGGATTTAAGTCAGTGGTGTTTCTGAGTGATGTTGAGACAAACGAGGTTGGAAGCCTGAGCCTTTGGGAGACGAAAGAGGACGCCGAGGCCGCCCTCCAAGCAATGGGACCGAAGATGGCGGAAATGGTGGGCGGTTTTCTCGAAAGGCCTCCCGTAACAAAATTGTTTGAGGTGCATGAACCAAAAGGATAGGGGTTTCGGCTTAAGGACGTGAGACTTTCTCCTACGTCTACGTGTGGTCCGTGATTTCCGCTTCCATCGCGGGCATCACTCTCAAGCTTTGGTGGACCCTTCCAAGGCGGTGTCACGAGGAAAGAAACGCCGCCGCCCCGGCCCAGTGAATTCCTCACCTGTCGAGAAACGCATCCGGACGGGAATTCATCCGCGCCCGGCCTTCCCGGGCTAAGTTCCAACTGAGATCAACGCTTTCTTCCACCAGGTCGTAATAGGACTTGGGGCGAGAGCGGTCTAAGCCCACGTGTCCGGACGCCTGGGAGGAGGATAAGGGGGTCCCCATGTCGAAAACGAATCGGGTTGTCGTCGTCGGAGGGGGGATTATCGGGACGACGGCGGCGTGCTTCTTGGCCCGGGAGGGCCGGGAGGTCGTCCTGCTGGATCGGGACGCCATCGCCCGGGGAACCACCGCCAAGAACACGGGCGTCCTCGCCCTCTGCAGCCGTCCGGCGGATCACCGGGGGGCCCTGGCTCTCTTCGGCCGGACGTTGTACGAGGCGCTGCGGTTGGAGCTGAGCGAGGATTTCATGGTCGACCGCCGGGGAACGATGGTGGTTCTCTCCCCCGATATGGGCATGGGGATGGAATATCTGGAAAACACGCGCCGGCGGATGACGGCCCTCGGGGCCGATGCGGAGATTCTGGATGCGAAGGAAGTGAAGCGGAGGGCGCCCGGCTTGGGGATAGAACCCTTGGGCGCGCTCTTGGATCCCTCGGGAACACTGGTGGACACGGAGGCCATCGCCCGAGCCATGGGGGCCGATGCCGTCTTGCGCGGGGCCGAGATCCGGGAGTACGAACCGGTTCGGGCGATTCTCACTCGCGGGGGGCGCGTGAGCGGCGTCCGGACGGTCAAGCGGGAGATCGAGGCCGAAGCCGTGGTCCTGGCCGCAGGGGTGTGGTCGCCGTTTCTGACGCAAGACCTCGGCATCCAGCTTCCCGTCGTCCCCCGCCGGGGGCAACTCCTGGTTACCGAACAGACGCAGGTCGTCTCGCCTCACCTCATCCAGAGCGCCAGCTACGTTCTCGACAAGACGGCGGGAGAGGGGCGGGGCGAGGAGGTCATGCCACGCTTCCGCTTCAGCTTCACCCTTCAACAGCACGGGCCCGGACATTGTGTCTTGGGTTCGACGCGGGAGTTCGCCGGCTATGATGAACGCTTGACGGACGAAGGGCGGACGGCGATTCGGGAGGCGGCGCACAGGTGGTTCCCCGGAGTTTCGAGGCTTCGCATCGACCGGGAAGTCGCCGGGCTTCGCCCCTGGATGCCCGACCATCACCCCGTCGTCGGCCCCTCCACTCAGGTGGAGGGATTGTGGTACGCCACGGGACATGAAGGTGACGGCATTAATCTGGCGCCCACCACCGGCTGGGTGCTCGCTGCCTGGATGGCCGGCCGGTCGCCCGAAATTCCCGACGCGGACCTCTCGCTGCTGCTTCCCGGCCGGTTGGGATTGTGAGCCAGCCCATTGAAGGATTGGGCGTTGATAGAAGGGGGGCCTTTTTGGGCACTGGCGTGCCGGCTGAACTGCGGGGGGCGCTTT
>JBHIBA010000560.1:0-2051 GCA_046758845.1 Nitrospinota bacterium
ATCCACATGGCCTGGGCCCCCGGGTCCGCCACATAGATCGCCTGCCCGCTCGCGGGACACGAAGGACTGGTCCCGGTTCGCGAACAAGTTCAGTGAAACGATCTGCCCCGGAAGGATGCTAGCGAAGGCATCGTACCCCGCTAACACGCCCGAGCGGAAAGCACTGGGCCCATCCGTCTGAATCCATTCCTGCGAGAGACCGAAGGTCCCCCCCTATGGACAACGTGACCAGCCAGGGGTCGAAGAAATAGGCCCCCGAGTTTCGCAAAGCGAATTGCTCCTGCGTGCGCGTTCTCTCGACGCTGCTCCGTCGGGCGCCGGCCGTCTGGGTCTCCTGGCGGGCAAAGTCTACCACCGTATGCACCGACCCCTCCCAGCGACCCAGGCGAAACACCTGGCCCGAGTCCGGGACCACAGAGAAAAAAGTTACCCCGGCCATCACCATCAAGCCTCCCGCACCGAGGACCCGAAGGCCTCGCCGCCCCATTATGGGCGGCGCCCGAGGTTGAAGTCGGAGGGTCCCCTATTAATTGTCCTCAGCCGAACTCTCCTTGGACCCAGAAAGACTCTCCTGAACATAATGTTTCATCGATGGCGCTGGACCCGCTTGGCTTTGGACAGCGGGCGATGAGTGGAGCCATGAAGCGCCGCCTCAGTCGACCGCCTCATGACACAGGTGGCAGGTTTCGAAGCTCGCAAGCCATGCGACCTTGCCGTTGTGGCACGCCCCGCAAAACTTCCCTTCGAGGATCGAATCCATCAAAACCTTGTTTGCACCCGCCTTCATCTCAAACAGGGCGGAGTGGCAGGCAGAGCATCTGAATCGAATCCGGTGGAACCAATGCGGGAACCTCGCGGGAGGGATATCCCGGTTGCAGCCTTGCGGTGGAAGCGGACCTCCCCCTTGACGCCGAACCCAATCCCCCTCCTTTCTTCGCCCAGAGAGAGGACGTGATAGACGACGGCCCACGCCAGCTTCTTGTCCTCGAAGACTTCGCCGAAATCGGGCATGGGCGTCCCCTGAAGCCCCGTCATAACGGCCCGGTAGACGTCCCTGGGGGCGGAGCCCCCCTTGGGGGACAACCCGCTCATGAAGTTGAAGGGACGGATGGGGTCGCCCCATTCATCCTTCAGGTCTGACGCCGAGGGTCCGTCCCCCCCACCCTCATCCCCGTGACAGGAGTTGCACTCTACGTCCATGTAGATCTGTCTGCCCTGCTCCACCAGCTCGGCCGTCGGGGGCGGCGGGTCGGGGATAACGATGGGTTCCTCTGGGTCCTCCTCTTCGAAGTCTTCGGAGAGGGTCTTGATGAAATGGACGAGGGACCACCGATCCTCGTAGGGCAGGCTCGACCAGGCCGGCATGGAGGTCCCCAAGACCCCCTTCGTGATGGTCCTGAAGATGTCGAAGTCCGTGGGGAGGGAGCTGGACGGGGTGCTCCGGAACTTGAACATTCCCGACGTGAAATCCCTGGGCTTGGGGTTAAGCCCGTCCGCCAAGGGCCCCCGGCCGTCCCCCTCCTCCCCGTGACAGACCGCACAGGCCCGCAGGTAAACGGCCTTCCCGCGTTCGACGATCTCGGGGCTGCTGGGGACGGGATTTTCCTTGGCCTTCGCTAAGTCGGCCTCAACTGCCTCCTCTTCGGAAGGGACGATTTCTATGTCCAGGTCCAAGGGCGGCTTAGAGTTGGTGGCGAGACCCTGGACGATGGTGTCCAAAGTGTAGGGAGGCTCGGGAGAGGCGCGCGAGTCCACGCGGGCCCGTGGCGCGATCACCCCCTCCCTGATCGCCTGGACCCAGTCGGCCCCCCCGGCAAAGTCCTTGGGAAGCGCCCCGAGCACCTCTTCCCAGCCCTTGAGGGCCTCGATGGGCGGCCTCGGCGGCTCGGCCGGGGCCTCCTGTTCCGCCGGCGTTGCCTGAACACCGGGTTCTTTCCGTTCAACCGGCTTTTTTGCAGGAGGCTGCTTGAGTTTCTTCGCCCCCGGTTGCTCCCCTGGCTTCTGGACGCCGTCGAAGAAGAAGGAAAGGACCTTGTATCTCGTCTCGGGGG
>JBHIBA010000561.1:0-2043 GCA_046758845.1 Nitrospinota bacterium
CGAGGGGATGAGGGGGATCGACCTCAGTGGAGCCATCATTGAAAACGTCATCAATGACCCGAACCCGGCCGACGGCCAACCCAGCGTGGTCCAGTACCCACTCTGCTTCCGCTGCCACGCTGACACCTACGATAAGGTCGTCGGGACGATAACCCTCCCGAGTGGTGCCACGCCGAGCAATAAGCGGATCGAATTCCAGACCACCAACAGCGCCTTTCACCCTGTCGCGGGCCCTGGCCGTAACACCTCGGCCAACCTAAGCGCTCAGCTCGCGCCCAACGGGCTCAGCACGAATTCGGTCATTAAATGTACCGATTGTCACAACAGCGACGCTTACGAGGGCACGTCGGGTCGAGTACCGAGCACCGGGTCGGTCTCCACCCCCGTGGGGCCCCACGGCTCCATCTACGGGAGCATCCGCCGCGCAAGGTACGAAAATACCCTCCCCGGACCGTCCTCCTGGAACTCCGCCAATTTCAACCTCTGTTTTCGCTGCCATGACGTGACGAAGTTGACCGCTAGACGGTTTCGTGACGGGGCACAGACCAACTTCAATGATGAAAGCGATCCTCCTAACGGGAAGGGGAAAGATAACCTTCACTGGTTTCATTTAATCGACAAAGATGACAAGGCTCGGGCCCTGTGCAAATCGTGCCACTATAACATTCACAGCAATCAGGAGGCTCCCAACACCCAGTACAACATCGACGGTTTCGTAACCACCACACCACCGCCCGGCACCCCAACCCGGCTGGTCAATTTCCACCCCAATATCCGGCCCATCGATGGAAGGGCCAAGCCGGAGTGGGAATTCAACACCACGACCAAGGTGCGGCGGTGCTGGCTCCAGTGCCACAAAGAAGACGGAAGTCCGGGTGGGCCAAAAATGAACGGCTTTGCTTATCGTCCCCCCTCGGGGGATTTGCCTTAATGTGAGGTAAAAATCATGAGATGGAATATGACAGCCATAATCCTCGCCAGCTTGGCATTGAACTTCGGCGTCGTGCCTCTGGCCCAGGCAGAACAGGGTGCGTCGATCAAGGGCCTTCTCTACATCAGCTACTCCGGGGACATGTCTTATGACGTCATGTTCGGACGGGGAGTGGAAGTCTGGTTGCTCAAGGGGCAAGGGGGTCCGGAGAAAGAGTTGAAAGCCCTGAAAGAGCACTGGCTGCCCCAGATACGGGCCCAGGAGGCCGCGAGGTCAAAGGCCTGGGGCGAGGGTCGCAGGGCCCTGGGTACAGCGAAGCAAAAGGAAAAAAGAGAGGCTTTAAAGCGGGAACAGGAAAAGCTCAACAAGCTCCGGTCGGAATACGATAACGAGGTCAGCGGCCTTCTGGCCCAATACGTTGTTCAGAGGACAAAGACCGACGACCAGGGGAAGTTTCAATTCGAGAAACTTCCTGCAGGCCGCTATCTTCTCCACGCCCTGTTTAAGGTCCGGCTTACTGAAAACCTGTATTTCTGGCTGTACCCAGTCGAGCTAGAGCCGGGAGAGGAAATGGAGGTCCACCTGAACAAAGCTGCGTCCATCTCTATCTACCAGTAGGACATGAGTTGATATAAAAAGGAGATGATGAGCATGAACCGTATTGCACTGCCCGTTATGTTCTTCGCTATCGTGATCGCGCTGAACTCATGGGGAGCGGAGCGCAGGAGGCTGAATCCTCCTATCATGTCGCCCGACTTTCCTCAATCCCCTTTCGGTTTCACCAAAGGTGACCCACAGCGCGGGAAATGGGTTTACCAGCGGAACAGCTGCTCCGCCTGTCATACCATCGGTGGAAGAGGGGGGAAGATCGGCCCGGACCTCTCAAGGGTTGGCGAGGTGAGGACGATTCCCGCGTGGTATCGGCAACATCTGGTCAACACGCATAAGCCGCCGGCCATTCTTGCCGATCAAGACATGGACGATCTGATCGCCTATCTGCAGAGCCTTAAGCTCTTCCGCTAACGTTGCGTCTCTTTGCGGTGCGCGAACCTCGGCCCGGGAATTTGTTTGACGAGCCTTAGTGGTTTGCTTGAGAGTCTTCAGAGAACCTT
>JBHIBA010000562.1:0-2022 GCA_046758845.1 Nitrospinota bacterium
GCAGACCCGCTGGTCTTATACCAGCCCGAGCAACGGGCTTTCATCCCCATCTGGATCATCCAGTCGTTTTTGTCCCTACGCGCGGATCGCCGAACCCCAGGAGGTTTTCTTTCTTCCACTTTTCGAACTCGGCCAGGGCCCACGTGCCCCGGGCGATGCCCCCGTAGACCGCCGTCTGGAGGAGGACTTCGCGGATCTCCTCATCGGTCGCCCCGTAGCTTTTGCAGCCGGTGAAGTGGACGCGGAGCTGGTCCGGCAGGCCCGCCATCATGAGGGCGGCGACGGCGCAAAGCTCCCGTGTCTTCTGATCCAGGACCGTGCGGTTGTACAGGAATCCGAAGACGAACTTCTGGAACTCCAGCGAGTATTCCGCGTCATGTTCGGCCACCCGGTCGAACAACCGCTTGGCGTACTCTTCACCGTAGTTGGCCGCGCAGCGCGCCAGGGCTTTAGGGTCGTAGGTCGTTTCGCTCATGAAATGGCCTCCTTCTCGGGATGGGAATTCCGCACTTCTGGGGATGCCTTGCGCGTCATCTTCATGCGATAAAGGGCCGTCCCGCAAAGGGACAGCCCTTTATCGCGAAACAAAAGTTTTCCAGTGGGGCCGGGGGGGGACGCACCGCGTCAGGTTTCCGCACTGGCGTGCCTGATTAATCACCTCTCGAAAGGTGTGCGCCAAAAACGCGCGGCTTAAGCGCACACACTTCCAGCCGCAGTTTGGCCGGCACGCAAGTGCCCAAAAAGCGCCCCCCGGCAATCTAAACAACAAAGCCCTGTGGGAATTCCACAGGGCTTCGGCTAATCCTGGTGGAGGCGGGGGGAATCGAACCCCCGTCCGAAGGTCTTCGGCCTCGGGTATCTACATGCTTAGCCGGGGTTTTCTTTCTCGCGCCCCCCATATCCCCCCGACGGGGACAAAGGAACGCCAGCCTCAGTCCGGTTTCGCCCGCGACTGCCCCGAGGCGCGACGCCGCAGACTATCCCGATTTTCTGACACCCTCACCCGGCCCTACGGGCGCGAGCCGGAAGGGCGCTCACCGCTAATTAAGCGGCGAGAGCCAACTCGTTGTCGGCAGTTGTTGTTTTGCCGTTTGTTTTACGAGCCAACGGCACCTCGGCATGCAACCCGGACCTCAAATACCCCCGTCGAACCCGGATCGCCCCCAAAGGTTGAACAACAAGGGGTAAGGCCCTGCGCCTTCTCACCTCCTCTCCAAGTATTTATGCAGAATTTCAACTTCAGCAAGGAGCGAACCGGGCCGCTCAGCCCTTGGAATGTCGGGCCGTCTTCATGGCGCGCTCTACCTCTCGTTCGGCCTCCTTGCGCTTGAGGGTCTCCCGCTTGTCGTAGCTCTTCTTCCCTCGGGCCAGCGCGATCTCCACCTTGGCCTTTCCCCCCTTGAAGTACATCTTCAATGGGATGAGGGTCAAGCCCCGCTCCTTCACTTTTCCGATGAGTTTTCTGATCTCCCGGTGGTGAAGAAGCAGTTTCCGGTCCCGTTCGGGATCGTGGTTCATGTCGCTGGCCGGGTCGTAAGGGCTGATGTGCGTCCCGATCAGGTAGACCTCCTCATCGCGAACGTCCGCATAGCTGTCCTTCAGGTGGGCCCGACCGGCCCGCAGGGACTTCACCTCGGACCCCTGAAGGACCAGCCCGGCCTCGAAGGATTCCTCCAGGGTGTAGTCGTGCCGGGCCTTTCGGTTCTCACAGATGATCTTGATGCCGCCAGCCAAATCGACCACCCCTTTCGAACGTCCTTGCGCCTTTTCCGGCTGACTCCCTAAAGATAGGGTTTCGCCGGTCCATCCGCAAGAATGAGGCAGGGGGGCTTTTTTTGAAAACCAGCCGGATTTCCCAGGCGGCGCTTTTTGTAAACCACCCCCCTGGGGACCCCCCGGAAAACTTTTGACGGCCCGGCATTGCATGGCCGGGCCTGCTTTTGGGTTGGGCGTGAGTTTGGTTGGGCCGGTTGTCTGGGGCCTTGCGATGGCTCCTGTCTTTGCCCGAATGCGCGCCTTGCT
>JBHIBA010000563.1:0-2009 GCA_046758845.1 Nitrospinota bacterium
GCTGCTGAGGTATTCGATGACCATCTCGAGGCTGGCTGTCAGGTCCGCCCCTTCGCGGAGACCCCGCGAAAGCCAGGGGCTTCAAGTCGCGCCCACCTTCTGCCGGATCTTGGATTCGTCGTCCCCTTCCTCGATGCCGCAGTATTTCTTGACGATCTGGGCGATGGGCAGATAGGGGATGGCTTGGCCGTAGGAGGGGCAGTAAGCCTCCCAGAGGGTGATGTCCTCGCCGCGGAGGCGCCCTTTGAACTCATACGCCAGCCGGGATTTGCCCACGCCCGCCTCGCCCACCAGCGAGACGACCTGGCCGTGGCCGTCCTTGGCCTTGGCGAAGGAGGCCATCAAGTGGTCGAGCTCCGCGTGCCGGGCGACCAGGGGCGTGAGCCCGCGCCTCGCGGCCACGTCCATGCGCGAGTGGACGGCCTTGGGCCGGAGCGCCCGGTAGACGGCCTCCGGATAGCTCTTCCCCTTTACGTGGACGGGGCCCAGGTGGGAGAATTCGAAGAAGTCCTTCGTCAGCCGATGCGTGTGTTCGCTCACCAGCACCGTGCCCGGCTCGGCCATGGCCTGCAGGCGGGCGGCCAGATTCGTGGTGTCCCCCGCCGCCGTGTAGTCCATCCGCAGGTCGTCGCCGATCTTGCCCACCACCACGGTCCCCGTGTTGATGCCGATGCGCATCTGGAGGCTCACGCCCTGCTCGCTTCGGACCTCCTCGCCGTGGGCGCGCAGCGCCTCCTGAATCGCCAGGGCCGCCCGGATCGCGCGCTGAGGGGCGTCCTCGTGGGCGATGGGCGCGCCGAAGAGCGCCATGACCCCGTCGCCGGTGAACTGGTTGATGGTCCCCTCGAAGCGGTGGATCTCGCGCATAAGAATCTCGAAACAGCAGTCCATGAGGCGATGGACCTCTTCGGGGTCCAGGGCCTCCGAGATCCCCGTGAAGCCGCACACATCCGCGAACAGGACGGTCACCTGTTTGCGCTCCCCCTCGATGGCGCTGCGGGTGGTCAGCACCTTTTCGACGAGGTATTTCGGGGTGTAGCTGGGGATCCGGCTGGCCAGGGCCTCTGCCCGCGCCCCCAGCGGTGAGGGTTCGAGGGGCCCGGGGCCGGGAGACTCGAGCGGTCCTCCGCAGCGGTCGCAGAAGCGGGCGCCCGGCCGCACGGCGTCGCCGCAGTGCGGGCAGGCTCTCTCGAGCCGGGCGCCGCACTGCTCGCAGAAGAGGGCTCCCTCTCGGTTTTCGTGTTGACAGGCTGGGCATCGCATCGTGCGCCTCCCCGGCAGTTAGCAGCCAAACCTGTCGCGTTCTAGGTTCAAGCTGGCTTGCGGGCACAGAAGTTGATGCCCAAGGTGCCGAATGCGGCGGAGCTTGAGGCTTGCGGCGCTCCGCTGAACACGTCCTTCCGCCAAGTGATCTCGAAACCCTCGAAGCCGGCCCCGGTGACGACCGCCTCAAGCTCTGCCTCCAGCAGAGCCCCGGCGATTCACCCCGTCCAGAGGTCGACCTGCTGCTTGGCTGCCTCGGGAACCGGTTTTTGCACCAGGATGTCGGCGATCTGGATCCGTCCCCCCGGCTTGAGCACTCGGTGCATTTCCGAGAACACGCGGGGCTTGTCCGGGCAGAGATTGGCCACGCCGTTGGAGATGACGACGTCGGCCCATCCGTCCGGAACGGGCAGTTCCTCGGCGAAGCCCTCTTTGAACTCCAGGTGCGCAAGACCCCTCTCGGAGGCCGCGTCGCGCGCCTTACGGAGCATCTCCGGCGTCATCTCCACCCCGATGACGTGGCCGGAAGGTCCGACGAAGCCCGCCGCGAGGAAGCTGTCGAAGCCAGCGCCGCAGCCGACGTCCACGACGCGCTCGCCGGGTCGGATCTCGCCCAAGGCAAACGGGTTGCCGGTTCCCGCCAACGATTCGACGGCGCTCTCGGGAAGGGTTTGAAGCCAGGAGTCGGGATAGCCGAGCAGTTTCGCCAGCGGCCTTCCCGTGTGGAAGTGGAAGCCTTTGTCGGG
>JBHIBA010000564.1:0-2006 GCA_046758845.1 Nitrospinota bacterium
AGTTATGGTTTTCCCTCCATCCTACCATAGAAATCACCTTAATGCGGAATGTCCGCTTCACGCTTCCTCTAAATACAGTCACCATAGATGATGTAAGTCGGGTTACATACAGGGAAAGCCGATTGCGATGCTGACGATGCCCTGCTCTGCCGTGCTATTTATACCGTGGAACTGTCACACCGTCGGCTTGATGTTCTGGTTCATATGGAAGAGGTTGGTCGGATCGTACTTGCTCTTCAGCTCCACCATCCGGTCATAGTTCACGCCGTAAGCAGCTCGCACCCGCTCCTCTCCCTCGCTGATGAAGTTCACGTACACGCCGCCGGTGGCGAACGGGGTCGTGGCGTCGAAGAACTCCCGAGCCCAGGCGACGCACTCCTCGTCCTGTGCCGCGTCCTCCCAGCGCGTGTGGACGTTCAACACGAAGGTCACGTCCCGGTGCGGATAGGCGGTGACGTCCGGCGCAACCCGGTTCGCAGCACCGCCCAGATGAGCAACGAAGATCTCGCTGTAGGGTGACGGGAGGCGTCCAGCGTACTCGAGGATCGTCTCGATCGCCCCGTCGGAGAGCTCCGAGAAGTTGTGGGACTTCCAGTAGTTTCGGACCCCCGGCGTGAGCAGCGGGTCGAAGGCTTGCTGGAAGACTGCGTATGGGTGTGGCGTCACGACGTCGGCGATCGGGTCACCAAACTCCCGGAGCGGCTGTAGCAGCCTCTCACCTTCCTTCATGTCACCCGCATGGAGGACGGCAATGACCAGGATCTCAGTACCATGTACCTCTTCGGCAAGGAACGGAAGCGGGGGCGCCTTCCGCAGCACGGCCCAACAGGCAAGGTCGTCCGGGGCCTGCGCGACGAAGCTCCGGTAGTAACGGAGGACTTCGCCGGCGTCCTCGAATCGGTGAACGATCAATCCCGAGAGTACCTCGGGGCCGACCGGGTGAAGCTGGAACTGAAACGACGTCACGATGCCGAAGTTCCCGCCCCCGCCGCGGACGCCCCAGAAGAGGTCTGGGTTGTCTCTCTCGCTCGCCGTCACCAACTCGCCGTCCGCGGTGACGACGTCCGCCGAGAGGAGGTTGTCGACGGTGAGGCCGTGCTTGCGGCTGAGCCAGCCGAAGCCGCCACCCAGGGTCAGTCCGGCGACCCCGGTGGTGGAGTTGATGCCCAGGGGGGTGGCGAGGCCAAAGGCCTGCGTCTCGTGGTCCACGTCTCCGAGAGTCGCGCCGGGGTCCACCCATGCCGTGCGGGCGGCCGAATCCACCCGCACCCCGTTCATCGGCGAGAGGTCGATCATGAGGCCGCCATCGCATACCGCGTTGCCGGCGATGTTGTGGCCGCCGCCCCGGACGGAGACAAGGAGCCCGTGGTCGCTGGCCAGCTTCACGCTGCGGATCACGTCGGCCGCGCCAGCGCTCCGGGCGATGAGCGCCGGCCGGCGATCGATCATCGCGTTCCAGAGGGCCCGGGCGTCGTCGTAGTCCGGATCCTCCGCCAGCAGCAGCTCGCCGCGCAAACTTGACTTGAATTCTTCGACTGTTGCTTCCTCGAGCACGACATCCTTGCCCGTGGTCGTGGTGACTCGTAGGTCTGACATGGTTTTCCTCCTTTGGCTTTTATCTGAGGTTAACTGCCCGGGGGTTGGTATCCTGATGCTCCTGCCTTCCTCAAGACTTCAACTGCCTCACCTCCTTGGGTTTAATTTTCGTCAGTTGTTTCACTGATTTAAGCTATGATAATAATTACAATAATCAAAGTCAAGCGGAGTAACTTTTGAGGGGCAAGAAAAGGTCAGGGTTAGGCAAAGGTAGATCTACATGAATTGAAAGGAGACACGCCATTTTGTGTAGCTTGCCAACCGGACAGGGATGACCAAGTGTGCAGGATTTTTGCGAGCCTGAGGATTGTGTGATAAGGAAAATCCTTTACACAATGTCTTTTTAGAGCTATATTACTCTCGGTTCGCTAACTTTCCTGAGCAAAAACGAAATTTGTTCAGGCGCTTTC
>JBHIBA010000565.1:0-1996 GCA_046758845.1 Nitrospinota bacterium
GCCGATAGCCGAGGGCGCCTCACGGGGTGTGGTCGAGGGGGCGCAGGCGGCGGGCCTCGGCGCGACAACCGTCCAGGAAGTGGCGACCGCCGGCGTTGCCGGCGTCGAGGCGGCAGCGCGGGAGGTTGTCCCCGAGGCGTTTAGGGAAGCCGTGGTAGCCGCCGCCGAAGAGGCGGCGGAGGCATCTCTAGAACTCGACACGCAGACCAGCCAGGAGCTGGCGTCGCCGTCGGGAGGGTGAGCGAGGGGTGGCGGGAGACCGGCCTGCCTGGTCGTCTGTGGCTCGGGGCCGGTTGCCGGCGGGTGAGCTCGTTACCCTGCACTGAAGCGTACCCGGGAGACCATTGCGCCGAGACCGGGTCCGAGCTCCCCCGCCCCATGTATCCTTTTCCTTTCCGATTTCCGCTGAGGGGAGTTGCCTTCCTGGGCCGGTGTGCGGTTCCGGTGTAGCCCGCGGCCGCTCTTGGTAACCGCATTCTGCCTTTTCCTTCGCAGAATTTGACGATCGTCCGTTCCGAAGACCCGCCAGAGGTGCCGGGGCATGTGGGGTAGGACTGGCTGGTTCATGGGGGGTTCCTTGCCCAAGGTCACGAGAGACAGGCGGCCCGACCGGTTATGATTTGTGATGCCCCCAGGAGGGTGCGAGCTGCTCTTTTGAACTCGGGGTATCGGCAGAGATTGCCGGGGCCGGGACGGGGGGAACATTTGCGCCTCTTTGTCTGCGTTTCACTGGCGAGCTTGGCTCTCTTCGGTGGGTTTGGCTGCGCCTCCAGATTCCGGCCTGAGAAAAACGTCCTGAAGCCCCTCACGGTCATCCGAGGAGTGAAGGTGGCTCAGGAGGAAGGAGGCGCCCAGGCGACCATCCAGGGAGATGCCCCCTTCGGGTATCGGATTTTCTCCGATCCCCGTCTGGGGGCCGTGGTTGTCCGAATCCCTGACGCCATCTACGATCCCGCGGGCGACGTGATGCGAGAGTTCTCCAGGGGTCCCATCTCGCGATTCCAGGTTCTCCAGCGAAAGACGCTCATTCAAATGGTGGAGGTGCGTCTTTATGCTCGCTCCCAGTTGCCGGCAGTGGGGCGGGACCCAGCTCTCCTCCATTCCCAGCAAGGCTCCCGTGTGGTCATTTCGTGGCGCGCCCCTCCAAGCGGTAGGTTGTTCACTGCGGAACCAGAAGGGGGGCATGAACGCGCGGCGGCGGAGACAACGGCGGGGTCCTCGCCGGGGGTAAAGCATGCCGCGGGCGCCCCCCCGACGTCTCACTCCCGGGAGAATCGTTCAAGGAGGGCTCCCCTCCTGCCTCCTTCTCAACTTCTCCCTCCCCCCCGGCTTGAGGAATACAGAGTCGGCCCAAAGGACATGCTGAAGGTATCTGTGTTTCGTGAGCCGGAGCTTTCGGGAGAGTACGTGGTCGCGGGGGACGGCACCGTCAACTTTCCCCTCTTGGGTCGTGTTCCGGTGGAGGGGAAAACCGTCGCTGAGATCGAAAAGCACATCGAGGCCTTCCTGGCCAAGGATTACCTGGTGAATCCAAGCCTTTCGGTCCGTGTGGCCGAGTACCGAAGCCAGCAGGTTCAACTTCTGGGGGCGGTGATGAAGCCGGGGAGCTATGCGCTTCGTGGGCCGACGACGGTTCTTGAGATCATCTCCCAGGGGGGAGGGATCGACCCCAGGGAAGGCGGGGCGAAAGTCGTTGTCCTTCGGCCCCGCAAGGGGAAGGAGGGAGAGGATCAGTTCTTCACGGTCAACCTGAACGTGCTGCTGAGAGGGGCGGACCTTTCGGCCAACATCCCCCTTCAGGGGGATGACACGGTCTATGTTCCGAGGGCCGACTCCATCTTCGTCTTCGGTCAGGTGAAGAACCCGGGGCCTTACAAGATTCAGGACCGGAAGGTTACGCTGGCGGAGGCGGTCAGCTTGGCGGGAGGGCTGACGCGGCTGGCGGCGCCCAACCGGACCCGGGTGGTCCGCCTGGAAGGCGGCACGGAGCGGGTGA
>JBHIBA010000566.1:0-1993 GCA_046758845.1 Nitrospinota bacterium
GTGGGCGACAGCCCGTGGGGGTTCGAGTCCCCCCTTCGGCACCAATCATTTCAACCAATTACAGGCTCTCCGCGCCTTGAACTTCCTTTCTTAAGGGCGGGTGCCACTGGCAGCTTGGGGTCCGTGACCCCTTGCCTGCCAGTGCCGCCTTTTCCATGGATGCAAGCCGAAGCGGAGGCACGGGCGGACCAGCCGCCCGTGGCACCGATGAACCGGGGGGCGTAGGACATATTCAACGAATTTCGCGGACGCGACACTGGCCCGGATTCCCCAAAGGGGGGCCGCCGGTCTCCTCCCGCCAACATCGGGACGGGTGACCTCAGCGCATGCAACGATCTCGTCTAAGCCGTGCGAGAACGATTTGGAGGAAATGGTTATGAAGGTCAGGGTTTCCACGGAAAATGTTGTGGAATCGAAAGAACACACCCAGACGGACAGTCTGGGAGTTTGGCTGCAAAAGGCGGAAGCCATTGGGGAAGTGAAAAAAATCACAGCAGAAGTCGACCCTGATCTAGAAATGTCGACGGTCGCCTATCTGAGCGGGAAGGAAGCCGGCAGCCCCGCCCTGCTCTTCGAAAACATCAAGGCGCATCCCGGTCATCGGGCCCTCTACAACATGCTCGGCAACAGCATCAACCGGGTCGCCCTGGCCATTCGGGAAGAGCCGGGACAAAGCGGGCTCGGGATCGTCAAGGTCCTCAAGGAGAAGATGAAGCGGCGGATGCCGCCGAAAGTCGTCGCCGCGGAGGATGCCTCCGTAAACCGGAACACGGAGCTGGGCGAGGACGTCGACCTGACACAATTCCCCGCCCCGAAAATGTGGCCGCTGGACGGCGGAAAGTACATCGGCACCGCAGACGCGGTCATTACCCAAAACCCCGACTCGGGAAGAACCAACCTGGGAACCTACCGCCACATGATCAAGAGCCGCGATCAGGTCGGTTTTTATGTATCGCCCGGAAAAGACGCGCTCCTTGACAGGGAGGCCTGGTGGAATCGGGGGGAGCCGGCGCCCGTCGCCGCGGTCTACGGACTGGACCCCCTCTTGTTCATCGTTTCGGCAACGACGTTCCCCAAGAACGCCTCAGAGTACGAATCCTTCGGGGGCATCAACGGCGCCCCCATCGAGGTGTTCAAAAGCGACGTCACCGGCCTGATGTTGCCCGCCAACGCGGAGATCATCATCGAGGGGTTCACCCATCCGGACAAGACATTTCCCGAGGGGCCCTTCGGCGAGTTCACCGGCTATTACGGGCGTCCCAGCGGCCCCACGCCCTACATCGACGTCCATGCCGTCCGGTACAAGAAAGACCCCATCCTCACCTGCGCCCTGATGGCGGACGGGATAGCGAACGAATGCGGCCTGTTTTGGGGGATGAGCAAGGCGGCCAAGGTTTGGGCCGATCTCCAAGCGCTCGGGGTTCCCGGGGTCCAGGGCGTCTGGTCTCCGCCGGAAGCCGCTGGCTGGGGCGTGACCGTGGTTTCGATCAAGCAGCTCTACGCAGGCCACGCCGCCCAGACCATGGCCCTCGCCGCCCAGTGCATGGGGGGAGCGTATTTCACCAAGTATGTCATCGTCGTCGACGACGACGTCGACCCTTCCAACCTCTCCGACGTCCTCTGGGCGCTGGCCACGCGCTCCCGACCGGCGCAGGCCATCGACATCCTGCGTGAAACGTGGAGCACCTACCTCGACCCGAGCCTGAACCCACCGGAAATCAGGCCGTGGGGGTCCAAGTGCCTTATCAATGCATGCAAGGAGTTCAGACACATCAAGGAATTTGCCCGAAGAACGAAACTCTCCAAGCCGGTCTACGAGCAAGTTGTCGAAAGGTGGAAGGAGTTGGGCTTCGAAGATGAACCGCCGAAGGTCGATGCCTTCGAGGGACCGACGGTCGTTTCCTTGCCCGCGGATGGGGGGGCCTGATAGCCGCAAGAAGGCCGGATAGGGGACACCGGACAATTCATGTTTGAGGGGCTTGGAATTCGTTCC
>JBHIBA010000567.1:0-1988 GCA_046758845.1 Nitrospinota bacterium
AAACCTCATCACAAAATTCCCGGTCGGCGGGTCAAACGAGGTCGAAAAGGTCCGATACGACGAAAAGAAGAAACGGGTTTACATCAACACGGAGCAATACTTCGAGGGCATCCCGAATGAGGTCTGGAGCTTTCACGTCGGGGGGTATCAGGTCTGCGAAAAGTGGCTCAAGGACCGAAAAGGCCGCAAGCTCACGTACGATGACGTGACGC
This sequence comes from Nitrospinota bacterium, assembly GCA_046758845.1. Classification (GTDB taxonomy): domain Bacteria; phylum UBA8248; class UBA8248; order JACPRG01; genus JBHIBA01. Next base: position 213 of record JBHIBA010000567.1, read on the forward strand.
ATTATCAAAAGATCATCGTCGCCCTGAAGCGGACGATTGAGTTGATGGCGGAGATCGACCAGGCCATTCCCGCCTGGCCGATCCGGTAATGGCGGAAAGCACTGGCGGACAAGCCGCCAGTGGCACCCCGTGGGCCGGTACAGAGCCCGGCCCCTACACGGCTGTATCCACCCAGCATCAATATCGTAGGGGCGGGGCTCCGTACCCGCCCGAAACGAAAGTTTTCCGGGGGGTCCAGGGGGGCCGGCTTTCAAAAAGGCCCCCCTCGAAAAAAAGGCCCCTGCAAAAGGAAAGAACAATCATGAGCTTTCTGATCAAAAATGGTTACGTTGTGACGATGAATCCGGAGCGGGAGGTCTTCGAAGGCGGCTTCGTCGCCGTCTCGGACGGGAAGGTCGAGGCCGTCGGTCCCGCCGCCGCCCTGCCCAAAAAGCCCTACGCTGAAACGCTCGACGCATCGGGGATGATCGTCCTGCCGGGGCTTATCAACCTGCACCAGCACCACTGGTACAACCTGTTCAAGGGCCTCTGCGACGGGATGCTGCTTGAGCCCTGGATCTTCAACTTCCTCATGCCCTGCGTCCGCCACCTGACGGCCGCCGATCTTCGCGCCTCGGCCTATCTCGCCGCCCTGGAGATGGTCCGAACGGGGACGACGTGCTGCCTCAATCACTCCGTCACCACCACCATGGCGGAGGAGACGGCGGCCACCATCGAGCCGATGGCGGAGGTCGGATTCCGTCAGGTGTTCGCCAAAGACTTCCGCTGCAAAACGCCGGGAAACCCGGACCACCCCCTCACCGCAAAGGAAGCCGCGCAATACGTCGCCGAGCTGGTGGACAAGTGGAACGGAGCGAAAGGCGGCCTCGTCCGGATGGGCCTGGCCATCGAATCCAACGCCCACTGGGTGGCCGTGGGGATGAGCTCGGAAGAGCTCATCCAATCCGGCTACGAGCTGGCTAAGGAAAAAACCCTCCCCATCACCGACCACGTCGCAGGCGGGACCCTTTCGATGGAGATGGGCTATCTGAAATACCTCCGCGAGACGGGACGCACGGACGTGGCCTATCTCATGGAGGGGGGCTTCCTCGATGAGAGGTGGCTCATGATCCACGGCATCCACATCACCGACACGGACATCGCCATGATGAAGGAAGCGGGCGCCCACTTGGTCTACACCCCCACCAGCGAGTCCATGCGGGGCGGGGGGATCGTCCCGGCGGCCAAGGCGCTGCGGGCCGGGGTGAACGTCGCCCTGGGGACCGACGGGCCCATGGTGGACTACTCGGTGGATATGGTGGAGCAGATGAAGGCCTGCACCTTCCTCCAGCACGTCCGGCACCTGGACCCGACGATGATGCCCATCGAGCGCTCGGTGGAGATGGCCACCCTCAACGGGGCCAAGGCGTTGGGGATGGAGGACGAGATCGGCTCTCTTGAGCCCGGAATGCGGGCGGACATTGCCGTCTTCGACATGCGCGGCCCCCACGTCCAGGTCGTCCACAAGCCGCTCTCCAACTTTGTCTGCTGCGGGCGCGGGGCCGACGCCCATACGGTCCTCATCGACGGAAAGCCCGTGTTGCGCGAAGGCCGGTTCACCCTGTTTTCCGACGTGGACGCCGCCATCCGCGAAGCCGGCGAACGGGGGCGGGCCATCGCCGAAAAGGCCGGGCTCTCAAGCCGGGCGCAACTCACCTGGCCTACAAAGGACACCTAGGGAAATTCCCAGGGGGGCCTTTTTGAAAACCGGCCCCCCTGGACCCCCCGGAAAACTTC
>JBHIBA010000568.1:0-1978 GCA_046758845.1 Nitrospinota bacterium
GGCAGCGTATTGAATGGGGGCACTGGTCGATGTATACGTCTCGCTGGCCACTGCCGACATGGCTTCGAGCAGCCAATGAAGGTTCTTTGGAAAGGTGAAAGTCCCCAGCCGCCAGCCTCCAGCACCGCACCACTTCGAGAGACCACTGCTCAAGATCGTCCCCTCCGGGTAGAAGCGGGCCACCGAAACGTGTTGGCCGTGATGGTGAAGCTCGCCGTAAATCTCGTCAGATAGCAGCACCACTCGGAAACGCTGGGCCACGGCGGCCAGACTCCCGAGCTCGTCCGTGGAGTAAGTCCCGCCGGTGGGATTGCTTGGATAATTGAGGATGACGATACGGGGACGATTCGGATCGTCACGGCACAGGGCCTCGAGCTGGGCCGGATTGAGACGCCATCCCTGAGCGCGTTGAGTTGGCAAGAAATAAACCTTCCGGCCCACAATTTGAGCCTGGGGTGCGTAAGAGACCCAGGCCGGGGTGGGAATCACCAGGTCGCCGTCGTAGACGATCTGGAGAAGAAACATCAGTTGCTTGGACCCCGGTCCAATGAGCACGTCCTCAGGGTCACAACCTAAGCCGTGATTCCGGCAGTGATAGTCGGCAACGGCACCCCTGAGTTCGTACAGGCCCTTCACGGGAAGATAGCTTTTCTGAGAGGCATTCGCCCGGAGCACCTCCACAACCGAGAGAGGCACCGGGAACGGCGACTCTCCCAGACCCAGGTTGAAAACTTGCCTCCCCTCCCTCCGGAGCTTGTCGCACACTTCGTTGATGGCCAGTGTGGGAGAAGGGCGCATGTCCCGAATCTGAAGACTCAGGTGGCCGTCTGGGCAATGCAAATGGTTCAGCGAGGACTTGTTCATTCCCACTCCACGTGTCCAAAGATAGTGAGCCGCCTACGCGCCGGTATCCGTTGGCCCCACGCCTGGGCCCTTCCGGTCTCCTTGATCTCCCGTAGTGCCGGCTCGAAGAAAAAGTGTTTTTGCCCAAACGCTGGGCGGAGATCGGTGAGCCAGGTGGCCGCTGGATCGTATTTGGCGAAGAAAGGACGCCCCACCCAATCGGGGTCCCGGCCCTGGATGAACTTTAGGACGAAGACCTTTTCCCCGCGCACTTCAGCGATCCCATCCACCACAACCTTACCGGGGATGGCGGACATGGATGGTCCCCGCACCGTACGGGCGAGACCCGATACCTGCGTATAGGCGGTTCGAAAGATCTCGAGTCCTCTCGCGAGAGGAACTTCGAAATAGTTTTTGGGACCCGTGTTCCTCTCGACGAACATGTAATAGGGAACAGCCCCCAGTTGCACTTGAATCCGCCACAGGTTGGCCCAGACGTCGGCGTCGTCGTTAACATGGCGAATGAGGGGTGCTTGGCAACGAATGACAGCCCCAGTACCCTGAATTCGGCGAACGGCTGCCTGGGCCGCAGCGGTCCTGAGTTCTCGGGGATGGCTGTAGTGGGACATGAGCGCCAGATGCCTACCGGCGCGGCGCGTCTGTTCGAAAAGCCGGAGGAGATCGTCCGTATCATCATCGGTCAAGAAACGATAAGGCCAAAACGCGGTCGCCTTTGTGCCTATGCGAATGCTGACCACGTGTTCCAGTTCTGGAGCAAGGAGTGGCTCGACATACCGGCGAAGGACCGCCGTCTTCATAATAAGAGGATCTCCTCCGGTAAACAGGATGCTGTTGACCTCTGGATGATTGCGGAGATAGCCAACGAGCTTCTCCGTCTCACCGCTTGCGAACTTCAGCTCGTCGATTCCCACGAACTGGGGCCAGCGGAAGCAATAGGTACAGTACGCGTGACAGGTTTGACCCTGGCTGGGAAAGAAAAGGACGGTTTCGCGATACTTGTGCTGCGTTCCCCGGAGCGGTTCCCGTCCAAGTCGGGGGACGTTGACTTCCAGTTGCCCGGCCGGGTGGGGGTTCAGCTTTTTTTGAATCTCGCGGGCCGCCGCTTTGATTTGTT
>JBHIBA010000569.1:0-1976 GCA_046758845.1 Nitrospinota bacterium
GAGGCGGCGATCGCGGGCCACCTGGCCGCAAAGCTGCTGGAAGAGTTTGCCCGTCAAAAGGAGTTGGAAGAGACCAATCCGCTCCAGGAGCTGACAAACCGGGAACGGGAAGTGCTCCAGCTCTTGACCCGGGGGAAGACGAACAAGGAGATCGCCAACGCCCTCTGCATTAGCGAGAACACGGTCAAGAACCATCTTCGGAACATCCTGGAGAAGCTCCACCTGGAGAACCGCGTCCAGGCGGTTGCCTTCGCCCTCCGGGAGGGCTTGATCCCTCCACCCAAGGCCTCATCCCCTTAACATCTCTTTCCACCTTAGCCCTTCAACTCACCTAGTCCTTTTTGACCCCCTCTGCTTGGTCTCCTCACCCGGACAGGCTGGGGGGAGATAGCCCTTTTTCTTCGAAAAAATGATCCTTGTGGGGACTACACACCGCGGAGGCCTTTCCCTATCTTTGATGCGTAAAGATTGTCCCTTACTCACTAGACCAAAGGGCCACCGCGAACGAAGGAGGCTGTGATCATGAGAAGGCTCAGCGTATTACCTTTCACGGTGTTGCTTGCCCTGACATGGATCGGGCTTTTCGCCTCCGATGCCCTCGCCATCCCCGTCTTTGCGAGGAAGTACGGGGTCAACTGCAATAAGTGTCATACGCAGATCCCCCAGCTCAACAACGATGGGATGCGGTTCAAGCAAAACGGCTATCGGCAGCCGGAGGAGGAAGGAAGGCTGATCTGGGAGGAAGAAACCTTTCCCTTCGCCGCCTTGCTCAAGATCAGGTACAACTTCACCGGCACCGACAAGAAAGGCGTCAAAAACAAGAGCTTCTTCGATCCCCACGAGTTGGAGCTCTTCAGCGGGGGGACGTTTGGCCCGAAAGTCTCCTACTTCTTCGAAATGGAGGGTGAAAATGGGACGGACGACGACCCAGTGTTAGTGCTGGGGGAGTTCTTCATTATCCTGGACGACCTGGTCCTGGATAACAGCAAGGTCAACGTGAAGGTGGGGAGGATGAAAAACGAATACCTCCATTTTAGCGATGACTTCAAGCTGACCGCGGAGGGCTACCTCTCCAAGAATGTGAGCATCCGTAATGATGGTATCGAGGTCGACGGGCTGGTGCCCGTAGGGCCCGGGGGGCTCCACTACGCCCTCGGCGTCGGCAACGACGAGACCGGGATCCAGACGACCGACAACAACTTCAGGGCTGGTTATGGCTGGGCAAGCTACACCGTTGCGGACCAGACTGTAGGGGTCCGTTACATCCATAGCCCGACCCGGGCTGCTCCTGGTCTCGACCACGAGAACCATACCCAGTTCGACACCTTCGTCAAGGCCACCGCCGACCTCGGCCTGAGCGAGCTCAACCCCGCCTATCTGCTCTTCGGGTTCTTTCACGAGGAAAACGTCGGGGGGGTGAAAGGCAAAGACCGCCGCACCTTCGTGGTCGAGCCGACCGTTTTCCTGGGCGAAAAATGGGTTGTCCTCGGGCGGTATGAAAACCAAAACGACCCCGACGTGAGCGGCACGAACCAGCAGTTTCTATTCCACATCGCGTTCCATCCGATTCCCAATCTCAAGCTCTTTACGGAGTATCATCATAAGGAGATCCTTGAGGGAAGCGAGATCGAGGACAGGCTTCGGGTTGGCTTCTTCGTCTCGTTTTAGGCGAGGGGTGGATCGATGAGGATCGTTGGAGAGGTTCGTTTGTTGCTCGCCCTGGCGGTCTTCCTCGCCGGAGTCTTTGGGGGCTTCTCTGAAAGTCGGGGGGAGGACGGTAAGGGCATCTTTGCCGAGAAATGCGTCAAGTGCCACAACGTCAGCGCCCCCCCCGCCCAGACTATCAAGGAGAGGAGGAAACGGAAGGGTCCGGATCTAACGGGGGCCGGAAGCAAGTTCCAGAGGGGATGGCTCGAGGAATGGCTTCAGAAGCCGACCACCATCAGGCCGGCCGGCGTCATGTTTCTCAATCATGT
>JBHIBA010000570.1:0-1956 GCA_046758845.1 Nitrospinota bacterium
CCGAGAAGGCGGCCAAGGAGTTCATGGACCGATTTCAGTTCACCTTTCCGAACGGGCCGGATCCTGGAGGGAAGATCTCCATTGATTACGGGGTCTACGGTGTTCCCGAGACCTTTGTTCTCGATAGGGAAGGCCGGATCGCCTACAAACATGTCGGCGCCGTGACCGCAGACGTCCTCTCGGCCCAGATCGAAGGGCTTCTTCAGCAGGCGCCGAGGGCCGACGATGCCAAAGGAGGGCATGACCGTGGGGCGTAGGGCGTATCACGGTGGAGCAATGAGCCTGGGCATTCTCATGCTCGCGATGTTCGTTGTCTCTTCGCTCAGCGCTGCCTCGTTGGAGGAACAGGTGCAGCAGGTTGCCGCCGAGCTCCGCTGCCCGGTCTGCCAGGGTCTCTCCGTGGCCGACTCCCCCGCGAAGATGGCGGAACAGATGCGAGGCCTGGTCCGGGAGCGGCTCGAGGCCGGGGAGAGCCCCGAGGCCGTCAAGGCGTATTTCGTGGAGCGGTATGGGGAATGGATCCTGCTCACTCCCAAGCAAGAGGGATTCAACCTCCTCGTGTGGGTCCTTCCCTTTCTCGGCCTCGGCGGCGGGGCGGTAGGTGTCTTTTTGGTCCTGAGGCGCTGGAGGCAGCGGACGCCGACGGCCCCTGCTTCCGTGGACCCTGCCTACCTGGAAAAGGTCCGTCGCGAAATGGCCCAGGATTAATCCTAACCCCGATCCGAAAAAGGGCTTTTCCAAAGCGATTCAGATGGTCTATGTTGTGGGACAATTTCGGATCGGGGCTAACGATACCGACAGGAAGAATCTGCCGTGATTTACATCGTCGCGCTCCTCATCGCAATTGCTGCGGTCGTTGCGGTCACGTTTCCCCTTTGGCGCGGAAAGAAGGGATCTGCGCAAGTAGAGCAGGAACCGGAAGGGGATGCTGGGGACTCCAGGCTCAGGCGGGAAAAGCTCTACGATGCGATCCGGGAACTCGAGATGGAACGAGAAGCGGGCTCCCTCTCGCAGGAAGAGTATGAGAAGACCCGGGCGACGTACGAGATGCAGGCCGCAGCTCTGCTCCAAGAAGAGGAACGGCACGCTCAGCGGCGACCCAAGCCTTCGCGGAAGCCGGCACCGCGTAAGGCCCCCGGTGCTGCTTCCCCGCCTATCTCTCACCGTCTTGGTCTGATCATCCCCGCCGCGCTTATCCTGTTCGTTGGGGTGGCCATCGGCTTTTTCCTCGGCAGGTCACTTACTTCGAGGGAGGGCGAGATGGGTGTCACCGAAAGTGTCCCTCGGGGGGAGAGGGTTCTCGGGACGCCGTCTTCCCTGGAAGAAGCCAATGCGGCCTACAATCGGGGAGATTTCGGTCGGGCCCTGGCAGGCTACAAAAAGATCTTGGAAAGCGACCCGCAAAACCTGGAAGCCCTGACCCAGATCGGGGCGCTCTTGGCCCGCGGTCAACATTACGACGAGGCTATCCGGATCTTTGACCGGGTCTTGACCATGCAGCCAAATTACCCGCACGCTCTCTTCGAGAAGGGGCTGGTTCTTTTTCAGGGAAAGGTCCAACCACGGGAGGGGGTGAAGGTCTGGGAGGAACTCATCAAAACCGCTCCACCCGGCAATGGATACGCGGTGACCGCGAAGCGAATGCTCGACCAGGTCCGCGGCTCTATGTCGCGTCCCCCATCCGAGTCTACTGCCCAGACCTCAGGCAAGTAGGCCTTTGGTTGGCTTGCACCGAGGAGGAGGAAGCGTTTGGCACGATTCTCACGACGCAAGCAATACGAGACGCCACGGCGCAACTGGCCGGTGGCCGGAGTCGCCGCTGCAGGGTTCGTCGTCGCGGGCTATCTCGCAGTGACAAAGCTCGGCGGCGACAGTCCCCTCTTCTGCACGGCCGGCGGCGGCTGTGACATCGTGCAGGCAAGCCGGTATGCCGTCTTTTTCGGCTTGCCGACGGCC
>JBHIBA010000571.1:0-1946 GCA_046758845.1 Nitrospinota bacterium
GGGCCGTCAAAAGTTTTCCGGGGGGTCCAGGGGGGCCGGTTTTCAAAAAGGCCCCTCTGGGATTTTCTCTTATTCCGGAGGGAACGTCCCATATGCTTCTGAACCTGTTCAATCGGCCCTGTGGCCTCTGCAATTCGCCCGAGTCTCGGAAAGGGTGTCTTTTCGGTTGTGTGGTAATCTGGATATTTGAAAATTCATCGTTTCGGCACATCGTTTTGTTTCGGACGGCCAAATGAGGAACCCACAGATGCCCGAAGAAAAATCCGCATCGCCGAGAGCGTCCGAACTCTCTTCGGAGTCAGCCCGGGCGGCGGAAGAAGCCATCGAGATCCGCAGGGACCTTCACGCCCACCCGGAACTCGGCTACCAGGAAAAGCGGACGGCGGGCATCGTGGCAGACCGGCTAGAATCGCTCGGCCTGGAGGTCATAACGGGTGTCGCCAAGACGGGCGTGGTGGGTCTCCTGCGGGGGGAAAAACCCGGAAAAACCATCCTGGTTCGGGCCGACATGGACGCCCTCCCCATCCAGGAAGAGAACGACGTCCCCTACCGCTCCCAAAATGCCGGTGTGATGCACGCTTGCGGCCACGATGGACACGCCGCCATGGCCCTGATGGCTGCGCAAATCCTCCAAAGGCGTCGCCAGACGCTTCACGGAGACGTGAAGTTCATCTTTCAGCCCGCCGAGGAAGGGCCCGGCGGCGCAGAGCCCATGATTCAGGAAGGCGCCCTGCGCGACCCCGACGTAGACGTGGCGATCGGGATTCACTTATGGAACGACTTGACGTTGGGACAGATCGGCGTCCAATCGGGGCCGATTATGGCGAGCACGGACCGGGTCGAGATTACCGTCCGCGGCAAGGGAGGGCACGGCGCGAAGCCGCAAGACGCCGTGGACCCGGTTGTCGTCTCGGCCCAGGTCATCCTGGCTCTGCAGACCCTCATCAGCCGGGAACGCAATCCCCTGGAGCCGGGCATCCTGACGATTGGTTCGATCCACGGGGGAGAGGCATTCAACGTGATTCCCCCTGAGGTGAAACTGGTCGGGACGGTTCGGACGTTGTCGGAGGAGTTGTGGGAAGCCATGCCGGGTCGCATCCGGCGCGTGGCCGAGGGCGTCGCCGCGGGCTATGGCGCAACGGCCGAAGTGAATTATCAGCGGATGTATCCGGCCACCCGGAACGACCCCCAAATCGCCGCCCGGGTGGAAAGTGTGGCGCGGGACCTTGTCGGCCCGGAGGCCGTGATCCGACACTCGGCCACGATGGGCGGGGAGGACATGTCGTTTTTCCTGCGGGAAGTCCCCGGTTGCTTTTTCTTCATCGGCTCGGCCAATCCCGAGAAGGGCCTGGACTATCCCCACCACAACCCGCGGTTTGATTTCGACGAGGACGCGCTGGGGATCGGCATCGAGATGCTCGTCCGGTCCGTTGAGTCTCTCATGTCAGAGCCGAAGCAATGATCTGTTGCGCGCACTTGGGATTCCGGCCCTGATTATCTACTTCGGAAACCCTCGCGTTCTTTCCGGATTCCCAGCGGGCCTTTTTGAAAACCGTCCAAATTTCCCAGGGGGCGCTTTTTGTAAACCGCCCCCCTGGACCCCCCGGAAAACTTTTGACGGCCCGGCATGCGGGTCGATGACTCACATGGCCGGGCCTGCTTAGGTTGGGAGCGGGTTTGGCTGGACCAGTGGTTTTGGGCCTTTCGGTGGCTTCGTTCTTTGTCCGGAGGTCTGCCTTCGGCAGCCGCAGCATCCGGCCAAGGTGCCAAGTATCTCGCGAACGACCCAAATTGACAGAATCGGTTTTTCTATGAACACTGGCGGACGTTCCAGGCCCAGTGGTCGCCACACTTGGGGAACCCGGCTGGAGGACCTCGGCGAATGAACGAGAGGACGTTACGGCTGGCCGGTCAATGCGCAATTGTCACCGGCGCGGGAAGGGGCA
>JBHIBA010000572.1:0-1933 GCA_046758845.1 Nitrospinota bacterium
ACCTGCTCTGCTTCGCCCCGGACATTCGCGCCGTAGTCCACAACATGCAGGCCTGGCTTGACGTCGTCGAGGAAACGGATGGCAGCCGCCGAGCTGTGGCGGTAGCGGAGGAGCGTGAGGGTTTCGCTGATCACGTCCCAGGTGGTCCACAGCTGTGTCCCGCGACTTGCCGCCTGGTCGGCCAGGGCCAGGGCCCGCCGGTGGTACATATCGTCGGCGTCGGCGCACGCATAGAAATACGAGGTGTCGCAGAAGACACGCCCAGGGAAGGTCGGCCGCGCCTCAAGGGCGCTGGCCATAGAGATATCCCTTGACCCGAGCGGACACGTCCGTCGGGCGGCCTCGCCGCCGCCGTGCCCTCGGAAGCTTGCGCGCCAGCTCGAGGAGGGCCCGCGCTGCCGCCCCGGGCTCGGGCTCCGGCAGGGCGGCCCGAAGCTCCGCCACCACCTCGTTGTGCACTGTGATCTGTACGCTTGTCCCCGCATCTTTTCGGACCTGGCGGACCAGTTCCGGCAACCGTCGCCTGGCTTCGCTGATCGAAACTTTCATGGTCACCTCCATGAGACCTTCGTCGAAGTGTACAAATGCGTACACTGTGAGTCAATAAGATAGTGACCCGAGATGTCACGCGGAATATGCCTCACGTAGACCTGGCGCGTGCCCGCGGAACTGATCACTCAGCCGGGCCGAAGAGACGCCAGTCAGGGATCGCCCAGACATGTGGGACCAGCGCTTCCACCTCACGGCCCGCGGTGACGACAAGGCCGAGGCGAGTCACGCTCCGGGCCACCCCGGGGATGTCCGTGGAGTCGAGGAACTCCGCGAGCGCTCGGGCGTCGGTCCGGTGCGCCCTCTGTGACGCCTTGACTTCCAACGCCAGCACATGCTGAGAGGAATGCAGGACGAAGTCAACCTCGCGGCCAGCCGCGGTCCGGTAGAAGTGAAGGGCCGGGGGATTCTCCTGCCAGGAGCCCCATCGGAGGAGCTCCCCGAGGACTGCCGTCTCGACGAGGGCTCCATTCCCCTCGAGGCGGTCTGCGAGAAGCCGAGCCAACCCCGGATCGGTCCAGTAGAGCTTCGGGCTCTTCACCAGGCGCGCGGTGACAGTGGGCAGGAGCGGCCGGAGGAGAAGGACCTGATAGGAGATCTCGAGGAACCGGACGTAGCGCTTCACCGTGTTCACCGCCACGCCCAGCTCCCGGGCGACCTCGGAGTGAGAAAGAATCTGTCCGGTGCGGGCCGCCAGGAGGTTCTGCGCAAGAGCGAACTGGTCCAGATCAGCCACCCGGCCGAGATCCGCCAGATCGCGCTCGAGGTAGGTTCTCCGGAAGTCGCGAAGCCAGACCAGCCGGTCCCTCTCAGGCAGTGCGCCAAGCCTGGGGAACCCTCCCCAGCGGAAGTGCTCCTCGGCACGGCCCCTCCAGAGGCGTCCCGCCTCGGAGGGAGGGGCGGCCTTCGCCATCAGCCTGAGCGCGGACTCTCCCTCGCGCCAGATACGGTCGAGACCCGACGCGGGCGCCTCCCGGCCCTTGACCCGCTCGACAAGCGCGAGCGGCCAGAGATCGAGCAGCGTCGCCCGCCCCGCGAGCGTCTCCCGGATCTGCTGGAGCAGGAGAATCTGCGACGAGCCGAGAAGGAGAAAGCGATGCCCTTCCTTCCGGTCTGCCAGAAGCTTGACCGCGTCAAGCAGCGCCGGCTGCTTTTGAATCTCGTCCAGGATCACCAGACGGGTGCCGTGATTGAGGCGGCGAACCGCATCGGCTGCCAGGCGCAGCCGCTCGTCGGGGTCGTCGAGGGAGAAATACACAGACTCAGGCTCGCCGGGCACCGGCAGGAGGTCCCGCACCAGCGTGGTCTTGCCGGTCTGCCGCGCCCCGGTGAGCACCGTGATCGGCCAGCGTTCAAGGCGCGCCTTGAGCAGGGGAAGCACCGC
>JBHIBA010000573.1:0-1922 GCA_046758845.1 Nitrospinota bacterium
ATAATCGTCCCCGGGCGATTGTCGGCCAGCGTCTTGGCGAGCCGGTGCAGGTCCTGCTTGGGGACGCCGGTGATGTCGGCAACCGTGTCCGGGTCGTACTTCTTGATCACGTTGGATAACTCGTCGAACCCGTAGGTCCGGTCGTTGATCATCTTCCGGTCTTCCCAGCCATTTTCCAGGATGATGTTGCAGAGCCCGTAGATGAGCGCCACGTCGGTGCCTGACCGGAAGCGGTAGTACTGGTTGGCGAAGGCCGACGTCTTGGTGAACCGGGGATCGCAGACGATGACCTGCGCCTTGTTCACCTCTTTGGCGGTCAGGATATGCTGCATCGAAATCGGGTGGGACTCGGCGGCATTCTCGCCGATGAGCAGGATGCTCCGGCTGTTACGGATGTCGTTCATCGAGTTGGTCATGGCGCCGTAGCCCCAGACATTGGCGAGCCCGGCGACCGTGGTCGAATGACAGATGCGGGCCTGGTGATCGATGTTATTGCTACCCCAGAGGGCGGCGAACTTCCGGAGGGCGTACGCGGCCTCGTTGCCGTGGTGGGCCGAGCCGAGGATCATCAGCGCGTCCGCTCCATGCTTCTTCCGGATCGCGGTCAGCTTCTGAGCGATCTCGGACATCGCCTGGTCCCAGCTGATCCGCTGCCACTTTCCGCCCGCCAGCTTCATCGGGTAGCGGAGGCGCCTTTCGCTGATCACGTGCTCGCGCCCGGCTGCCCCCTTGGAGCAGAGACTCCCTTGGTTGATGGGATGCTCAAACCATGGCTCGATGCTGATCCAAACCCCGTTTTGCTCTTCCCCGATGACCCCACACCCGACGGCGCAGTTGCCGCAGATCGTCTTGTGCTGGTTCAGCTTTGGGGCCTCAACCGCCGCGGCAGCCTCCCGGGTCAGGGGCCCGGGTAGGGCGGAACTGACCACGCCGGCGCCTACGCCGATCCCGGCCGCTCTCAGAAAGCTGCGGCGGTCGATGACGGGGTTCAGCTTGTCGAGCCATGAGGGCGAAGCCTTGGCCTCGCTCGCTCTTACTCTTCGTAGCGTCATCCCCATACCTCCCTCCTACTCCTAGATGTAGAGGGTCTTGTAATATTTTTCGACATCCTCAGTCCGGCGGTACAGGATGGGTTCCCCAGACAAAGGCTTCTTGGATTTGGGCGCCGCCGCGGCCTTCTTGCCCGTCATCCCCAAGGCGGCTGCAACACCGGCACCGGTCAGAAGCCCTTTCAGGAACGTCCTGCGACCGCTGTTGGATCGACTCTCCCTCATATGAATATCCCCCTTTCCATCGCCTCAACTGATGCAGGTCAGGGAGCTGCATACACCGGAACCATCTTCCAGCTCAGCGTGCTCGAACTCCACGAGGTATCCCTCCTGGAGGTCTTCGAAGCTTCCGCCTTGCATCCCCATGGTCTCTTCCTCGGCGACTTCAATTATGAGATCCCCAGGGAACTTTAACGTCACCTCCTTTCCTTCCGACGTTTCGATCACTGCCGTGCGTTTCGCCCGGTCCAATTTTCTCACGGTCCCTTCGTTCAAGCACATCACCCCCTTTCGCAGAAATACACTTCCATCTGCGGTGCAGATTCAAAACTCCGTTTTGAAAATTTTCCCACCACAGAAAGACCCCACTTTTTCTGGTTGGCGAAAAATCTTCCCTGGTTCTTTTCTGGCAGGATGTTGCGTGGGGTGAGGATTTCGGATTAGCGCCAGGATAGCTGAAACCCCATCCCCCCTGTCAAGTATTTTTTATTTTTGGAGGGGGTGCCTCCCTAACATGGGGCTCTACGGGGACTCCCCCTCCGGGTCATCTACCGTCTCGGCTTCAAACAGGGGGCCTTTGAAGCTCGATTCTTTCACCTGGATCAGATGCGCGGGGCTCTCCGAGCCCCAGTCGGCCAGGAACTCCTTCTCTAG
>JBHIBA010000574.1:0-1909 GCA_046758845.1 Nitrospinota bacterium
ATAAAAGGGCCAGGGTCAGTTCAAAAGTTCGTGCTTCTGTACGGTCGGGCCCACCAAAGTTAAGTTGGCGTCCCAGGATAGACAGTTTTGCCCGAGGGAGAATCGGATTTTGATCTCATGGGCACCTTCACCGTCCCATTACAGGTCGGCGACCTGGAAGGTTGACAGTTCATCGAAGTTGAAGCGTTGGTAGATACGGGCGCCAGTGACACGGTGCTGCCCGGGGACGTGCTGGCCCGCCTGGGGGTTGATCCGGTGGACCGGTCCCCATACGAGCTACTGATCCTTGAACAAACAACTAAACGAGCCCAGGCTGTCTGATGCAGCCAAGAATGATGTGCGTCTTGTGGCGCAGCCGCTCTTTGGCCTTGCGTAACTCATAGCGTAGATGAGATAGATCGTGACAACTGAGGTTCTTGAGTTCGACACCTTTCAAATATTCCCAGATACCCTCATCTGGATTCAACTCTGGTGCGTAGGCCGGCAGGGGTTCCAGATGAATGTGGGCTGCGGCTCCGTCTGCCAGGAAAGCCTTGATCACCCTACTGCGATGAATTGGTGCCCCGTCCCACAGGACCAGCAACTTACCGGGGATGTGTCTGAGCAAGTGGCGGAGGAAGTCGACCACATCGGGCCCCTTGTAGGCCCGCTTCTGCACCATCATGTAGAGTTTACCCTTGGGGGTGATACCACTAATCACCGAAAGATGGTCCCTGGTCAGGTAGTGTCGGATGACCGGCGTCTTGCCCGTTGGGGCATAGGTGCGCAGCACCATGGGCAGCAAGTAGAAGCCCGATTCGTCTACGAAGACCAAAGTACGATCTTCCTCTATAGCCTTTTTTTGAGCTGGGGCCAGCGTTCTTCCTTCCAACGCTGGATGGCACTCTCATCTCTCTGGGTAGCCCGACGCACCGGCTTCTGGCGGCTCCAACCACAATCCTTCAGGATGCGCCCTACCTGGGAGGGATGGTATGAAACATTGAACTGGCGCCGAATGACCTCAGTGACACGGGGCTGGGTCCAAATCTCACCTCGGAAGCCAAAAGATTCCGGCCCTTGGGCCAGCAGTTCCGGAAGCCGGGCACGTTGTTCGGGGGTGAGACGACGCGGAGCACCAGGGGGTTTGCGATGGCGTAAACTTTCTACTCCTCCTTCTTTCGCCCGCTTTACCCATAGGCTAACAGCACCCTTGGTGACCCCAAGGGCCTCAGTGATGCTCTTCTGCCTCCACCCCATTTGGAACAATTCCCAGGCCCGCAAGCGGCGACCCTCGCGCCAATCGGTGGCGTGACTTGAACGTTTCCTTTCCATGCGACCAATTATCGCATATTCCTGAAACTAGTTTAAATACTTGTTCAAGGATCAGTAACTGATGAGCGGTTGGTAGGGTACGACGTAGGTGAAGCCCGTGTCCGCCTAGACGGGCGCGAGAGGACCACTCAGGTGGTCTTTGGCCCGGAAGGTGTTACGCCGCTGATAGGGGCCACGACGCTGCAATTATTCCACTTGAGCGTGGACCCAATGCAGGAGCGGCTGGTGCCCGTGAGGGGACTTCTGAAACAGGGAATTCAGGCCTCTGGCTTCGTCCACCGGAGCCTTTGAGGTTTTGGTCAACGGCCGGGACGTGGCGAGCAAGATTTGGTCCATCGCCTTACCCTCTGGACCAGCCTCTCCTCGCCTGCCGGGGCAGAAGTTCCAACCTCCGAAAAAGGCCCTAGCCCTTAACCCGGCCTCACGGCCGGGACTTTGTCAACCGAGGCGATGACCCACGTCTGCCGCCGTGGTCCCATGGGCCCCGAGCAAGTAAGGCGCCGCCTCGTTCTTCCTCCCCTCTTCTCTCGTTACCACCAACCCACTTCTCACGATACAGTCTGGTACTCCGGGCTCACGCCAGCGGCCCCTCTGGTAT
>JBHIBA010000575.1:0-1874 GCA_046758845.1 Nitrospinota bacterium
CTTGGGGTCCGTGACCTCTTGGGGTCCGCGACCTCTTGGGGTCCGTGACCTCTTGCCCGCCGGTGTTTCGCTCCCCCGCGCTCTAATCTACCCTTGCACGGCCCGGCGCTCTCTGTCATTCTGGCATCCGGGCCGCCTGCAACCGGCGCAGACGACGGGCATCTGGGAAAAGCCGGGTATCGCGGCCGGGCGGCGGTTATTCGGAAAATTCCAGGAAATGCGATTGGGGAAATCCTGCCATGCCGACCGTGGCAGTGAACGGAGTGAAGCTGAACTATCTGGTCAGGGGCAAAGGTCCGCCCATCGTGCTTTCCCACGGACTCCAAAACTCCGTTTTTGCGTTCACGCCCATCCTGGACCCTCTCGCGCAGCGATTCCGGGTGTTCGCTCTGGACAAGCGAGGACACGGAGATTCGCAGAAACCCCCGGGGCCCTACCGGATTCAGGATTTCGCGGACGACCTTCTCGGTTTCCTCGACGCGCTGGGGCTTGAGAGGGTGGATTTCCTCGGCCACAGCATGGGCGGGCGGACCGGCACGCTCTTCGCCGCCGGGCACAGCGACCGGCTGAGCCGCCTCATGCTGGTTTCCTCTTCGGCAGGTCCCCCCTCCGGCGCCTACCGGAAGCACTTCGAGGTGCTCCAGCGCGTTGCCGCCGAGGAAGGGATGGAGGCCGTGTTCAACCACAACGAATTTCGCAGACTGATTCCTCCGAAAATGCTCGAGGGGCCGCCCGGGCAGGAATACCGCAAGCGCTTCCTGAAGAACACCCCGGAAACCTACGCCGCCTCGGCGAACGCCCTTTTCACCATGCCGGACCTGACCGGCCGCCTCGGAGAAATCAGCGTCCCCACGTGGGTCTGCTACGGAGAAAACGACCCCGGTCCCCTCGATTTCAGCGATATTTACCTGGAGCGCATCCCCAACTGCACGCGCGTCATCCTCCCCGGTTCCGGGCACTTCCCGATCTGGGACAGCACCGGGGCCTTCCTGGCGGCTCTGGAGGACTTTCTGGCGAGATTTCCCATTCCGCAACCGCCCCTGGGGGCTTCGGAACAGAAAAGTCCCGGTCGGCCTTGAAATATTCTGTCCTCGTGGCCTGCCGCCAATTCGTTGTTTCCTACTCCCGATGACAACTCGGACAGGCCACCCCCGGACACTTGCGCTCCCCACAGGACGGGCAGTAGACGAACTGGGGCGACAGTTCAGCGGCCATTGCTGACCCACGATGCTGACCCGAAACCATCATATCGGCCGTCACGTTCCAATTTAGGCTTGCGCTCGCTCAGGCTAGCTCGTATATAGGGGTATCGGTATCCGAACCTTCTACGACAGGCGTAGGCGACGGATATCAGTTTGCATCACTTAGGAGTAGGGCAAGTGGCAGAAGGTACAGTGAAGTGGTTCAATGACTCAAAGGGTTATGGGTTCATCTCTCGGGCAGACGGGGACGACGTGTTCGTCCACCACTCGGCCATCCAGGGGGAAGGTTTTAAGTCCCTGCAGGAGGGTGAAACGGTCGCATTCGATGTTGCCGAGGGTCCGAAAGGGCTTCAGGCCGCGAACGTGAGGAAGGGGGCGGGTGATTAGGGCGAATTCCTAAGAGGAGTCAGAGCGGCGGCCGGAAACGGCCGCCGTTTTTATTTGCTTTACATCCCCTGCGGGGGGCGCCACTGGCGGCTTGAGGTCTGTGACCCCTTGCCCGTCAATGATCCCTGGAAACAGAGATTCTTCGCTCGGATCGATGCCCCTCGCTCAGATAGGGATGAAGGCCCGGATTCCCATGGGGGCCTTTTTGGGCACTTGCATGCCGGCCCAAATGCGGTTGGAGCTCGGTACGCTTAAGCCGAGCGTCTTTGCCGCACACCTTCCGAG
>JBHIBA010000576.1:0-1853 GCA_046758845.1 Nitrospinota bacterium
CAAAACTTTTGACGGCCCGGCATTGCATGGCCGGGCCTGCTTTAGGATGGGTGGGGGGTCGGGTGGGTCGGTTGTCTTTGCCCCTTCGTGACCGGTGTTTTTGGCGGGAGGTCTGCCTGCGACAGTCGCAGCATCCGGCCAACGAGCCAGTTTTATGCGAAACAAAAGTTTTTCAGGGGGTCCTAGGGGGGCGGTTTTACAAGAAAGCCCCCCTCGATCTTCCGCAGCTACTTCCCCGCCATAGCGGCGAGGACGCTAGACCTTACTCGGGTCGTAGGTGGCCGCCCAGTTCTTGGCCTTGTCCCACTCCTCGGCCGTCAGCTTAATGTTGCCCGCAAACCGGTTGGTGAACAGCTTATCGATGGGCGGCACATTTTCGACCTTCATGTACTTGATGACGTTCTGTCGCGTCTGCTGTTGGTCCTTGGGGTCCATCCACCCCAGGCCGTGCTTTTCGACCACCGGACTGATGCAGAGATAGTTCGTGTTGCCCATTTGCAAACGGAGCTGCCCCCGGGGCTTCGTCTTCAGCTCGGGCTTGGCCTCGATATAGAGGTCCAGGGCCTTCTCCGGCTCCGTGAGCTGGAACTTGAGGCCTTCCAAGGCGCCGTCCACCATGTCCTGCACCAGCTTAGGGTCCTTCTTGATGACCTCGCTTCGCGTGAGGAGTCCGAGCTCAAGGTTCTGGAGGCCGTAGTTGACGTACATGATATAGGTCGAGGGGGTCCGGAACTGTAAAAAGGCCCCGACGTAGTAGGTCCCCCTGCAATCGGCCTGCTTGTTCAGGACGGTCGTCGTGAGCTTGGACGGGTGGACGAACGTTCTCTTGACTTTGGCGGAATCGATGCCCGCAGCGCGCGCGAAGGCAGGCCACATGACCGCCTCCCCCGAGGCGGGCGATTGAACGATGTGGTGTCCTTCCAGGTCTTTTGCGGTGCGGATTCCGGTGTCCTTCCGGCAGGAGATGGCCATCGCGCTTTTCTGGAGCTTGGCCCCGATGCCGACGGCGTCGAGGCCCTTGGAGGCGCCGTTGACCATGACGGTGTAGCTCGCCTCGCCGAAGTCGGCCTTGCCGGTCGCAACGGTCTTGACGGCGGCACCCGACCCATAGCCCCGGACGATGGAGACGTCCAGGCCGCGTTTGTTCCAGGAGAATTTCTTCGCAGCGAACTCGAAGGCGTGACCTCCGATGAACAGCCAGGGCAGCATGAAGGTGACCTTGCGGGGCTTCGAGGCCCCCGCCTCCCGGATGAACGCCGGAGCCGTTCCCGAAGCCAAAATCACGCTGAGTCCGCCGATCCCCCTCAGGAACCTTCGGCGAGAGAGATCCCCCTTCTGGCCTTCGTCAACCCTGTCTCGCATCTTACGATCGTTCATGACCTTTCCCCCTCTGGGTGTTCCATCTGCAAGGCGGCGTGTTGCACCCACAGGCGACGGGAACTCCTACGACCGGAAGACCCCTTCCCCCCGCCACGCGCCTTGTTCCCTAGATCAACTCCGCAAAAACGGTGTTTATTCCCACTGCAAAGATTTCCGAAGACCCCGCTTCGCCCTCCTATTGGTTTCCCCCCCCGGCCCGGAAAAGCACCGCGACACCCCTCACTGGACTCTCCTTGATGGTGCAATGTCCTCTTATTGTAGCGCAGATTGGACGTCTTCGAATCACAGAGCGGTCAAGATCCTAGACCGTTTCCCGACCCTTCTCGTCCCCAAAGGTATTTCCCCGGATCTCGCCTTTACGGCGATGCCAGGAGGGTCGGCTTTCAGAGAGCCGCCCCCTTTCGCCAAAAGCTGGCTCGTTGGCCGGATGCTGCGGCTGGCGAAGCCAGACGGGCATCCGGCCAAAGAAAGAA
>JBHIBA010000577.1:0-1844 GCA_046758845.1 Nitrospinota bacterium
CCAGCTCGCTGCCGCTCACGCTCATCGCTCTTGCCTCCACAGGTCCAAGGGCGCCATCTTTGGCCAGTGTTCATGGCTCATCACACGATTTCCTTAAATCGTCCCTTCGGGATGACGAGGGGATGAGGCTTCCATCTCTCGATCTCCCTGAGCCTGACCTTCGTTTTCACCTTGTAATCCCAGGCGATCTCCACCCTCTCCTCCGCCTTCTCTCGCCTGATTTCTTGCCTTTCGGCCTCCCTTGGCGCCCTTCTCCCGCTCGCCTCTTTCTGTTCCTCCTTCCTTTCCTGTCTTCGCCTCTCCATGAAAAGCCGGGTCTCTACCCGCCGTCTCTCGCTTTCGATCCGTTCGGCCAATACCGGCCCAAGAGGGTCCACACTCGCCGCGCGGGCCCTTCGCTCCGCCCGGCGCAACAGCCCCAGCAGTTTCTCCGCGTCCCACCTGCTCCGCATCGTGAGAGGAGGGGAGAAGCACTTGGCCAGGCGGCGCTGGAACCTCGCCCGTTCCTCTTTGCTCATCGTCCAGAAACAGTCGTTGTAGCGCTGGACGACTTCGCCGTAATCCACCTTCGGGTACACGGGCGGTCCATGGCGCATCCGCCTTCACCTCCATGGGCCAATGAGATCCCGCATGGGTCAAGAATCTCCTTTGACCCCGGCAGGTTCTTTAACCGCCACCATTCCCGTCCCGTTGCACGTGAGACAATGCAGGTCCCTCCCCGGGGCCCTTCCGCTTCCCTCGCAGGCGGGACATGGGGCCCGGGGCTCCGCCAGGGTCGAGACCCCCCTTCCGTGGCAGGCGAGGCAGGTGTTCCGGGTATCGAAATGCACCCCTGTCCCGCCGCAAAAGGCGCACTGAATGATCGGCTCCCTGAGGAGGACATCGCCGCTACCGCCGCACACCTGGCAGGACGCAAGGTGAGAGAGCTGGCCGAAGGGGTCCTTGCCGGTCCCCCGGCAAAATCCGCACCTCACCCTCACTCGGCCCTCACTTCTTTCGATGATTTCGACGGCCATCCGGCTACCTCCTCCCTTCCGACGCCTGCTCCACGCGTTTCATATGCTCCTCCCACCTCTCCCACCGCGCCTTCGCGGTGGCCGCGCGGATTTCCATCCTCAGATGTTCCTTCCGGATCTTTTCAGCCTCCTTGTCCGCATCCCACCGATCCCAGAGGACTTTCGGGATGGAACGCATGGTCCGCACATGGCGCATGGTTCTCAGGTGCGTCCGGGGGGTCTTCACAATGCCCATTTTGGAACTCCATCAGTAATCGAGCGTCACTTTGGTCCACTGCGGGGCCTGGGCCGCTTCCCCTCGGAATATCTCTAACGGGGTGGGCTTTTGCCTTTCAGCCTGTTGGCCCCCGGAATCCTCCGCCTCGGCCGTTGTCCCCTCCAGCGCCCTAACTTGGGCCTGGACCCTCTTTAGCCGTGCGTCGCTCATCTGCCTTTTTCTTTTCAGGACGGCCGTATCCGCGTCCAATTTTCGCTTTTCTTTCTGCGACTTGAATAACTCCAAGTACAAGTCGGTATGACTCCCAGGGATAGAGCGTATCCCCATCTTTTGAGCGGTTACGATGCTCGGGAGGCCACCGGGAAGATGTAGCTTCTCTTGCGGCAGTTTCTCGCCACACGACGGACAAAAGCCCTCCCTGACGGGCAGACTGCTCTTCCGCTGGTCATCGTCTGTCATGGGAATCTCCTCCACTTCTTCCTTTCAACTCTTGCGCCTGCCTTCCTTCCGGAGTTTCTCCCCGGCCCGATGACCCTAAACGGTCTCGAACTCGAACGCGCTCCGCTCTTTGAGCCCTTTGCGGCAGTAGTCTGCGATCTCAAAGTCCTTGC
>JBHIBA010000578.1:0-1834 GCA_046758845.1 Nitrospinota bacterium
AATCACCTCTCGGAAGGCGTGCGCCAGAGACGCCCGGCTTAAGCAGACATGCCTCCAACCGCAGTTTGGCCGGCACGCAAGTGCCCAAAAAGCGCCCCCCGCAGTTCGGCCGGCACGCGAGTGCCCAAAAAGCGCCCCCCGAAGGAAGTATCGTCTCGAATGGCCCGCGCGCCGCTGGGCGGGCTCTCCGCTTGTGCCTTATATCGCATGAACCTGTACGTCACCTTGTGACCCCCACCTCGCGGTGATATCATCGGGCGCGCGCATGACGTTGAATGCCCCGGCGGGAAAAGGCGAGCAGGGGAGGCGGAACAAACGCGTGGGGCAGAAAAAGTGGGCACAGATTCTTTGGGCCGCCCTCCTGGCCTACAGCGTTTTGCGGTTCGTGTCTGGCGGAATCTATACGCCGGCCCGAGTTATCACCGGGGATTTCTATTCGGCCTTTCCCGGACCCTTCGTCAAGGCTTATAATCCGGCGCTTTTCCGTGAGGCCGTCTTCGGCGACAGTCTCATCAGCCACGAAGGCTGGTGGAACTACGGACCCGGGTTCCACGTCGTCACGCTTCCCCTCACACTCCTCACCCCTTATCCCATCATCGACCTCCTGACGCTTTGCGCCCTGTGGGGTCTCGCCGGGGCGGCCTTCTGGCTGTGCGGGCGAAAGCTCCTCTCCCTTTCCGGGTGGAAGGAATGGGCGTTGCTGGGGGTCATCTGGCTGAACTTCACCCCGCTTTACGCCGCTTTCGGCCAGCGCGCCGTCGAGATCCTGGAGCTTTTCCTCATTATCTGGGCCTTCGCATATTGGGGCCGGCCGGTGCTCGGTGGGGCGGCCATCGGGCTGAGCGCAACGTTGAAGTTCCTGCCCGCCATCTTTCTCCCGTACCTGGCATGGAAAAGGCGATGGAAGGCCCTGGCGGCCGCGGCCATCGTCGCAGCGACGGTCCTGGTCGCCACGTGGCCCCTGCTTCCCTGGTCCAGGTCGTGGACGCTGGCGGAGTACCGCGTGACCGCCCTGGGCGGGGGACACAAGCTGACCCATTTGAACAATCAGGCCCTCGTGAATCTGATCCAGCGCCTCTTCCTGGAGCGAAGGCATGAGGGGGTCTGGCTGGAGATCCGCGACTCGGAACGGGTCCGCCGCTTCGCGGGGTGGGTCAACCTGGCCGCCCTCGCCGCCCTGGCGCTTTACGGCGTCTTCCGGATCCGCTCTTCCATGCCCGGCCCGCTCGCGTTGGAGTGCGGCATCGTCCTGCTCACGATGGTCATGCTTTTCTATCGGAACCAGACCTATTACCTGTCCTTCGCCTTAGCGGGGATTTCCGCGGCGGCCATTCAACTCCTCCGGGAGCCGGCCCACGCCTCGGCCCGAGGGGTCGGGTTTCGCTCGCGTCTGGCTTGGGCGGCCGCCCTCGCATTGGCTTACGGGATGATGAGCCCCGTCATCCCCTTGGGTCTCATTGACCGGATGCTGGGCGCGCCCCCCTCGACGGCCCTGAACTGGTGGAAACTCTGGGGCGGTCCGGGACTGGGGGGAGTGATCTTGCTCATCGTCCTGGTCGGCCTGCATTCACGCGCCCTCAAGTTGGAGGGCGCGCGTGTCCGCTGAGAGATCCGTCCGGTCTTCCTTGGGAGACGGAACCCAGGGCGGCGAAGCCGCCCAGCGCGCCGCCCTGAGATTTCTCACCCGACACGCGGGGTGGCTCCTCGCCCTGGTCGTCATCGGCGCATTCTGGATTCGGTTCTATGGACTGGACCGGATCGTGGAGGTCAACCAGGACGAGGTCAATCCCCTCCTGGCCGGGTTTCGTCTCACCCAATCTCGGTTTCTGCCGGG
>JBHIBA010000579.1:0-1809 GCA_046758845.1 Nitrospinota bacterium
GCGGACGTCCTCTCCGCCCGAACCGGCCATGGCGCGGGGTCTCCCGAAGGGGCTCTATCCCCTCCCCCCGGTCATCCTCCCACCGGGGAGAATCGCCGGTCAAGGCTCGGGGAGCCCTGTAGTGGCCTACTTTGACCTAACTTGATGTATCATACCGTGAGTTCGCCAACGCCGTCTCACTGGGAGCTGCGGCATGGCTGGGCATCCCATATTTTCGCCTAGTTTTTGTACCCTATTAGAAACGCAGGTCAGAACCCACCATTCGATCTATCCGAGAAATCCGCCGCAGGGCATTTATTTTGAGGCATTGGTGGAAAAGGCTTTCATGCTGGCGCGTAAACCCTTCACGCGGATCGGCCGAAGCTCGCCCACCTCTCCAACATACGACCTGCGGGTTGGGGGCGAGAGGATTTCCCTGAAAACAGAGACAGGGGTGGGTACCAGCCGGCGGACCATCTAGATCACGAAACTCTGCACGACAGAGCGGGAGCCATGGGGTCCAGCAGAATTAATCGGCAGGGCAATGAGCCACCTATCCAAGTACGACCATATCCTCATGCTGCGAGCGATTTGGGAAGACCCCGTTATTGACTACCAACTGGTTGACGTTCCCGTTTCTTTGCTCAGGCGACTCGCCTCAGCAAGCCTTGAACCGGTTGGCAGAAGAAGGGGACGCAAAAGCTTGGGAGCCGATGTTACATCGGGGGGCAAGATTGTTTTCCACATCCACTTCGACGCTTCGGATGGCAAATGCCAGATAAGAAATCTCAGGCTCAGTTCGTGCAACTTGCTCCATGACTGGCAATTGCATATACCCCCGTAGTCCTACTCGCATTTTTTTGATTTCCGAAACACTAGCCAGTAGCAGTGATGCCGCCTAGCGTGATGGGCCTTTTCCCACTTAGGGTCAACGATTGGTCCCTTTCGGATTTTAACGATACAGTCACAAGCCCTGAATCCCGCCTCGGAGGCGGCCCTAATCATCTCGATGTGTGCCCATTGGAAGCGGTGGTTGTGGATATAGTCGGTTATTTTGCAAAGCAAAATCCCTTCGGGTCGGAGGACCCGGTAGGCTTCTCGGGCAAAGGGGCCATATAGGTGGCTGAAATTGTGGTTCTTTTCAACTAACGATTTCTCGCCTAACCCGAACCTGACCCGGAAATCTTTTCGGCGGTCTTTCCCTTGGTTGGGGATATGCGGAGGGTCATACACCACCACGTCAATGCATCCGCCACGTAGGGGCATTTGCATGTTATCGCCGACGATGTGCGGGCCGTAGCGTCGCTCTATGTCCATCCCGATGAAGGCCCATCCTGTTCCCCTCCAAAAGCGGGCACGGTTAACCGTCGCGTCCAGTATTCTTTTTGGCACTCGTCTTGGGTAAAAGGTAAGCATCCGGCTCAAAAGAGTTGCATCTTCGCCTTCCCAAACCGAAGGAGGTGCCTTGTATCTCGCTTCCCTTTGGTGCCCGGGCGAAGGAAAGCTGATTTGGCCCCTTGTCTTGGGGGGCGGCATTCCATTTACCTCCAACCCAAGAGTTCTTCTATCGTCCAGATGCGCTCGGTAATCTTGGCCTCCATCACGGCCGTCATGCGGAGGCTACCATGGATCCGGCAAAAATTGTAGTGGGCAAAGTCCAAGGCCGCGAAGGGCGTCGGCGGGGGCAGTGATGGTCGGGGGAGGAGCGGACTCTCAGGGCTCGACGCGCACGGCCCCCGGGCGACCTTCCTCCACCTCGCCCAAGATGCGGGCCACCTGGATCCCCTCGGCGTGGAGCCGGGAGAGAAGGAGCTCCGCCTTCTCGGGCCG
>JBHIBA010000580.1:0-1807 GCA_046758845.1 Nitrospinota bacterium
TATCTTGAGAATTGTTGACAATACGAAAGAAGCTTGCCGCCTCTTTTCCCATAGCTGAGTCTCATCGATAAGGCAATTCAACTTATCGGTTCGAAAGTCCTCAGAGCACCGACTGCCCATGAATCGGCGTGGCGAGGGCCTGCAGGGCACGCTCGACCAAGCCTCGACGAAACTTTTTCTCTTCCGCCGAATCCAGATCGGGATTTCCCACCACGTGAGGAATGCCGGCCCCGGGCACGATGCGGTTCGCTCCCACGTTCAGGGCGACTGAGGGCAAACTGGTAATGAGAACTGCCGGGAGCCCCGCCCTTTCCATCTCCTTTTCAATCGCTGACCCGCAGCGAGTGCAAGTCCCTCAAGTTGAGGTGAGGAGCACCGCATCCACACCTTGCCCTTTTAGCTCCCTGGCGATCTCCTGTCCCATCCCGGCTGCGGATTCGTAGTATGCGCTGCACCCGGCCAAGGTGTATAGATAGTCAAAGACCTTCTTGACCATTCCCTCCCTCTCCATGGCTCGAAGTGCGTCAAGGGGGACTGCTCGGTTCGGGTCGGCGTCGACGTGGGCAGTCATGTATCCCCCGTGATTTCCCTGGTAGTCTGAGGAATCGAGGCCGTCCAGTCCCCCGATTGGGTACTTACCATAGTGCGTCGCCAAGGTGGATTCAAGTCGGTCGGGATTTCCGTTCGGGATAAGTCCGGCTGTGGTCACTAGTGCGACGGTGGCTCTGGCCAGTTCTTTGACGGGGGGCGCCGGAGATACCCTGTCAAATTTCGGCAGGGCAAGCTCGGTCTCATAGGGCTGACCACCAATCTTGGCCAGGAGCATCTCAAGCCCCCGCTCAGCGGCCCTCTGTTCAAATGAGGCGTTCTTTCGAACCCCGCGCGGGAAATAACCCTCCTCCCGAGCGGGTCCGAGAGGTTCTCCGCGCAAGAGCTTGAGACCCAAACGGGCCATGGCCTGAAGGGCGGGGCTCATTCCTGCGACGTTGCTGGAGGTAGAAATGATATAAACGTCTCTCCGGTATTCAAGCCCTGGATTCTCCGGTGCAAGACCCGTCACGACGGGAATCTCGAGGGTTCCACCGACCGCCCGGCACAGGAGCCCGCACGCAAGTCCGTATCGACCGGAGTTAAACGCGGGACCGGCCACTAACAGATGGGGTTTCGCCTCCTTAATTAGGGTCAAAAGCCTTTCACACGCATCTTCGGTGTGTTCGGCGAAAAAATTGTCCCCACATGTAACCGTAGAGACGACCTCCGCCTCCCCTCCGAAGGCCTGTTCCAAAGGCCTGCCCGGTCCAACCGCTCCCAGCATGATAGCAGGTTCAGCCGAAGCTTTATCTTCACCGCCGATGCCGAAGAAATGCTGATTCAAATAATGGACAACTCGAAAACGTGCTGACATAGGACTACCTTCTCAGAGTATCTAATATTCGATTGCGCCAAGTTTATTGTCTCCGTAAAAGCTGATGATCCCGGGGACTTTGTTGGTGGGCACCGTCACAGGCTCATGGGGGTCCTGATCATAGTCCTTGAGCCGCTCGCCTCCTACAATGCGACTCATCCCTGGAAGGCGGAGATCTTCGGAAGAATTTCCCACCGAGACAATGGCATCAGCCCGGGGGCTTGCATCCACGAGCGCGCCCGCTGAGGTTCCGCCCGCACCACCAAGCTCCATAGCAAGGATCGTAGTCTTGAGCCCCCTCTCTTCACACCGCTCACAGGTCTGCATCAGGTCCGTATCTGCCTGGCCACCCCCGTCTTTGGTGATAATGACTCCATCTGCCCCGAGGATATCCCCAGCCAA
>JBHIBA010000581.1:0-1794 GCA_046758845.1 Nitrospinota bacterium
ATTACGTGAACGCCCTGCTGGAGCCCCGCAGGGCGCTCATGACGGGGATGACCCGGGATGGGACGTTCTACCTGGAGGGGGGGAGGGAGCGCTGGGCCCTGAGGAACCTGCGCTTCACCCAGTCCGTGGTGGAGGCCCTGGGGCAGGTGGAGGCGGTGGGAAAGAGCCAGGAACGACACGCCTTCTGGGCCGGAGGGGGATGCCTTGTGCCCGCCCTCAAGCTCCCCCGTTTCCGCTTGACGCATGGGGGATTTTGATCCCGGCGAAGCTGCCCTATTCGAAAAGCCTGCTGGGCAGCCACATGGCCAGCGCTGGAAAGTACATGAGAAGCACGACCATCACGAGCATGGCGGCGGCGAACGGCAGGATGCCGGCGATGACGTCGTTGATGCTTCCGCCGTGGGTGCGGATCCCCTGGACCACATGGAGTCGGTGACCGCCGCCTTGTGGGCGCGCGGGTGCTCGAGGATGTCCTCCTTCATGATGCAAAGCGCGTCTGGTGGCCTCCAGCGCGGCTGAGGAACAACTGGCGGACTTGTCGCCAGCGCCAATGTATCCCTCGACAAGTCTGCGAATGACTTGTAATCGACTGAAATTTGGCCCTTTTTCTAAAAGAGGCTCTGGGTTCAGTTGCTGATGTTTACAGGTCGTGATGGATGAAGACTGTGTTCGTTTTTTGATTCCCCTATTCTCAAGGTGTTATGGCCGGTTGGGGCTTCGGCATAGGTTTTGCCTTATCCTGGAGGTGAAAAGGTCCATTCTGCCCGGGGGGGGAGTGGGCGCAGGCGGCCCAAGAGAGAAGGAACTTCCCTCACGTAGATACCCCCTGGGAGGGGGCGACTGGATTTCGCCGTAAGGACCGCGATCTCCAGGCAGGGCGGTAGTTGTAGGACGAGAGGCGGTTACTCCCGTTCGCCCTCCAGGGTGAGCGTCAGCAAAAGGCGGTATTTTGGGCAACTCGTGTAAGTGAGAGGGCGAAGCTGTGCCTGAGGGGGCATTTCACGCCCTCGGGTCGATGCGCTTTCCGACTGGTCCACCGACCCCCTCCCGCCCGTCCCGGCGGGCGACCATCAACCTTGTGCCTGGCACCATAGATCCAGCCACACCCTATGGTGTTTTTGCCATAGCACAGGTTCCTGGGTTGACAAGGGAAAGCGTTCCCTCTTTCGGCGCTGCCTCTCTTTTGCAATTTACCTCTGTGCATCCCGCGGATGCGGCTCCCTCCAGATCCCACGAGGGCGACAAAAAAACTGTCAGTTAGAGCGCAAACCCCACGGTCTGGTGTGGTCCAGAAGTGGGCGAGATCCAAGAGTGGACATGGCCTGGAGCGGCTGGCACAGCCCTTGCTCGATTGATCTTGCGAATTTCAGTTTGGGCAACTCGTGTAAGTGAGAGCGCGAAGCTGTGCCCGAGGCTATATTTCACCTCGCCGCTTGGTACGCGATAAGGACCCGGTCGCGGCACGAGAAACACGTCCGGGACGAGCTGGCCAAGCTTGGCGTCGAACCCTTTCTTCCTTTAGTTGATCGACGGCGCAGGTGGAAAGATAGAAGGAAACTCGTGAGCTTCCCCCTCTTCCCTGGCTACTGCTTCGGCCGCTTTTCCCTGCCGAACGACCGTCTCCGGGTCGTGACCGCTCGCGGGGTGGTGGAAATCCTGGGAACCCCCAACGGGCCGGTGCCCGTTCCCGAGGGCGAGATCGAGAGGGTGCGGCGGCTGGTGAGCAGCACGTTGCCCTACGACCCCCATCCGTACCTGGATGGGGGAATGCGAGTCGAGGTGATCCGCGGGCCG
>JBHIBA010000582.1:0-1782 GCA_046758845.1 Nitrospinota bacterium
GGAGCCAACCCCTTGATCTTGTGGCGCCCCCGGCAGGACTCGAACCCGCGACCCCAGGATTAGGAATCCTGTGCTCTATCCTGCTGAGCTACGAGGGCAGGTTTTATAATCAATAATTTAGGCGCCCTCCCCTTTGCCGCTCTTGGTCTTGCTGTCTGTTTTACTGTCTTCTGCTTTGTCAAGAAGGGCAACCGCCTTGGCTTTGTGACGGTCAGTCAGGTGGGCATAGCGCATCACCATGTCCATTGTCTTGTGGCCCAAAAACTCCCCAATGGTATTTAGGTCCATCCTGGCCATTGCCAAGGCGGAGGCGAATTCGTGTCGAGCGTCGTGGAACCTGAATACCCCGCCCTCCTCAAGCCCGTGCTCCGAGTAAAGTCATAAATCCTGCGAACTCGGGGAATCATCTCGGCCCGCAAATGCTCTCGCTCTCCTGGCTCCAAGAAACGGCAGCGAGCGTTATTTTCTTTCAAGAGCTTGACTTTGACAACCGGATTGCTCCGGGCCTTTCCAGCCTCAACAGCGAGGGGCAGTTCGTACTGATAGCGGTGCGCGTCCGTCGGGAAGTGTCAATTTGTGTGATTGATACCCCCGGTTGGTAAAGGGAGGGGGGGTCAAATGCGGATCTGACACCCATTGACGTCCTGACATCCTCAAGCTCATTCCTCCTCGGTCGGGCGGATGCATGGGCGCTTCGACCCACGAAACATCCGCTCCGGGTTGCAAGCGACCGCCCCCCGGTGTAGACGGCGTTGGTCCGAACGGGGGAGTATTTCCTCCCCTCAGGTTGATGCGCCGGGAGGCGGCCCTCGATGGGGCCATTGGCTGCTATGCCCTGGTGAATGGACGCGCGGCGCCGGTTTACGGGATTCCACGAGGCGTTTGACAGCCAAAGGGGGAAGGGCTTAGAGTGCGCCCAATCGACGATAGTTAGCGGACATGCCTCCCTCAAGAGTTTAAATGGGAAATCCCAGATTAATCATTGCCGCTACTGAACGGAGTCTTGCGGGGAGGCTCTCCGTCAAGAAACAGAAGATGGCCCCCTTGGGCTTGGCCGGAGATGGGGCTCCTGATCAACAAGCCCGACGAAAAGGTGAATGGCGTGTAGAGGTCTCTTCGCCATCAACCGCTCTTTCGAAAATCTGTCATGGAGGGGAAAAACGGTGAACCCTTTGGGACTTGCGACCGAAGCGAAGAAGACCACATGGGAAGGGCCCCTGGAGGACTATCCCCTGGAGAACTATCCCGACTACGAGCCCGGCAAGCCGCCCCGAACGGAGGTCCTGGAGGAGTTCGGCTATCTGGACGAGCTTGCGAAGATCTGGGGCAAGCGCTGGGGCAGCCAAGGCATCGGACGGCTGCGCGAGGTCGCCCTGGTTCGACCCACCGAGCACGAAAAGAATCCCCTGTGGGCGAAGGACCCGAAGTTTTTCCTTCTGCGCCACACGGAAAACATCGATATGGGTGTCGTCTGCAAGGACCATGACGCCTATGCCCAGAGCCTTCGCGACTGCGGCGTCGCGGTGCACCACTTCGAGTTCGAGGACGTGATGGGCGCCTACGGCCCCATGCGCAAGCTCTTCATTGCGGGGGACATCCGGGTGGTCCGGGGAGGGGCCGTCCAGTCCCGGTTCGGGCACGGCTCGTTCAAACGCGGCGTCGAGCGGGAGACCCAGCGTTTCCTCGCCCGCATCGGCTGTCCCATCCTCTACACCGTCTGCGGCGACGGCATCTTCGAGACCGGCGAGCTGTACAACGTGGCCGAGGACGTGATGGTCACGA
>JBHIBA010000583.1:0-1772 GCA_046758845.1 Nitrospinota bacterium
GGGTGTATTTGCGATACATCTCGACGAACTGCTCCGTGGCGAGCGGGTACTTGGGCGCCCCGAGGCTCTGGTCGAGCTCCTTGACGTGGGTCGTGCCGTCCTTGCGGCGGAGCTCCACCCGGGCCACGCCCCCCGTCATGTAGCGCCGGGGCCAGTGGGGGGGGTAGACCGTGTGGACCTTGGCCCTCGCCTCCCGCAGGCGCGGATCGTGGAGTTTGGACTCCTCGAAGAGCTCGAGCCCCACCTCCTCCCCCAGGAGCACCGCCCCCAGCGCGTGCTGGTAGCTGAAGCGCAGGTCCCCTTCCGTCTGCGGCTCGGGCCGGTCGCAGATGCTCTCGATGGGGCCGATGTGGGCCTCCACGCGCTCCACCTGCTCGTAAGGGATGGCCCGCTCGGCGAGGAGCATGGCGAGGGCGTCCATGTGGCGGTGGATGAAGAAGCAGTTGGGGAACTTCTTCACCCATATCCTGTGGATGAAATAAGGTGGCTCCCTCAGCCCCTCCACTGCCCGCGAGAGGTTCACCTTCCCCTCCCCGAACCACACGTCCACCCAGCGCTGGAGATCGGGGTTGCTCGTGAGGCCCTCGCGGGCGAGCTGTGCCGCCACGACGCCGTTCCGGCACACCGCGGCGGACTCGAAGAAGTGCGTGTTCGTCCCCACCGTGAGCCAGTAGCCGATGCCCTGGGTGAGGGCGAGGCCCAGCGCCCGGAGCGTCGCATCGTAGTCGAGCCGGCACGCCTTGGCCGCCGCCGCCACGCTCCCGAAACCGCCGTAGAGGGAGAGCCCCATGATGCCGATCCCGTCCGTCTCGGCCGAGATGTGGTAG
The DNA here is from genome assembly GCA_046758845.1 of Nitrospinota bacterium. Taxonomy (GTDB): domain Bacteria; phylum UBA8248; class UBA8248; order JACPRG01; genus JBHIBA01. The sequence goes on from JBHIBA010000583.1 coordinate 828, forward strand.
GCGAGGCGGTTCTGGACCTCAACGCCGACTACGGCCGCAGCCAGGAACTCCCGCCCGCTCAGGCCCAGGTGCTCCGCCTGGGGCAACAGGGCCGGCCACACCGTGATGGCGCTCACGCCGCCGCCCGGGAACTGGTCGTCCTCGAGCTCCGAGCAGTGGGCGAAGTAGCCATTGGCGAGCGCCGCGTGCTCCACCGTCGTCCGGAAGCCCCAGCCGATCACACCGGCCTGGGGAGTGCCGCGGTGCTCCCGCACGTAGTGGAGGACCGGCCCCGCCGCCGGTTCTGCTGAGCCGGCGAGCATGCCCGCCACATTCTTGAGCGTGAGCTCCTTTGCGAAGCGCACCGTCTCCGGCGGCAGGTCTTCGAAGCGGGTTCTGGTGATGAACTCGGCGAACCGCTCGGCGACGCTCATGGTGCCCCCCCTCTGGGTGTCCGACGAAGCTATCTCAAAATGGATCGCTCTTCATCTTCATCCCGCGACACCCTTGGCGTAGAGTCTTCCGTCATTCGCGGCTACTCGGGCCGTCCTTCGGCCAGGATCGAATCGGCTTTCGGATGCCCGAGCCTTTCCAGGCTCGCCCATAGAGAGGCCATATTGGAGGTGACCACCGTCCGACCCAGCTCGCGCGCGAGGGCCGAGGCAACAGGATAGGCGCGAAAGTTCGTGCAGCTGATGAAGAGTGCGGCGTCATCGTCCGCCATGAATTTCAGGGCTTGCTCTCGAATCCGCTCGGGCGGGCAAGAGTAGTTTTCTTCGCTAGTTTCGAGCCCCAGCCCACCGACTCTGGAGACCTGGAGGCCCTTTGCCTGAAAGTAGGCCCGCTCCCTTTCGTTCAGTTCGTCGGTGTAGGGTGTGAAGATTGCGACCTTCTGAACCCCGAGCCGACGCAGGCACTCCGCGACTGCCGTTGAAGTCGTGAGGGTTGGAATGCCGGTCTGTTCCC
>JBHIBA010000584.1:0-1760 GCA_046758845.1 Nitrospinota bacterium
TAGGCGAAAGAGGGCGGCCCTTCAGGGCCGCCCTCTTTCGCGAAACAAAAGTTTTTCGAGGGTCCAGGGGTGCGGCGCTCTATTGCCTAAAAGTGGCTCCTTGGCCGGATGCTGCGGCTGCCGAAGGCAGACGGGCATCCGGCCAAAGCAAGAGTTCCGCGCCCCACACACAACCGAGAAGCAATACCACCCTCGCCGCGAGCAGGCCGAGCCAAAGGGTCATGACCCTTCGGCTCGGGCGTCAAAAGTTTTTCGGGGGTGTGGGGGCCGGCTTTCAAAAAGGCCCCCACAAAAAACTCAATGCTTCACCGGCCAAAAGATCTTTCCGGGGTTCATGATGTTGCGGGGATCGAAGATCGCCTTGATCTGCTTCTGGAGCTCGATGAGATTGGGGGACTGCTCCAGGGGCAGGAACTCCGATTTTGTCAGGCCGACGCCGTGCTCTCCCGAAAGCGTCCCGTCCATCTCAATCGTGGAGACAAAGATGTCCCGCACCGCCTCCAACGCGCTGGCCATCTCATCGGCGTTCCGTTCGTCGGTCATGACGTTGACGTGGAGGTTTCCGTCCCCCGCATGGCCGAAGGTGATGATCAGGTGGCCCCGGCGCTCGCTGATCTCCTGGAGTCTTCGAATCATCTCCGGGATACGGGAACGCGGAACCGTGATGTCCTCATTGATCTTCGTCGGGCGGACGCGAAGGATGGCCGTGGCCAGGCTCCTGCGCACGGCGAATAGGGTCTCCGCCTCCTCGGGGCTTTCCGCCACGCGGATGAGGTCCGCCCCCTTCTCGCGGCAAATCTCCTGAATTCGCTGAAGCTGCCGGGGGATGGACTCCGGGGGTCCGTCCACCTGGATGAGCAGAAGGGCCCCGGAATCCACCGGCAGGCCCGCGTGCAGATATTCCTCCGCCGCCCGGACGGCCGAGCGGTCCATGAGTTCCAGCATCGAAGGCAGGATGCGAGAGGCGATGATCTTAGAGACCGTCTCGGAGGCGTCGATGACTCCGGGGAAGGCCGCCGTCATCGTCCCCGTCGCCTCGGGTTTCGGCACGAGCCGGATGGTCATCTCCGTGATGACGCCCAGCGTCCCTTCCGAACCCACAAGGAGTTTCGTCAGGTCGTAGCCAACCACACCCTTCGCCGTCCGGACGCCCGTTCGGATACGTCCGAAAGCCGGCGTTACGGCTTTCAGGCCGATGATGTAGTCCTTCGTCACGCCGTACTTGACCGCCCGGGGACCGCCGGCGCACTCGGCCGCGTTGCCCCCGAGCGTGCAAGCCGCCTTGCTGGCCGGGTCCGGCGGGTAAAAGAGGCCCAGCTTTTCCACTTCTCCCTGGAATTTCGCCGTGACCACGCCGGGCTCGACGACGGCCAGCAGGTTATCGGTGTCAATCTCCTTGATCCGGTTCATCCGAGAGAGGTCGAGGACGATCCCGCCGCTCACGGGGATGGCCCCGCCGGTCGTGCTGGTCCCCGCGCCGCGAGGCGTTATGGGAATTCTCTCCCGGTGGGCAAGCCGCACAACCTCCTCCACCTCTTCGGTCGAGACGGCCTGCACAACCACGTCGGGCACCGCCTCCGCCCGCTGCGTCGCGTCCCGGCTGTACGTGATCCGCTCCTCGAAAGCCTCGAGGATGCGCTCCTTGGGGATCTTCTCCCGGAGCCTGGTCAGCAAGTCTTCCGCGATTGCCATAAAAAACAATCTATCATCGGCCGGGCCGCCCGACAAACGCGGATAAGCCGGGGGGGGCGCTTTTTGGG
>JBHIBA010000585.1:0-1742 GCA_046758845.1 Nitrospinota bacterium
CAGGAAGGGTACACCGCCTTTTCCCTTTTTACACACCTTTAGAAGCTAGCTCATTCAGTGAACCCTGGGCCGCTCCACCCTATCGCGGCGCAGTGCGCTCGCTCCCGTTTCATCTGTGACATCAGCGGCGCGGCCATACCCGCGCACCCATGTCGGCGAGCCTGTCCCCGCCAGGCATCGGCCCCGGCCTAAATCTCCTCCCTAAAATGGAGGCCTCTCGAGGCCCCTCTTGTAGAAATCGGGTGTATACGCAAAGGGAGTGGGATTATAGGGCTCGATATTGATGTCTATCTCCGCATCCACCACAACAGGTCTCCCTGCCTCAAGGGCCCTCTTCAAGGTGGGCTTGATCTCTTGGGGCTTCTCAAGCTTCAGGGCTTCGGCGCCGAGGGCTTCAGCCATCTTCACGAAATCAGGGTTCCAGAGTTCTCCCGTCCCCTCAATCCGATAGTCACAAAACACTTCCTTCCCATAGATGTGCTTCATCCTCCTCTCAAACTGCACTGAGCGATTGTTGAGGAGGACCCAAACGGCGGGAATGCCGTATTCGACCGCAGTTGCGACGGCCGTTCCCGTCATCATGAAGGAGCCATCGCCAACAAAGGCTATGGCCGGGTGGGCGGGGTTGGCGAGCTGTGCCCCGATCAGTCCGGGGACACTCCAGCCCATGCGAACGAAATGGTCATTGTTGGTGCTGATGAAACGGGAAGGAGACTTCAGGAAAGAGGGAGCAAAACAAAGGCTACTGCCTGTATCGATGAGGATTGAGGTTTCGGGATCCACTTCGCCTATCGCCTCTCCCGCCTCATGATAAAGCCTCGCGTAATGAAGGGGGGAGGAGTCGGATTCCCGCATTTCTTTCACCTTCTCGCGCCATTCCGCGCGCCAGGCATTGATCTGGGGAAGCCAGGAGTCATCGGCCGCGCCCTTGAAGCCCCGTCCCTTGAGCTCGTCAATGAGGGCCATCAGGGCCAGGCGAGGGTCGGAGACGATTGCAACTTCAGTGGGATAAACCCGGGCTATTTCCTCGGGGTCGAGATCAATATGGATGAGCTTCGTCGTTTCCGGGATGTTGTAGACCGTCCAGGCGGCGGTGGTGAGATCCGTGAAGCGATTTCCGATAGAGATGAGCAGGTCGCAGCTTTGAGCGGTCTTCACCCCGTGCTCATCGCCGAAGCGCCCCGGGATTCCCACATAGAGGGGATGGTCTTCGGGGAAGGCTCCCTTGCCTACAAAGGTGGTCCCCACCGGGATCTGAAAACTCTCGGAGAACTCGAGGAGTTCCCCGCAGGCTGTCGAGTTCAGGAGCCCTGTGCTCACCAAGGCAAAGGGCCTCTTGCTCGCCGAAATGAGGTCTGCCGCGCGCCTCACCCCCTCCACGTCCGGGCCCGCGGGATGGAAGACGGCCCACTGCCCGGGGTCCGGGATCTCCACAACCTCGGTCTCGGTGTTCTGGATGTCGAAGGGCACCTGAACGACCACGGGGCCGGGCCTCCCCGTGCAGGCCGTCTTATAAGCGCGTACGAACATCTCCAGCGTGGTATCCGGGCGATTGACCATGAGGGCCTTCTTTGAGATGGGCTTCACTATCTGGATCCACTCCTCCGGCCCATAGCGATAGCTCTCCTGTATCCCACCCCGGTCAAACCACTGGGAGGGCCCAGCCCCGACCAGGACCACCATGGCTGAATCCTCATAGAAGGCCTCTGCCAGAGGACCCACGATGTTGGTTGCGCCCGGCC
>JBHIBA010000586.1:0-1735 GCA_046758845.1 Nitrospinota bacterium
ATCAAGTCGTCGAGCGCCGCCGCGTTGTTGGCGTCCGCCCACGAGATCGCCCGCATGTTTGCCTCGGTCGCTGCTCCCCGGACGATTGCCTGGAGCTCCTTATCCAGGGAATTCCATGCCTTCTGGTTGACGATCAGCTCGCTGGTCGTCGAAGGCTCGTGCCACCCACTGTGATAGTAATACTTCGCCGCCTGATGGAGCCCGAGGCGACGATCCTGAAAGGGGCCGACCCATTCCGCCGCATCGATCACCCCCCGCTCGAGGGCCGGGAAAATCTCACCCCCCGGCAGGAGAACGACGTTGACCCCCGCGGCCGCGAGCACTTTGCCGGCCAGCCCCGGAATCCGCATCTTGAGGCCCTTGAGATCGGCCAGGTTGTTGATCTCCTTGTTGAACCACCCGGTCATCTGAATCCCGGTGTTCCCACACGGCATGGGGACGAGGTTGAAGGGTTTGTAGACCTCTTCCCAGAGCTTGATCCCGCCGCCCTCATAATACCAGGCGTTGGCGCCCTGCGGATTCATGCCGAAGGGAATGGTCCCAAAGTACTGTGCGGCAAACGTTTTTCCCGCCCAGTAGTAGGCCACGCCGTGCCCCATCTCGACCGTCCCCTTCGAGGTCGCATCAAAGGTCTGGAAGGCCGGGACGAGCTCTTTGGCGGCATACACCCGGATCTTGATTCGCCCACCGCTCATCTCTTCGATCCGCTTGGCCAAGCCTTCGGCGCTCCCGTTGCCGACCTGGTAAAAGGGGAGCCCGGGTGGCCACGTGGTCACCATCCGCCACCGATGGGTTTTCGGCTTGGCCCAGACATTCGGAGCAGCCAGGGCAGTTGCCGCTGCTCCGACTCCTGCCGATTTCAGGAAGGTGCGTCGATCCATAGCCTCTCCTTTCTGTCTGATTATGTGGTTCGCCCCCAGCCCCGCACCCCGGCCGAGCAATCGAGAGGCCCTGCCTTCTCATCATCACTCTTCCTCGGGTGCGCGGACTGCCTGCCAGCGCCTTGCCCATCCGGCCGCGCACCGGCCTCTGCCGACTCGCCCCTTCCAGCCTCCGTGGGCCCCCCTTCCCGGGAGGCTGGATTCGGGCCAGGCGAGACACCTGATGGAGAGGAAGCTGGCAGCACATCACATCCCGTCCTGCTGTTCCCCGCGAGGCCGCCCATGGCCAACCCCGCATCAGACACATGGTCAGGCTACTTCTTTGCGAAAGAGATACCCCATCAGCTCTTTCAGGTGCTGCTCCATCGCCGAAGCAGCCCCATCAGGATCCTTTCGCTTGATCGCCTCGTAGATCTTGAGGTGAGGAATCACGAGTTCCTCGCTATCGAAGGACTGAATCGTGTTTCGACGGTTTTCCGTGATGATCGGTTCCATGGTCGCAATCAGGGTCAAGAGGGCAGAATTCTTTGTTGAGCGGGTAACGATGTTGTGGAACGCGATGTCCGCCAGAACCGCAGTAGGCGTATCCCCCGTCCTGAGGGCGCTCGTCAGCTTTTGCAAGACCATTTCGAGGTCCGTGATGTCGTTCTTCCCCGCCCGCTGGGCCGCCAGATAGGCGCACCGGGTCTCGACGATCAGGCGAACCTCGTGGGTCAAAAGGCTTGCCTCGGCTATCTCATCCCTGGTATAGCGGCGACCCCGGACCTTGAACGGCTCCGGGGGGTGTCTGACAAACGCTCCCCGCCCCCGGATATTATCGATATATACCAGTGTTTCAAGTACCATAATCGCCG
>JBHIBA010000587.1:0-1730 GCA_046758845.1 Nitrospinota bacterium
ATAGAAAGTTTTCCGGGGGGTCCAGGGGGGCTGGTTTTCAAAAAAGCCCCCCTGGAAATCCAAGCTTCCATCCCCATCTCCCCGGTTCTTGTTTCCCGGAGTCCCTGAAATGCCGTGATATACTGGCGAGCTATTGGGTTTTCTCTCCACGGAGTCCATGCGCATGCCGCTTCTTGAGGTGCAAGGCGTCACGCTTCGGTTCGGGGGGCTGGTGGCTCTTTCCGGCGTGGACCTCACGCTGAACGAGGGGCAAATCCTGGGTCTCATCGGCCCCAACGGTTCGGGAAAAACCAGCCTCATCAACGTCATCACGGGCCTTTATCGCCCACTAGAAGGGAAGATTCTCTTTCAGAACCAAGACATCACCCGCTGGAGACCCAACCGCATCTGCCGGGCGGGGATCGCCCGCACGTATCAGCTCGTCCGTCCCTTCATGGGGATGAAGGCCCTGGAGAACGTCCTGGTCGGTATCTTTTACGGCCGCGACGGGACGACGGATCGGCCCGAGGCGGAGCATCGGGCGGTGGAGCTTTTGAAGCTGGTGGGCCTCGAAGGCCGGGAGAGAGCCGAGACCTCCTCCCTGACCATCATCGAAAGGAAGAGGCTGGAGCTGGCCCGCGCCCTCGCCACTGGCCCGAGACTGCTTCTGCTCGACGAGCTCATCGCCGGCCTGACGCTGGCCGAGATCGACCGGATCCTCCAGACCCTGGAGGGGATCCGGCGGGAAGGCGTCACCATCTTGCTCATCGAACACGTCATGAAGGCCGTCATGACTTTGAGCGACCACGTCGTCGTCCTTCACCACGGGGAGAAGATCGCCGAGGGGAAGCCCGAGGACATCGTCCGCAACGAGGACGTCGTCGAGGCCTATCTGGGGCAAGCGGCTCCCGCCTGAGGGCTCGCCCGAAAGGATGACCGCCTGAATTTCCCCGATTTGCGTTTGCCGAAGGAGCGATGCTGAAACTACACGACGTGTCGGTTTTCTACGGCGAAGTCCAGGCCCTCTGGGACGTTTCTTTCCACGTCGAGGAAGGCGAGGTCGCCGCGCTGATCGGCTCCAACGGCGCCGGCAAGACCACTACCCTGCGGACGGTGGGGGGCCTCCTGCATCCCAAGACCGGCGCCATTCAGTTCGAAGGCCGCGCCATCGAGCGGATGCCCGCCCACATGGTGGTGGCCCTGGGGATCTCCCAGATCCCCGAAGGGCGCCGACTCTTCCCCCGGATGAGCGTGCTGGAGAATCTTGAGCTCGGCGCTTACCCGGCCAAGGCCCGCTCCCATAAGGAGGAGAGCCTGGAGCGGGTTTTCCGTCTCTTCTCCCGCCTCGACGAGCGCCGCCACCAGCCGGTGGGCACCATGAGCGGAGGGGAGCAGCAGATGGTGGCCATCGGACGCAGCCTCATGTCCCGCCCCAAGCTGCTCCTGGTGGACGAGCCTTCCCTGGGCCTGGCCCCCAACTTGGTTCAAGAGGTCTTCGAGGTCATCGAGGTTATCAACCGTGAGGGGGTCACCGTGCTGCTGGTGGAGCAGAACGTCCGCCGCGCCCTGGAGATCACGGACCGGGCCTATGTCTTAGAATCCGGACGTCTCACCCGGCAAGGAACGGGAAAGAATATGCTGGAGGACGACTACGTCCGGCGGGCGTATCTGGGTCTGTAAGAAGCGGATTTCGAGGGAAGAGTTTGTGGGGGGCGCTTCGCTCGGGACAAGTTTTGAAAGGAATACAGGTA
>JBHIBA010000588.1:0-1703 GCA_046758845.1 Nitrospinota bacterium
ACTCTGTGGATCGGAAAGCCCCTGCCTCCCCGGCGCGCCGGGGAGGCAGGGGCCGTCCGGTAACAGGGTTTCTCTCTCTATTTGCCGAAATAGTGTTCGACGAATTTCGAATGGGGTGGCCGGACCCAGTTGTGGTACACAGACACCTTCGACGCGAACTCCTTCATGTGGTTCATGACCCGGGCGAACGTCGGGTTCTTCGCCGCCTGGTCGTTGAGCACCTTCTCGATGGCTTTCATCTCCGCCTCGACCACGTCCGGGGGAGTGGTTATGATGTGAACCTTGTACTTGGACTCCAACTCGGCGAAGTGCTTCCCGGACTCGGCGAACTCTTTAGCTGTGGCAATGGGAATCTGGGCCAGGACGGCGTTTCGCACGATGGCCTTTAGGTCAGCGGGCAACTTCGCCCACTTCTTTTTGCTGATCAGCAGTTCCTGGACGCCGAAGGGCTGACGGGCAGAAGGCCCAACCAAGTACTTGGCGATGTGGGGAAAGCCCAACGGGACGTCCGTGGCGGGATTGCTCCACTCGACGCCGTCCACCACACCCCGTTCCAAGGCCGGCTGAACCTCGCCCCCCGGCAGGACCACCCCGGAGACCCCCAGCTCGTTGAGCATGTCGACGCCGATGCCGGAGCTGCGCATCTTCATGCCCTGAAAGTCCTTCAGGGACCGGATAGGCCTTGTGAACCAGCCCAGGGGCTCCTGACAGCATACGGGGTGCAGCAACGCCATCACGTTTTTTAGTTTCAGGTCCTTCTCAAGGACCTCGTTGTAGAGGTCTTCACCGCCCCCGGCGTACAGCCACGCGTAGTAGTCTTCGAGCCTCATGCCGAAGGGGCCTCCGAGCGTGCCGCCGAAGAACACCGCCGCGGTGTTCTTCCCGGCCCAGTACCCCGGCCAGCCGTGGGCCGCGTCCACGAGCCCCGTCTCGACAGCATCTAAGACCTCAAAGGCTCCAACGATCGCCCCCGCCGGGAAAACTTCCAACTTGAGTCGTCCTCCACTCATCTCTTCGACGCGGGCGGCGATCTCCCGGGCGTCCCGGTAGAGCGTCATCCCGGTGACCCAGGTGGTCTGCACCTTCCACACGATCTTGGTTTGGGCGAGCGCCGTGGACGGGGTCAGGTGGGGAAGGGGCACTAGGGCAGGAGCCAGCGCCACAAGGAGGATGACGAAAAGCGCCAAACAGCCAATTGCGGTGCCCTTTCTCATCGTAACCTCCTTCGAATCAGCCACTTTCAACGTCGCAACAGTCGCGACACGCTAGAAACTCGGGGTGATCCAGGGATTTCCACCACCTCCTCTTTGGGGAATCTCGTGATCTCCGCCAGCCTCTCGTCGCCCGCGCGCTTCCCAGGGTCCCTGATTATAGGGCCAAGCCGGCTCCACCGCTTTCGCGCTGGGACGAGGAGGCCTTCTCCGGTTGCTCGATGCGCCCTCGTCACCGTGCTACCGCTCCCACGCCGGAGGGACGCCCTCGCATCCTAACGATGGCTTTGTCGATGGGCTTCAGAGGTTCGGTATCCCTCCCCCCTGCCATCCAAGCTACGGGGCTGCTGCCTCTTACCCCGGTGAGACTGGCTCCCACTGAGCGCATCAGCCTTTCCTGGACGCCCGGAGTAACACGACGGTAGTCCCAGCTCATCGGACTGTCAAGACCCCCCATCGAATCAAAATTTGGGCTTGTCCGAGGCCTGAGAA
>JBHIBA010000589.1:0-1696 GCA_046758845.1 Nitrospinota bacterium
TATTGATCGAGCGGAACCTGTTCATCTCCTACCGCATCTACGGGTTTGGGTTTCTGTTAAGGCCGATCGTCGTCGTGATCATGGTGATTATTTTTGCGGTGCTGTTCTTGCCGAACATCCAAGCAATGATTGCTAGGCGTAGTGGACTAGAGGAGGGGGCGATTGCCACGAGCGAGGAATGACGTTCTGATCAGCGCTTTCCTGGTACTCCTCTTTATCTGGGTCGTATGGGAGGCGCGGGAATGGCCGTTTCTCACCCGGTTTTTCCCGTGGGCGATCGGCTTTCCGGCTCTAGCACTGGCGCTAGTGCAATTTGGGATCGCCTTTTGGAGGGCGTTTTGCCAGCGCGTGGACCCGGAGGTCGACGCTATCCAAGGTGAGCCAGGTGGAAAAGCTGAAGCCGGAGCGGTGCTCGACACGGAGCTCATACACCAAAGGACCCTCTCCATTTCGGCTTGGATCCTTGCCTTCGCGCTGGGTTTGTGGTTATTCGGATTCAAAGTGGGAGGGCTACTGATGAGTCCGGCTTTCCTACGGTTCCAGGCGCGCGAGTCCTGGAAAATGAGCATCCTTTATGGCTTCGTAGTTTACTTCTTTTTCTTTGCCGGTTTCGAGATGGCCTTGGGATTTCCCTTACCGCCGGGAGTGATCGCCAAGTCGCTCGGGCTCCAGTCATTTGACTGGTATCTGGTCAACCCTCTTCTGGACGTGATTCTGTGGCGGTAGGGTACGGCTGGTAAAGGACAGGTTAGGATGAATTTGAAACTGAACTCATTCCCGATTGACAAAATCGAGGACTCCCATAAAATGGAACTCAACGGCCGCCTGCTTCTTCTCAATCGAAAGGAAATAGAGGACCTGCTTATGCAGGACAAGCGTCTTGGCTCTGTCGAAATTGACATGGTCCACCCGGGCGAATCATGCCGCATTATCAATATCCTCGATGTCTTTGAACCCCGAATCAAGACAACGAACAGTGGGGAGACCTTTCCCGGGATCCTTGGACCTGCGAAGCTTGTCGGGGACGGAACTACCAATGCCCTGAAAGGCATGTGCGTCATGACGTGCGGACCCCTGGAAGGAGCCGAGGATGCTCTTCTGGATATGGCAGGGCCGTGCGCGGACCTGAGTGATTACGCTAGGCTGGAGACTGTGGTTTTGAGCCTGACTCCCACCGAGGGCTTAAGCCGGGCCGAGTTTGCTAAAGCAGCGGTTCAGGCCGGGGTCCGAGCTTCCCTTTTCCTTGGCGAAGTGACCCGAACAAAGGAGCCACAGCTTTCGAGGCAATTCGAACTTTCCTCTTTTGCCCGAGCAGACGACCCTGGCCCATCCCTTCCCAGGGTTGTCCACGTCTACTTTCTCTTTTCTCATGGTGAGCTAAGAGACATGCTCCTCTACGGGAAGGATACTCGCGGGCTTGTTCCCACCCCGATTCACCCGAACGAAGTAATGGACGGCGCCATTGTATGGTCCGGTTTCAGTCGGCCAACCAAGAATACAACCTATGATAACCTGAACAATGGGATCATCCGCACGCTTTACGAGGCCCACGGACAATCCATTTTCTTTGCGGGATGCATCGTTGCGAACCACCACAAGTTATTTGAGGAGAAGGCCTTGAACGCGGAGTTCGTGGCCCGCTTGGCTGGGGATATCCTCGGGGCAGATGGAGTCATTATCACCAAAGACGGGGGTG
>JBHIBA010000590.1:0-1644 GCA_046758845.1 Nitrospinota bacterium
GTGAAGGCAACGCATTGTATCCCTGCTTACCATACTCCCACAGCGCGGTCAAGGTGACGGGGGAAATGGTGGCACGTTTGGTCCCTCGATCCGAGCCGCGTTGGGGACCTCGATAAAGACAATCCCCAGAGCATCCGCCGGTGGTTCAAGCGCGCTGAGGCAGGACCGGACACCGCCCCGGACGAAGAATCCTGATCGACCACAGCTCGACGTCCTCACTATTTGCATTCGCCCCCTTGTGATTCCACCAGTCTCTTTCCCGTCTGTGTCCTTTTTAGACCCTCCTTATCTCCTTCCCGACAGCTGCCCAGAAATCGACGCCTGGGGCATTAACCGACAATAGGAAAGTCTTATATTTCAGCACGTTGCGCTAGCAGCTCTTGGCACAGAGATTGCTAAGATAGCTCTCTCTTTGAGGGGTGGCTGCGCCAGCAGTACGGGGGCCACCCGAAAGGGGAGATCGATGAGAGGCCGTATCCCATGCTTGAATGAGCAACAGGGTACAGTCCTGGTCATATCGATGCTCGTGATGGCTGTTCTGGCCGTGCTGGGGCTTGCGTTTCTAATGACGGCCCGGACCGAGGACACCATTGCGAGCAACTACCGGAATCACACCGCGGCCTTCTATGCGGCCGAAGCCGGACTCGAGTCGGGGGTGTCTAGTCTCAAAACGCTTCTCCGGGCAAATCCGACCCCGTCCGGTGCTGATTTGGCTAAGTTGGCTGCCCCGGCACTCACTGACCCGAGCTACACCTTCGACGCCTTCCAGGTGGCGCGGGTCCGGACGGCGCTGCCTTACGAGTATCGAACCACGCTCAGCGGCGGCGCCTACAACGGGCTGTTCGCCGACACGACCGATTACATTATTACGGCCACGGTCCGTGGGCCGCGTGGGAGTCGCGCCCAGCTGAGCCAGAAGGTCCAGTATGTGGGGATCCCCCTCTTCCAATTCGGGATCTTCCACGGGAAAGACAAACCCCTGCAGTTGTTCCCGGGCCCGAAAATGACCTTTACCGGCCGGATCCATGCGAACGACAACATCCACCTCGGGACCATGTATGGCTTACAGATCGACTCGTACGTGACCTCAACGGGGAACATCTATCGCCACTCCATGAGCGACCCGACCTACCGCGGCAAGGGTACGGTCCAAATCAAGGACGCCAGCGGGACCTATCAGACCCTCAATTTCGATCACGAGTACGACTACGATTTCACCAATCCCTGGGCGGAGACCGACTGGAAGACCGCGGCGTTGAGCACCTTCGGCGGCCAGGTCCAGGATAGCGCCATGGGGGTCCAGGAGATTATCCCCCCGATCCCGGATGCATTATACGACCCGAACGACGCGCCTACGTCCTCGCATCTCATGATCGAGAAAGGTGATTCCTCGGATACCCCGGATCTCAAGGCGGCCAAGATGCAATACAAAGCGGGCCTGATCATCGATGGCAAAAAGGCCTTTGACCAAGCCGGGAACAAAGTCGATATCAACAAGTGTAAAGATACCAAGGGGAAAAAGGCGGTCCGCACAGAGAAGTTCTACGACGGCGACAACGGGACGGACATGGAAGTCACCCAGATCGACGTGGGTGCCTTGACGGCCTGTGGGGTCATGCCGGAAAACGGCATCCTGTACGCGAC
>JBHIBA010000591.1:0-1607 GCA_046758845.1 Nitrospinota bacterium
GGCTCCGGCGGGCGAAGGGGTGGAGCCAGAAGGAATTGGCTGAGCGGGCGCTTCTCTCGCCCGAGACGGTGTATGCGGTGGAGAATGGGAAGAGGAAACCCTACCGCACGACCATCTGTCTGCTGGCAGGAGCTTTGGAGGTGAGCGAGAGGGATCTGAATGCCTAGTTTGCGCCTCGCGGCCACTTCTCCAAAGTTGGAGGGAGAGAAGAATGAATATCTACCAGGTGGTGATCGGCCAAGACGGCAAGCCTGACTATTTTGGCATGTCTAAAGAGGAGACATTTTGGGTTGTGGCCGGGCACCCGGAAACTGCCAGTCGCTACGCCATGGCTGCTTTCCGCAAAAACGGCTTCTCTGGCCCAGCGTGGTGCTATGCCCCAAACATCAAGTCTGTTCATCTGGTCGGAGAAAACGTGGTTTTGCCGCCCCGTTGATAGGGCCCTGCGGAGGTGAACGGCTCCGAGGTGCGGGCCGGTGAGGCGCTGTTTTCGTTCTGATTTCCACCCCCCGCCCGCGCTGGCCTGGGAGGCCGGGATGGTCGAGAGAGGACGTAGGGAGCGGGATGCCAGATCGACGATGGGCGGCGCAAACTCGCACGCGCCGTATCCTGCCACGATCTGCGTTCGCCATCCGCGCGCGGGTGCCCACGAGCTGAGGCGGGCAGGCCGGATCTGCGCACTGGCCCGGTAGGCGAAAATCCTGCGGGGGTGGATAAAAAGAAGGAGGAAGATAATGGGTGGTCGGGCATGGGAAATCTGGCTTGAAAACATAGAAGACAAAAAATTTCATCCCGCTTTTCTTATCGTTCCACTGGACAATGCTCGCACGCATTCCGCAAGGTACGTTACAGCAAAAATAGCGAAGAATTTGTGGCGTTGCCGAACGAAGATCAAACCAACAGCATTGCGTACCAAGGTCGTGGAGAGGGGGTGATGCCAAGCATGAGCCGCCCAAAGATGGCTCACTTAGAGGGTTAACTCCGCCCCTGCGGCGTGGCGGCGTCGGGTAGAAGGGAAGGTGAAGGCACCCTCAGCGTAACCGCCTTAGCTGTGGGAAACGGAGAGAGCTCAGCGAGGGGAGCCTGGGCCAGGGGCGGAGCATTGGAAAGGAACAGACTTATGAGGTTGGATGATGAGGCAAAGACTGAACTAAAACGCCGGAAATTTTGTCTTCGTAACAACCTCACTTCCTCCGAGTCTCTTATGATTGATCTATGCAAGGCTGAGACAGAAATCCGCGCCCTCCGTGCCGAGCTGGCTAGTCTCTCAGAGGAAGTCGAGATAGAGATCGGGCACAGGACTTCCTTGGGCGGCGTTGTGAATGTCCTTGAGCGATTGAACGATAAGTTAAGGGCCGAGAACACGAGGCTGCGGGAGGAATTGGAAAGGATCAAGAACCTCCCCACTTTCCAGGAGCATTATTGAGGAAGTGGCGCCGAAAGACCCCTGAGCCCCCCGGCGCGGGTGAGACGTCGTTAAGACCACACAGGGCCCCCCGGACCTGGGGGTGAAGTTGGGGGGGCCGCCGAGCAGATGCGGTGCCTCGTAGAGGGTGATTATTTCGGGGACGACGGATGTCCGCGCAGTTGACCTTCGATTTTGACCA
>JBHIBA010000592.1:0-1599 GCA_046758845.1 Nitrospinota bacterium
CTTTCAAAAAGCGCCCCCCGCAACCGCAGTTCGGCCGGCACGCAAGTGCCCAAAAAGCGTCCCCCGCATTCTCGTGCCCCCGGACATTTCAGGTCTGCTAGAAATACTGAGTCGCATAAGATAAATTGCAGAGAGTAAAGGAGACTGTTCGTGAGTAGTGTGCGGGAAGTCTGCGAAAAGGCCCGGGGGGCGTTTTTGAGCCTCGCGGTCGTGGAGGCGGGAGTCCGCGACGCTGCGTTGGACACCATGGCCGAGGCCATCGAACGGCGCGCCGGGGAGATCCTCAGAGCCAACCGGGAGGACTGCAAAGAGGCCGAGGCGGCCGTCCGCAGCGGTGAGTTGACGCAGGCCCTTCTCAAGCGCCTGGGGCTGGACGAGGCCAAGGTCGCCGCCATGGCGGAGAACGTGCGGGCCGTGCGCCGCCAGCCGGACCCCATCGGCCGGAGCGACTACGCCTGCCGGCTGGACGAAGGGTTGGTCCTCCGCCGGGTCACGTGTCCCCTCGGTGTGGTCGCCGCCGTCTTCGAAGCCCGTCCCGACGCCCTGCCGCAGATCGCCTCCCTCTGCCTGAAGTCGGCGAACGCCGTGATCCTGAAGGGGGGCAAAGAGGCCATCCTCACCAACCGCGTCACCGCCCGCCTTTTGGCCGACGCGGCCGAGTCGCGCGGAATTCCCCCCTGCGCCCTCCAGCTTCTGGAGGCCCGCGAGGAAGTAAAGGAGTTATTGGGGGTCGAGGGGTTGGTGGACCTCATCGTCCCGCGCGGGAGCAACGACTTCATCCGGTACATCCGCCGGAACACGCGGACGCCCGTCCTCGGCCACGCCGACGGGATCTGTCACCTCTACGTGGACCGGACGGCCGATGTGAAGATGGCGGTGGAACTCGCCGTGGACGCGAAGACCAACTACCCGGCCGCCTGCAACACCATTGAGACCCTTCTGGTTCACGAGGGAGTGGCGGCCGAGGTCCTCCCGGCGGTCGTGCGGGCTTTGAGAGAAGCGGGCGTGGAGGTCCGGGGGTGCGAGAAGACCCGGTCCGTCGTCTCGGACGCTCTCCCCGCCTCGGAGGAGGACTGGGACACGGAGTATCTGGACCTCATTCTTTCCATCCGCATCGTTCCCGACTTGGCGGAGGCGATCGGGCACGTCAACCGTCACGGCTCCAAGCACACCGATGCCATCGTCACGGAAGACCCGGCGGCGGCCCAGGCGTTCCTTGAGGGAGTGGATTCGGCCAGCGTGTTGTGGAACGCGTCAACGAGGTTCGCCGACGGGTACCGCTACGGTTTGGGCGCGGAGGTCGGGATCAGCACCGAGAAGGTTCACGCCCGGGGACCCGTGGGTCTCGAGGGCCTCGTCACGTACAAGTATCAGGTGGTGGGCGCGGGACAGCGGGTCGCTGACTATATGGGGAAAGACGCGCGGCCCTTCCTTCACCAGCCGCTTCCAACCGATGTCGACCTCTTCTCCCACGAGGTCCGAAACCCTGACTAGGGTTCTCCACTCTCGAATTGGCATCGAATTTCGCGCGGGGCGCTTTTTGGGCAGTTGCGTGCGGGCATAGTCGTGGGGGGCGCTTCCCTCGGCTGCGCTCGGGAC
>JBHIBA010000593.1:0-1589 GCA_046758845.1 Nitrospinota bacterium
GCCTACTTCACCTCAAGAACTTTTGAAATGAATTTCCGGGACGGCACACTAGCAGCGCATAACATAATCGGTTATCGTCCGTTCGGGGAAACGGGAGGGCGCAAGGCCCTCCCCTACGACGAATCGGATTGAGCGAGTTTCGATTCCGCAAAGGCGCAATCGCTTCGACGGAAGAGGGCTTTTCAGCAGCCTTCCATGATGGAATCGGAGAGAGGAAAGAAGCCAGTTGTTCTCGACTATTCTAACGCTGAGTCCCCGGGTCCGGCGCGATTCAGCGACCCGCCAGAAGGATGCGAACGTCCATCACGTTGGTCCGGGTGGGACCGGTGATGATGAGGTCGCCCAGTTTCTGAAAAAAGGGATAGGCGTCGTTCCCGTCCAAAGCGGCTTTCGGATTCAGCCCCAGGGCCTCGGCCCGCTCGACCGTCGTTCCGTCGGCGACCGCCCCGGCCGCGTCAGTTGGGCCGTCCGTTCCGTCCGTCCCCGCGCTCAGCATCAGGACGTCCCGCAGTCCCGCCATGTGGATGCCAGCCGCCAGGGCGAACTCCTGATTGCGGCCCCCCTTCCCCCCCCGCGAAGTGTCACGGTCGTCTCCCCCCCCGACAGGATGCACGCTGGCGGCGCCACGGGGTGGCCGCTCGTCCGGATCTCTCGGGCGATGGCGGCGTGGGCCCGCGCCACCTCCCTCGTCTCTCCCTCGATGCAAGATGAAAGGATCATCGTGTCATATCCGCGCGTGACGGCTGCCTCGGCCGCGGCCTCCAGGGCCAGCGCGTTGTTCCCCACCAGGACATAATGCGTTTGCTGGAAAACCGGATCATCGGCCTTTGGGGTTTCCGGCAAGCGGCCGGCCGCTCCGGCTTCCAAGTAACGCACGACGCAGCCGGGCAAGCGATTTCGGATGCCACGCCGCTCGATGATCTCCAATGCAGCGGCGAAGGTCGTGCCATCGGGAACCGTCGGCCCGGAAGCGATGGCGTCGGCGTCGTCGCCCACAACGTCCGAAAGGGCCAGGGAGATCAGCCGCGCCGGATGCGCCAGGCGCGCCAGTTGTCCCCCCTTCACGCGGGAGAGGTGTTTCCGCACGGTATTGATCTCATGGACGGTCGCGCCCGAGTCCATCAGGGCCTGCGTCGCCGCCCCCTTGTCCTCCAAAGACACCCCTTCCACCGGGAAGGGAAGAAGGGCGGAGCCGCCGCCTGAGATGACGCAAAAAACGAGGTCCTCTTCGCCGAGGGCGTGCAAGGTTTGGACGATCTCTTTTGCTCCCGCCAGACCACGGGCGTCCGGGATGGGGTGCGCGGCCTCCACCACCCGGACGCGCCGCAACGGCAGCGCGTGCCCCTCCTTGACGGTCACCGACCCGCCGACGAGCCGATCGCCCAGGATGTCTTCCAGCGCCTGGGCCATGGGTGCGGCCGCTTTTCCGAACCCCACGATGTGGACGTTCTTCGGGCACGCGAGGTTTTCTTCGCCTATGTGCAGAACCTCCCCGTCCAGTCGGACGTATTGGCGGACCGCCTCGTAAGGGTCCACGGCATGGAGAGCCGCCCGGAAGATCTCCTCGGCATCTTTACGGAGCTGCTTCA
>JBHIBA010000594.1:0-1587 GCA_046758845.1 Nitrospinota bacterium
AAACCGTCCCCGGAATACAGGAACATCGGTCGCTCCCCCCGCGCGGCGAGGATCTGGAAGACCTCCAGGGGGGAGCGGTCACACGGGCGCTCCCGCCAGACCGGCCGAACGGCACGCCGTTTCTGGAGACCGCTCGCGCCGGCGGCGGCCGGTCCGACGGACATTTCCCGCGCGGCTCCTTCGGTGACGCGTTTCTAGGACGAGCCCGCGTTCAATGCAATCCGAAAATGGCTCTCGGCCGAGGCAGGGCCCTGGGCGCTGGCGATTGGAACATGACGCGGAACCCATGCCGGCCGACTTTCGCCCCGATTTTGGTGAGCTTCTCCCGCGGGGTCGTGAGGGGAACCAATATGTGACCTCGTTCGGGAGTGTCACCGTCCGCACCAGACGACCCGCGGGTGGAGCCGGGCGCAGCGATTTTCCTCTGGAAAGGTGAGGGCGCCGAGGCCTGCCGTGCTAAATCCATCCCGTGCCCAGCGCGATGGCGAGCAGCCAGAGCATGGCGGCCACGATATTGCGCACGTTCCGCATGGTGACTTTCTTGAGAAGCCTGACGCCAATGAACGAGCCCGCGAACGCCGCCAACGAGCCAGCAAGAAGAAGGCCCATCCCGCCTTCAGCTGCCAGGGTGGAGAAATGCCTGGGGAAGAAAGTGGCCCCGTACACGGTCAGGCGAGAGATATCCACCACCACGGCGCAAGCCACCACCGACCCGATGAAGGCCTCTTTTTCCAGCCCGGCCCGGATGAGGAAGGCGCTGCGCAGCGCGCCCTGATGACCCGAGAGGCCACCGAAGAAGCCGGACAGCAAACCGCCGAGCGGAACGTATTTCCTCTCGAACGCCCCATCTTTGAACCTGGGCGTGATTTCCAAGATCGCGAAGGCGGCGATGAGGACGGCGACCACGAGCTTGATCACCGTGAGCTCGAACTCGCGTGCGCCCAAATGGTACCGGTAGAGGGTTGGAAGCCCCGCAATTTCGCCCAGCAGCCACGCTCCCACCGCTGCGCCCAGGAACGCGGGAACGGCGAATCTCGCCACGATGTTGAAATCCGCTCTCGAACCGATGAGGGACGCTTTGAAGAGATTGTTGGCCAGATGAACGACTGCGGTCGCCGCTATCGCCAACTCCACATCAAAGAAAATCGCAAAGGCCGGCATGAGGAGGGTGCCCAACCCAAAGCCAGAAAATAGCGTCAGCGTGGAAACCACCAGCGCGACCAGGCAGATGACGAAATAGCTCATGTTCGATTCCCTGGGAGCGATTCCATATAACCGTTCAAGCTGGCTGGACCTCCTGCGGAGCGTTCTGCCGGGCCAGGTGGACGACCCTCTTCACGCCTCTGATTTTTTCCAGCTCAAAAGACGCGCGAGGGACGCTGAAGATTCCCGCCCCCTCATGGCGGCGCGATGCGGGAGGCCAGTTGGCGCCGTTCCATGGCCGCCGCCGGGAGCGGGTTCAGCCGAAGCAGGGGAGGAGGTTTCCCTCCCCGTCGAAGGCCATGGGGTCGGGCCCGGCCGCGACCTCAAGGCGGGGGTGCGCCCGGGCCTCTTCCAGCAGGGACTCCGAGACCAGCATCTCCTCCA
>JBHIBA010000595.1:0-1555 GCA_046758845.1 Nitrospinota bacterium
AGCCGCCCGGCGCAGCGGGGCGTCGGGCATTCCACGCCGAGCCCTTCGGGCTCTTTGAGTTTTCGTCTCATCGCTTCCTCGCCAAGGTTTCCAGGTCCTTCTCCAGCCAGCCCATCAACCGGCTTTGGAGCTTCTCCCGTTTGCGCGATCGACGCCCCGGGTGGTCCGCAAACCACTGGTTCCATCGCCGGATCTTGGTCAGGAGCCAGGCCGAGGAGACGGCGTAGGGCTCCAGGGCGCCGAGGATTTGATCCCAGAACTCCGAGGCGCTCCCGTTGGCGATCAGCTGGAGGTGCGGGCATTCCCGCAGTACGGCCTGAAGCGAAGGGTCCAAGGAAGGGTCTGGGGATGGGTCCGACGCCGCCGGGCGTTCGGACCCTACAACTGAACTCGGAATAGAACTAGAACTAGGATAAGAGATCTGTCCCTTTGGCATGGGGTTAGAAAGGGTCTGGCTAAGGGTTTGGCAAAGGGTCTCGAATGGGTCTCCCCAGGACTGATAATGGCGGCAAAAATCCAGCAATAATGCGCACTTCGGCAGATCTGTGACGATATGGCGGATGCCCCCCCGCTGGCGTTCGCTCATTTTCTGATCCGGGAACTCGTGGGCGAGGCGATTGATGACCCACACCACACGGGTCTGCTGGTCATAGCAGATGAACTCCCGGCGGGCGCCTTCCGTCAGGGCGGCCTGGATCTGCCGGCGTGTCAGCTCGCACTCGTCCATGCAGTCGTCCCAGGACAGGCGGAAGAGGCCCGCGTAGTTCGATCGGGGCCCCGTCATGGTCCACTGGAAGAAGCAGCGGTTGACGGGACCTGCGCCTTTCAGGCTCATGGAGGTCCAGAACCCGGTTTCCGTGGTGCGCTTGCTGGCCACCTCTCACCTCTGTCGATTGAGAAGCGGTGCATCGTCCTCAAAGAGTCGGGCTTGTTCTTTCTGCCATACCGTGAAGGCCCGAATCCGGAAGCCTACGCCCGTGGAGACGCCATAGACAGTGACCAGGTGACAGTACGGTGGGGCAAACGGGACTGCGATATGCAAGAGTCCAATGCGCCCGTTCGCCATGACCACGCGAGCGGCCTCCCGGAGCAACCAGGAGGGCCTGGGATTGTCCGTGCCATACAGATTGCGGGCATACTGGTCAGAGTAGGGGGGGTCGATCATCACGGCGGCGAAAGAGTGTTCTTTGAACGGCAGCTTGGATCCGTCTGCGATGACTCGGGGTTTCGCGTCGGGCCGAATGTCCACCGTCCACCGTTCCTCGGGACCTAGAGTCCCTGAACAGACGTGCAAGATCTGGTCGCGCCGGACCTCGCCGAGAAGCCGCTGTTTCAGGACGTGATCGAGAAAGCCCTTCGGGTAACGACCGAAGACAGCGAAACCATCGGGGTCGGCACTGGCCAACCCCTCAATTGCGGCGATCTCCCACAGTTCAAAGGCACAGAGGGATTCTCCAGCAGCCTGTCTGGCCCTAAGCCTTTCGACACGTTGGGGAGTCACACCTTTCGGCATCCACGCCTCCCGCATCACCCAAATCGGGGCTCCGCCCCGCGA
>JBHIBA010000596.1:0-1539 GCA_046758845.1 Nitrospinota bacterium
CTCCCCCAAGAGTCCATATCGACGGGGAGGTTTGGCACCTCGATGTCGGCTCATCACATCCTGGGGCTGGAGCAGGTCCCAAGGGTTCGGCTGTTCGCCGATTAAAGTGGTACGTGAGCTGGGTTTAGAACGTCGTGAGACAGTTCGGTCCCTATCTGCCGTGGGTGTTGGAGAATTGAGAGGAGCTGCCCCTAGTACGAGAGGACCGGGGTGGACGCACCTCTGGTGGACCGGTTGTGGCGCCCGCCGCACTGCCGGGTAGCTAAGTGCGGAAGGGATAACCGCTGAAAGCATCTAAGCGGGAAGCCCCCCTCAAAATAAGTTCTCCCTTGAGAGCCGTGGAAGACGACCACGTTGATAGGCCAGGTGTGGAAGCGCGGTAACGCGTGAAGCTAACTGGTCCTAATCGCTCGATCGGCTTGATGCCTTTCTCAGCCCTTTCCACGCACAGGGACAAGCCCCACGCGGGCGCCAAGGAAAGGGGTTCAGCGGCTATGGGCTCGGCGCGGTTCGACGACCTGGCGGTTATAGCGGGGGGACAAACACCCGATCCCATCCCGAACTCGGCCGTGAAAACCCTCAGCGCCGATGGTACTGCGTGATGACGCGTGGGAGAGTAGGTCGTCGCCAGGCCTTCGAAGCGCGCGAGACCCGGAAGCCGAAGGCAACCCGAGACCGGCGGAGACCTCACAATGACATCCATCGGAGTTTGATCGACGCGGCTCGGACGCGATGGGCGCGGGGTGGAGCAGTCCGGTAGCTCGTCAGGCTCATAACCTGAAGGTCGCAGGTTCAAATCCTGCCCCCGCAACCAATGCCGCGAAGGCCCATCCTCCGGGATGGGCCTTTTGCGTCTTGCACTGCCCGAGACGGGGATATGAACCTGCGGGAAAACAGGTTCACGCCAGGGCGCGCCGTCCCGGGGGGTCTTTCCGCCGGCGGGAGGGACCGCGGTTTCCGTCGCCGCCCTGCCACCGCTCCGGTGGGCCGTCGACATGCGCCGCGGCCCCCCTCCGCGCGGTCGGGCCGCGCGCCCCTCCACTCTTGGGAAAGCATCGAGAGTCACATTCTTCAGCTCGGCAATAAACCGGGTCCATACCGGTCCGGGTAGATCGACGACGGATGACCGTTGGTTTCCGCATCGACCGTGCAAGGCCACGACAAAGGACTTTCCGGCAAGCAGGCGCGTTCCAACTCTCGACCTCGAAGATTGCACCTCGAAATCGGACGGCCGCAGTCATAAATAGGGTGCGTCACCCCCTGGGTCGGGAGACACGGAGCATGAAGCCAGCGGTGATGAAACCAGCGATGGCGAAGTGGATTGTGGGGGGCATGTTAGGGGTTTTCCTGACGACGATCTGGGCCGAAAGTGCGCATGCAATTCCTACTTTCTCCAGGAAGTACCGCACCGGCTGTCAAACCTGTCACACAATGATCCCTAAGCGAAACGCTTTTGGAGAAGCGTTTCGTCGTAACGGCTACCGCTTGCCTGTAGACGACGAGCTCGCCGTGAGAGAAGACCCAGTGTCACTGTGCCCC
>JBHIBA010000597.1:0-1535 GCA_046758845.1 Nitrospinota bacterium
TCTAAGCAATAAGCTCATTTTGCAGGGAACAATCTCGACCGCGGGGGCCGTATAACGGTCGGCGGCCACCGCGGTATTGGCGGGGACAGTATACACCGTTCACGATGGCTTCTTGCCCAGAATCAGAAAAAGGTGTTGACACCTTTTTCTCTTCTTCTTTTCGATGGCACACCGCCGGGGTTCCTGGCCAGCTCAATTCCAAATGGGGGGTAGCTCAGTGCCTGAAAGGCTGCAGCGACAAATATTTGTTAGATGGAAGAGAGAGCTTTACAGAAGCTTCTTAAACTCTTCCACGGTGAGCCCTGCGTCTCGCACGATCCCACCCATGGTGAAGGCGTTGACGGGATTGTGTCGCGGAATGGTAAGAATGCGGACTCCATCGGTCATCACAACGTGCTTGCCTTGCCGGACCACGCGAAACCCAGCTTTCTGCAAAGCCCGCACGGCGTCTTGATGATTGACACCGGGGATCTTCGGCACGACTACGAGCCAACCTCAACTTCTCGGACGACGGTCCCCTTCAAAAGCTCGTCGCGGACCGCGAGGTACTCCCGGATGGCATCCTGGATATTTTCGAGAGCTTCTTCCTCAGTGGCCCCTTGGGACCAACAGCCTGGAAGGCCAGGGACGGATACGCTGTAACCTTCGTCCGTCTTTTGGAGTGCGATCTTGTATCTCATATACGGGTCCTCCTATTCCCTCGAAGATAGCGCAATTGGATGCTGCTGTCCAACTATGAATTAGCTAGTTCCGAATAAGCGTTCAGGATTTCTCTTGCTGCGGCATCAGGCCCGCGCTTCCCGGGTGGGTGAGCCGCGTATGTAGCCTTATTTCAGGTACTTTCAGCATCTTCGCTTATGCCGTCTCCTGTCGTATGGCCTCACATGAATTTGGGCTTTATCCTCGCCTTGGGCCGAACCGGTGTCAAGGCGATTTTCTCGCCTTGTTAGAGGGGGGGGGAGACACGGTCGGGGCGGTTCCCGACGAGTTGGTGGAAGAGGCTGGATTCCCGCCGATAGAAACCCTCGGTATGGAAGGACTCTGTGAGTCCGAGGAGTTCGTAATCGAAGTGATGGCAGAGTTCGTGTAGGAGGGTCCTGAGGAAGGTCCGGAAGGCCACGACCTGACGGCGTTGCGCCGTCCGCATCCAGACGGTCACCCGCGGGGGTCTACGGCCCTCGGCGGGGGTATACAGTCCGTGGAGTTCGCCCCAGCTCCGGGAGGGGCGTGCCGCCAACGCTTCAACCTGGACAGGGTTCACCTTGAGCCTGGCCGTAAGGGCGGATACGAGTTCTTGGGAAACCGCCTCGGTCTTCCGACGGTCCTCACGTTCCAGCGCCTCGGCGAGCTCCTCGATGAGCTGGTGGAGCTGTTCCGCCTGGGGGAGAGGGATGGCACGGATCTCGTCACTCTTCTGGTAGATGCGCTTTTGGGCGCGCGTCAGCCGATTGTAATAGGCGAAGACCATTACTATTCCCGCAGTCAGTCCGCCTCACGAAGCAATGGCTGTCTGAGATTAAACGCCTTCGTTGCGA
>JBHIBA010000598.1:0-1521 GCA_046758845.1 Nitrospinota bacterium
ATTTCCGAGAGCGGCGTCAGACACTGTGGTCTGCACCAAACACTTATCGACGCTCAATCTGGCGACGGCGAACACTTGTCCCGTCCCCAGAGCGGAGAGCGGAATGCACTCTCCGCGGCCTAGAAACTCATCGGTGCCCTCCTGCCGGCCGACTCAACGCGGGCGGGCTCTGGCGCGAGACCAGTCCCAGTTAGCTCCCGGCTCGGGTGAGGGGCAGCCCACAGCTCTTGGGCGCACGGGTGAAGATGTTCAGGGTCAAGGCGCCATGTGTTCTCTCCGATTCCCCTTAGACTGCGCCCCCGCCTGAGGAGGCCGGGGCGATTCTCTCTCTCCGCAAGACCGCCTGTGGAGCCTCATCCAGGTCCTCCCAAGGCCAAAACCCCGCGTGGCGAGGGAAGCCTCTGGCGGCGCGAGGCCGGAGAGGCCCCTAGGACGCGTTTGGAGGGCGCGGCCTATATCTTCCTATCCCCCCGGTTCGGCCATTTTCGGGGCTTTCCCGGGCTCCGCGGCTCGAGGTGCGCCGCGGAGGTGGGAGGGCTCACCCCCCGTGGGGCCGAGAAGATCTCGAGCGGGCACAGGAGTCCAATCAACGCACGGGACTCCGGGACCTTCGCGTCCAGATGCCAGCGCGCGGTCGGGGCCGCAAGAGACAGGCGGCATCGCGGGTGGACTCGGTCCCTTGGCGCGGGTCCAGTTAGACGGCCGGCTCTCCCGTGCCCCTCGAGCTCGTGTAGCCGCGCGGACTCGCGGTCATCATGACCCTCGGGCCTTTCGTGACGCCCGGAGAGCGTCTTGGGGCCACGCCATCGCGGCCAGACTTGTTCCCCTCCCGCCCATGCGGGACGACGGAATCAACGTCGGCGGAGCGTACCCGATCCGGCGTACGGTCCGCGGTGACTCGGAAGAATTTCTTCGCATCGAAGGCTTGCTCGCGGCGGAGCAGATAGTAGACGGCCCGGCCCAGCTTGTGGGCCAGGATGGTGAGGGCCTTGGGCTTGCCGTGCTTGGAAGCGAGTTTGGCCACGTACCGCTGGGCGGGAGGGTTCTGGCGCAGGCAGAGCACGGCGGCCTCCGAGAAGGCCCACTTCAGATGCGCGTTGCCGATCTTCTTTCCCGAGTATCCGTAGTGCTTGCCATCGGAGAGCTTGGCGCACTTGACCAGCCGGCAGTAAGAGACGAAGTCCTGCACCCGGGGGAAGCGGTGGATGTCGTGGATCTCGTAGAGCAGGACCAGGGCCAGGATCTTGCCGATCCCCGGGACGGAGCGCAGCCGATAGAAGGCGTTGACGTCGTGCACCTTGGCGGTGCGGGTGAGGTGGAGCTCGAGGGGCCCCAGCAGCTGATCGTAGTGAGCGAGCAGGGCGAGGTCGGTCTCGATGCTCTTGCGGACCTCTGGGTCGGGAAACCGGTCGGCCACGTCCATGCGGTTGCCTTTGTAGGCGATCTTTTTGCCGAAGGCGGGCAGCGTGTACTGGCTGGCGGTGTTCTGGATGTGGGCGAGCAGCTCGGCGCGCTTGCGCA